>NZ_CP043661.1:4800000-5105164 GCF_014217565.1 Kribbella qitaiheensis
GTGGTCGACGTCGACCCCGCGCACGGCGGCATGACCAGCCTGACCCAACTCGTGTCTGAAGGACTCCTCCCGCGAACCTTGCGGGTCATCACCGGCTCCGGGGGACAGCACCTCTACTACCGCCACCCCGGCCACCCGGTGCCCTCACGACCGATGCCCGGCCGTCGAGGGATCGACATCAAAGCCGACGGCGGATATGTCGTCCTTCCGCCGTCGATCCACCACCGCACCGGCCTGCCTTACCGGTGGGCAACGACCACCGGACCTGGAACGGCAGAGATGCCCCCCGCTCTCGTTACAGCGTGCCTGCCTCCTATGCCGGCCGATTCCTCCACCCCGCCGACCGCCCCAGCCACGACACAACCGGGCGGGGGCATCTCCCACCCCGACATGCTCCTCGACAGCCTCCTAGACGCCATCCGCCAAGCACCCCAAGGCAAGCGACGCACAACCCTCTACGGCGCTGCGAGAGGTGCTGCGCGGATGGTCGCGGCCGGAGCCATCGACCGCGCCGCCGCACTCGCTGCCCTCACCTACGCAGGACACCAAGCAGCCCAGACCGACCGAGACATCAGAGCTGCCATCGCTGGCGGTTTCCGCGACGAAGGGATTGCCGCATGACGAACGACAACCACGACCAGGGCGACGCTATCGATGGTGCGGAACTGCTGGACGATGTCGCCGCGACCATCACCCGGTACGTGATCCTGCCCAACACGTCAGCGCTGATCGCCGTCGTGCTGTGGGTTGCGGCCACCCACGCCGTACCGGCCTGGAACTGTGCGCCCCGGTTGGTAATCCGGGCACCTGAACGGCGCTGTGGAAAGTCGCGGCTGTTGGACATGGTCGAGGGCATGTCACACCGGCCGTTGATGACCGTCAACGCCTCGCCGTCTGCGGTTTACCGATCCATCGGTGTCGCGCCATCCGATCCGCCGACCCTGCTGATCGATGAGGCCGACACGATCTTCGGGCCGAAGGCAGGCGACAACGAAGATCTTCGCGGCCTGCTCAATGCCGGTCACCAGCGAGGTCGTCCGGCCTTGCGCTATGACGCCGGTTCGCGATCAGTGGAGAAGATCGCCACGTTCGCCATGGCCGCACTCGCTGGAATCGGTGCGATGCCGGACACGATCGAGGATCGGGCAGCTGTGATTCGGATGCGTCGTCGTGGGCCGTTTGAGAAGGTCGCGCCGTACCGCGTCGGCCGCGACGGTCCCGAGCTGGACGAGCTGCGGCAACGCCTCAACCAGTGGCTCACCGGCCACGTAAAGGCGCTGCGGAATGCGACCCCGGACATGCCGCTAGAAGACCGTGCCGCCGACACCTGGGAGCCGATGATTGCCATTGCCGACCTGGCAGGCGGTCAGTGGCCACGGGCTGCCCGCAAAGCCGCTCTAGCGCTCACCAGCGACCGCGACGCAGGTGATGAGGCATCGATCCCGACCCGGCTGCTTGCCGACTGCCGGACAGCTTTTCAGGACGCCGACGCACTGCCGACTCAGATCCTCTTGGATCGCCTGCGCAGCGATCCTGAAGGGCCATGGGCCTCAATGGGCGCGGCCGGACTAACCGCGATGCGGATGGGCAACCTGCTGCGCGACTTCGAAATCCGCAGCGTCACGACCCGATTCCCCACCGGGCAAGCCAAGGGGTACCACCGCAACGATTTCGCCGACGCGTGGAGCCGCTACTGCCCCGAGCCGAAGCCAGCCGTTGAGGAAGCCGTACCAGCCGTACCAGCCTCAACATCGCAGGTCAGCCCCGAGGAGGCTTCCGCTTCTGGTACGGCTCAAGCCGTACCAGCGAACCAAGCCTCCTTGACCCTGACCTGCGAAAACGAGGCTGGTACGGCTGGTACGCCTTGGGGACCCAGGCCTGTGCCGCCACTCGCCGAAGACGGCGAAAGCCAGCCAGCGCGCGAGACCGCATGAGTAGCCATCGCATCGACAGCTTGCCCACACGGACCGAAGGAGATCACGTCCCGATGAGCATCAACGAAGGTTCGAAGGTTGCCACTGGGCCTCTGCTACTGACGGTGGAGGAGGCCGCGCGGTTGCTCGGCATCGGACGGACAACCGCCTTTGCGCTGGTGAAGTCCGGCGAACTCGAATCGATCCCGCTCGGACGACTCCGGCGCATTCCCGCCGAGTGCATCACCGACTACATCAACCGGCTTCGGACGCTTGCCCGCGTCAACAACCAGGCTGCCTGAAGGGAGCGACATGGACAACCAGGACAAGCGGTCGAAGAATCCGGACGGCCGGTCGTCGATCTACAAAGGCACTGACGGCTACTGGCATGGTCGGGTCACGATGGGCGTCAAGGATGACGGCAAGGCAGACCGACGGCACATCATGCGGAAAGACAAGGACGAAGTCGCCGACCGAGTCTCGGAGCTGGAGAAGGAGCGAGACAAAGGAAGGGTCCGCCCGGCCGGTAAGAAGAAATGGACCGTGGCGGATTGGCTGACTCACTGGCTGACAATCGCCCGGCCGAATCTGCGGGATGGCTCGTACGACGCCTATGAGGTCGCGGTGCGGGTGCATCTCATCCCAGGGCTTGGCGCGCACAAGCTGAACAAGTTGGAGCCTGAGCACCTGGAGCGCTTCTACACGAAGATGCAGAACAACGGCGCGAGTGCCGGTACCGCTCACCAGGCACACAGGACCATTCGGACGGCGCTGGGAGAGGCCGAGAGGCGTGGTGCCTTGACTGTCCCGAATCCTGCGGAGAAGGCCATTCCGCCGCGCCTCGACCTGGAGGAAGAAGAAGAGATCGATCCCTACTCGGTGGTTGAGATCAGAGCGATCTTGGATGAGGCGAACAAGCGTCGGAACAGTGCCCGTTGGGCAATTGCGCTGTCGCTCGGATTGAGACAAGGGGAGGCGCTGGGGCTCAAGTGGACGGACATCGATCTGAAGTCCGGAGTCCTGAAGGTGCGCCGCAGCCTGAACCGTCCGAAGTACAAGCACGGGTGCGACGGCGAGCCCTGCGGGCGGAAGCCGGGGTTCTGCCCGAAGAAGCAGAAAGCGCGGCCGGACACAGCGCCGACGAAGTCGCGCGCCGGGCGTCGGACGATCGGTTTGCCGCCAGAGCTGACGGCGATCCTGCAAGAACACTGGAAGATTCAGGCCGCTGAAAGGGTGCTCGCTCGTCAGCTCTGGAAAGACGAGGGGTGGGTTTTCGCTAAGCGGACGGGGGAGGTGCTCAGCCCGAACATGGATTACCGGGAGTGGAAAGACATCCTGGCGACCGCAGGAGTTCGGGAGGGGCGGCTACACGATGCCCGGCACACCGCAGCGACGGTTCTGTTGCTGCTCGGTGTGCCCGAGCGGGCGGTGATGGATCTGATGGGCTGGTCCTCGTCGTCGATGGTGAAGCGGTACCAGCACATCACTCAGCAGATCCGTATGGACATCGCTGTGAGGGTCGGTGGCTTGCTGTGGGAGGCGGCCCCCAAGGCCAAGAAGAGGAAGAAGTCCAAGAAGGGTAAGAAGGACAAGCCGGGGCGGCCGGACGAGGGGCCTACGGCCGCTCAATTGTCCGCCTGAGCTGGCCTGTTGAGACTGCCGTTGAGACTAAGACGGGAAACGGCCCGGTCGCTGATGCGACCGGGCCGTTCCTGTGCTGTCCCCTGCGAGTGACCGGATGTCGCTCTGACCAGCGGAAACACCGGTCAATCGGCCGCTCGGAGAGTGGCGGAGGATACGAGATTCGAACTCGTGAGGGGTTGCCCCCAACACGCTTTCCAAGCGTGCGCCCTAGGCCACTAGGCGAATCCTCCAAGGCGAGAGAATACGCGAGGGTGGGGCTGGAGCTGAAATCGGGGTGTGGGGTGGATCGCCAGGCCGTCAATCGAGGCCGACGGGAGCCTCGAGCGACGGCTGTGCGGTGGCGTGACAGTGGGCATGAACGGGCTAGGAGCGCGGGGGCACCGAGAGGGGAGGCGCGGCGTGGCCGGTGTTCAGGTTGGTGGTGGGTCGGGCGGGGGTGGGTGCCAGTGGTGGAGGGGTTGCGGCGAGCGGGGCTGCGCTCGGGCGAGGCGAGGGTGTGACGGGCGCGGTGGTGCTGCGGCGGGCGGGATGGGTGCAGCAGAGAAATGGTGTGGAGGGCGTGGGGCGGGGGTTTTAGGGTCGGGGGATGGATGAGATTGGGCCTGATGCTGGGGTGGTGGGCCGGTGGTGGGGGTTGAGCGGGTGGTGTTGTTGAAGCCGCTCGTGAGGTCGCCGTTGGTGGAGGTGGGGGAGTTCACGTACTACGACGATCCGGTGGATCCGGAGGCGTTCGAGACGAAGAATGTGCTCTATCACTACGGGGCCGGAGCGGTTGGTGACCGGGCGGTACTGCGCGTTGGGGGAGGGGACCACGTTCGTGATGAACGGGGCCAATCACCGGATGGACGGGCCGTCGACGTTTCCGTTTCCGATCATGGGTGGGGGCTGGGCGAAGCACTTCGATCTGATTACTGGGTTGCCTGGGCGCGGGGACACCGTGGTGGGGAATGACGTGTGGTTCGGGTATGGCGCGACGGTGATGCCGGGGGTGCGGATCGGGGACGGGGCGATCGTGGCGGCGCGGTCGGTGGTGGTGGACGACGTACCGGCGTACGGGATTGTGGGTGGGAATCCGGCCAAGTTGATCCGGAAGCGGTTCGGCGAGGAGGAGATCGCTCGGTTGCTGGCGGTTGCGTGGTGGGACTGGCCGGTGGAGAAGGTCACGGCGAATGTGCGCGCGATCATGGCCGGCAGCCTCGACGAATTGGAGGCGGCCGAATGAAGTTGGCCGAGATGTCCGTCGGTGACGTGGATGCTGTGCAGGAATTGATCGAGTCCGATCCGGGGTATACCGAGCGGATCACCGGGTATCCGCCGGGGTCTGCGGATGCGCGGAGTTTGTTGGTGATGCGGCCGGAGAGTGTCGCCGAGGACGCCAAGGTCGTGCTGGGGGTTTGGGACGGGGATCAGCTGGTCGCGGTGGTGGATCTGCTGAGGGGTTATCCGAACGGGCATACCGGATTCATCGGATTGCTTCAGGTGCATGGCGGCCGTCAAGGCAAGAGGATCGGCCACGCGGCGTACGAGCTGGTGGAGAAATATGTCGCCGGGAATTGGCGGGAGATTCGGGTACTTCGGCTGGCCGTCGTTGATACGAATGCGGAGCGGGCTGCGGGGTTTTGGGCGCGTCAAGGGTTCGAGGCGACGGGCGAGGCCAAGCCGTATCGGTATGACAAGGTCGAATCTGTCGCGCGGCTGTATGAGAAGCGGCTGCTCTGGGGGCATCCGGAGCTTGTGGTGAAGGGTTCCGGAATCGAGGGGCACGGCCTATTCGCGGCTGGGTCGATCGCCAAAGGCTCGGTGGTTTCGCAGTTGGCTGGGCGCAGGGTGACGACTGCGGAGTTGACAGAATTGTTGAAGAATCCGCCGGTCGACACGATCACGGTCGATGACGATGAGCATGTGGTGTTGCCCGCCGAGCCGCGGCCTGTGATTGCCTATGGCAACCACAGTTGTGATCCGAACCTCTGGTGGGCCGACGCGGTGACGCTCGAGGCGCGTCGCGACATCGCGGTGGGCGAAGAGGTGACGAGCGACTACGGGACCAGCACGGGGGTTCCGTACGAGCTGGAGTGCGGGTGTGGGTCGTCACTGTGTCGTGGTGTGGTCACCGGTGACGACTGGAGGCGGCCGGAGTTGCAGGAGCGCTATGGCGACCACTGGATCCCAGCGCTGCTCAAGCGCCAGCAGCACAGCTAGTACGGCAGCGCAGCCGTACTAGGGCGCCAACACCACGGTGGCTAGAGCTAGCGCCCGGAGCCGAGGCGACGGCCCTCGCGGTACGGGCGCCGGATCATGCCTGCGGCGTACCGCTGGAGCTAGTGCGATGTAGTACGGCCCTTAGAGGGCGAGGAGAGTTGGGGCGAGGGTTTGCCATTCGGCTATCGGCTGGGGGCCCGTGACGCCGGTGATGACGTTGATGGCTACGTGGTCGACGCCGGCTGCGTGGTGCTCCTGCAGTTTGGCGGCGATCGCGTCTGGCGCACCCCAGGCGGCCAGTGTGTCCACCATCGCGTCCGGTAAGTCGGCAAGGTCACTGTCGCTGAACCCCTGGCGTTTCAGCGACGCCGCATAGCTGGGGATCGTGGTGAAGAAGCTGATCGTGTTGCGGGCAATCGAGCGCGCCCGGGCGGGGTCTGTCTCCAGTACGACGAGGTGGTTGACCGCGAGGAGCTTGTCGGGCCCCAGGAGCTGCCGCGCTTCGGCTGCGTACGACGGTGTGATCAGGAACGGGTAGACGCCTTCGCTGCGGTCGCGGGCGAGTTCCAGCATGCGGGGGCCGAGTGCGGCGAGTAGGCGCCGCTCTGTCGGTACTGCGGTCAGCTGGTCGAGGTACGCGTTCAGGGTGGCAAGCGGCTTCGGGCCGTGGGCGCCGCCGAGCCCTACGGTGAAGCGGCCGGGGTCGGATGCTTCCAGTTGCTCGTATGTCGCCGCGACGTCGTCGGCGGTATAGGTATCCACCGCGAGGATCCCGCTGATGAACTGGATCGAGTTGGTGGCGCCGACCAGGTCGACGATCGTCTGCAGACCGGGGAGCGGGCCACCCGAGAGCCAGATGGCGGGATACCCGAGGTCTTCGGCGGCCGCTGCCGCTGCGAGGGACTCTGGCGAGCTGTTGAGGCCGGTAGCGATCCCGATCGGGCCGAGCGCGAGATTGGTCACGTCGCCAGCCTAGGAACCCGAGCCAAAGTGGTCGGTGGGGTGAGGGAAGGCGGGCTGGACGCCAGGGTGGTCGGTTGTGGGGTGGGGAAGGCGTGGTGTTCGGTGGGGTGAGGAAGGTGTGGTGGACGTCAAGGTGGTCGGCGGAGTGAAGGAGGGCGCGGTGGAGGTCAAGGTGGTCGGTGGGGGAAAGACGCGGTGGGGGATCTGTTGTATCGAGATGCAGTGCGGAGAGGTCGATTCCCGGTCGGGGGGATGGATCCCGTACACTCTTGGCTGGTTCCCCGCGTGGCGGTATCTCGCCCAACTCCCCCAGGGCCGGAAGGCAGCAAGGGTAAGTGAGCTCTTCCGGGTGCGCGGGGAATCCTTATGTCCGGACCCTGTCGCTCTGACCGGAACTCCGCACTACCCGCCGCTCCTGGCCGGCCCGAAGTTCGCCGCCGCCGTCCCACCTTTCCGCCTCGAGGCGACCGCGGATCCCGCGAGCCAGACCGGCCTCGCCCGGGCCTCCGGCCGGCGAAATATGCTGGCGCCGAACAGTCGCGTCGACGAGGGAGCCTGATGAGCGAGGACCGCCGGTATCTGCAGGAGCTGATCATCGACGAGCTCGGGGTGACCCCGTCTTTCGACGTCGATGTGGAGATCGAGCGCCGCCTCAACTTCCTGGCCGACCGGCTCAGGGTCTCCGGCGCCTCGACGTACGTGCTGGGGATCAGCGGCGGCGTCGATTCCAGTACTGCGGGTCGCCTCTGCCAGCTCGCGGTCGAGCGGGTCCGCGCGGCCGGCGGGAACGCGAGCTTCGTCGCGATGCGGCTGCCGTACGGCGTACAGGCTGATGAGGTGGATGCTCAGCGGGCACTCGAGTTCATCCAGCCGGACGAGACGCTCACGGTCGACGTGAAGCCGGCGACGGACGCAATGGTTGACTCGGTCAAGCATTCTGATCTCGGTGCGCGGGCCGACTTCCACACCGGGAACATCAAGGCGCGGCAGCGGATGATCGCCCAGTACGTCGTCGCCGGTGCGCGCGGCGGGCTCGTGGTCGGGACGGATCACGCGGCCGAGGCGGTGATGGGGTTCTTCACGAAGTACGGCGATGGTGCGTGCGATCTGACACCGCTGTCGGGGCTGACCAAGCGGCGCGTTCGGGCGGTCGGTGAGCGGCTCGGCGCGTCCGCCCAGATCACCGGCAAGGTGCCGACCGCTGACCTGGAGACGAACAACCCGGGCCTGCCCGACGAGCAGGCCCTCGGCGTCACCTACGACCAGATCGACGACTTCCTCGAAGGCCACCAGATCGACGACAAGGCCGCCGAGATCATCATCGCCACCCACCGCCGCACCACCCACAAACGAGCAGTTCCGTACGCCGTCTGATCCCGTACGCCGGTTAGCTGATTCGGGCGGCGATGGTGTCGGCGCAGGTCAGTGCGTCTGTGGTGGTGGTGTCGACCTCGAAGTCGTAGGTGACTCCCTTGTGGACGATCTCCGCCTGCAGGGCAGCCATGCCGGCCGTTCGGTCGCCTCGGGCGAGTTCGCGGGCGGCTGCGGTTTCGGGGTCGCAGCGCACGCCCACCCACAGCACGTCGAGGCCGTCCAGTTGTGCGCGAGTGCGCTGCTGGGACTCGGCGCCGCCGAGGAATACGTCGTCGAAGATGATCCGGGCGCCCGCGCGGGCCATGCGGCGATGCCGGTCATCCAGGCGGCCTCGAGCTCGCGGAAGCCCGCGCCCACCTCGACCTCACCACGCTCACCGAACGCGATGCCGGAGCCGACCTCCGATCCGTCACCGGAGTCGACAGCCGAGTCGGTGCCGGGGTCGGACAGCAAGGTTGGGGGTAGCGCGTCGACGAGGTCGTCGACGCCCAGGCTGAGCCACGGCTGCGGCAGGATCGCCTGCAGAGCTCGGCTGATCCCCGTCTTGCCGGAGCTGGAGCCGCCGTTCAGCACGATTACCTGGGTTGCCACTGGTAAGAGCCCTCCGCCATTGATCCGTTGCCGAATTGTCCCAACCAACCGCGCCGCCCGCAGGTGATTAATCAACGATGAAGGACGTCACGAGTTCGGCGTACTCCGCCGGACGCTCCGCGTGGACGAAATGGCCCGCCCCCTCGTAGTACTGGTAGACGCCCCCAGCGACGGTGGACCGGAAAAGCGCGATCTCCTCCGGGCTGGTGACCGGGTCGAATCCGCCCTTGATCAGCAGCGCCGGCTGCGTCAGCCGCTCCAAGTAGGGCAACAGCGACTCGGAGAATCCCGGCGTCTTGGTGATCTCCGTCGCGAAGCGCCCGGCCCGGCTCTGGATCTCGTCCGGCAGGCTGTCCGCAGGCAGCACCAGGTCGCGCGACGCGGGGCCGAGGTACATCTCCATCCGGCGGTCGCCGAGCCGGTGCAGAATGCCGGTTCGCTGCTCCCACATCTCGGCCGTCGCCGGCCCCTCGTACGCCAGCAGCTCGTCCACCCCGTCGTCCAGCCCGAGCTCCCGCAGCAGCGGAAGTCCGCCCAGGACCAGCGTCTTGGTGGCCAGAACCATGTCCCACGGCGGATTCTCGAAGATCACCTTGCTGACGGTCTCGGGATGCGTCGCGGCATACCGGAGCGCCAGCCGGGCCGCCGTACGAGTGACCCAGGATCGACCACTCACTGATGCCGAGCGCGGAGCGAAGGGCCTCCAAGTCCTCGATCAGTGAGTCCTCGGTGACCGGTCCGTCGAGCGGATCCGAGTGCTGGACCCCGCGCTGGTCCAGCCCGATCAGGTCGAGCTGAGCAGACAACCGATCGCCCTGGAAGGACATGAAGTCGTACGAACCGGAGCCCGGGCCGCCGTGGAGATAGAGCAACGGCGGCGCACCAGCGGCGCCGCGACGATCGACGTACAGGCGGGTCCCGCGAATCTCCATCAACATGTACCGAAGAGTAAATCGGCCTAGGGTGACTGGACACCAAACATTTGGAGCGCTGATGGTCGACTTCTCGCTCAGTGAGGAACAGCAGGCGATCCGGGAGACGACGCGCGAGTTCGTCCGCCGGGAACTGATGCCACTGGAGAACGAAGTACTGCGGCGGGAACGCGAAGGCCTTCCGGGCGTCGAGCCGGAGCAGATCCGGGACCTGCGATTGAAGGCGAAGTCGTTCGGGTTCTGGGGTCTGAGTACGCCGGAGGAGTACGGCGGGATGGATCTGTCGGCCGTCGACCAGGCGCTGATCACGAGCGAGCTCGGCCGGACTTTCGTACCGTTCTCGTTCGGAGGCGAGGCCGACAACATCCTCTTCGAGAGCAACGAGGAGCAGCGCAAGGAGTACCTGCTCCCGACCATCTCCGGCGAGCGCAAGTCCTGCTTCGCGATCACGGAACCGGGCGCCGGCTCGGACACCCGCGCCATCCGTACGACGGCCCGCCGCGACGGCGACGACTGGGTGATCCGCGGCGAGAAGACCTTCATCACCGGCGGGAACGAGGCCGATTTCGCGATCGTCATCGCGGTCACCGACGCCGACAAGGGCTCGAAGGGCGGCTTCACCGCGTTCCTGGTCGATCGGGATCGCGGCTGGACCTCGGACCCGATCGTCACGATGGGCCAGGCAGTTCCCGCGACGCTGAACTTCGACGACGTACGGGTGCCCGGCGACCATGTGCTCGGCGAGATCGGCCAGGGCTACGAGCTGGCGATGCGATGGATCATGAAGGGCCGGTTCATCATCCCGGCGCGCGGGATCGGCGCCTGTGAACGCCTGCTGCAGTTGGCGATCGAGCATGCGACGACGCGGCGTACCTTCGGCAACGCGATCGGCGACAACCAGGCGATCCAGTGGATGATCGCGGACTCCGAGGTCGAACTGGAAGCGGCTCGCTGGCTCGTCCTGTACGCCGCGTGGACGGTGGATCAGGGTCGGCATCCCCAGCACGACAGTGCGATCGCCAAGCTCTACGGCACCAACACCGTGAACCGGGTGGCGGACCGGGTGCTGCAGATCCATGGCGGCATGGGCTACACCAAGGAGTTGCCGATCGAGCGCTGGTTCCGTGAGGTCAGGCTCTGGCGCATCTTCGAGGGCACCGACGAGATGCAGCGGTTGATCATCTCCCGCGACCTGCTCCGCGGTTACCGGAAGCCGGGCGCTCACTTCAGCTGATGTACTGCGGACCGCCGGCACTCACCATCCGAGCCCCGGCCCCACTTCTGTCGGTCGGAGGTCGACAGAGGTCAGGCCGAACGGGCGGTTGGTGAGTGCCGGCGGTCCGGGTCTCAGGCGGCTCGGCTGAGTTGCGCGATCCTGTTGGCCAACCGGTCCAGCCGTACTGCGGCGATGCCTCGGTAGGCGGGACGCAGTACGGCGGACAGCGGGCCGGAGTGCTCGAAGGAATGCGTGACCGAGTTGCCCGGGCCGAGGATCCAGCTGCCCGTCTCGTGGAAGCCCGGGACCTGCCAGCTCACGTCGATCCGGTCGGTCTCGATCGCTGTGTACTCGAGATGCCCGGTCAACCCCGGCCGGACCCGGAGTACGTAGCGCACCCCGACGGTCGCATCGGCCGGACCGTCGACGGAGAGGAATGCCTCGTTCCACTCCGGCAGCGAGAGTGCGTCCAGCAACGCGTGACGGATCGCGGCCGGGTCGGCGGGGATGTGCGAAACGGCTTGTTCCATGGCTACTTCTCCTGTTCGGTAGCGCGCCGGCGAGCCAGTGCTTCGCCGGCGGGAAAGCCCCCGGCGACAGCTCGCAGCGTGTGGAGGGTCGCGTCGGCGCGTTGGCCGGCGACGAGTCGGTCGATCGTCTTGTGCAGGACCTCTTCGGCAGCCACGATGCGGCGGCACAGCGCCCTGCCCTGCTTGGTGAGGCTCAGGGCGAGGTAGCGGCGGTCGTCCTTGTCGATGTCGCGGTGGATCAGCCCCTGCGCGACCAGGCGGTCCACGAGGCGGCTGGGACTGTTGCCGGTCTCGCACACCAGCAGTCCGCCGAGGGCGTTCAGCGTGAGCGGGCCGTGGTCGCGGAGGACGCGCAGCACTTCGCCTTGTGACGGGGTGATCCCGAGCGGCTTGAGCTCGGCGGCGAGCAGGCGGTTGCCCTCGCGCTGGATCGCCAGCACCAAGTACCGCAGCTCTTCCGCGACCTTCATGGCAGATAGATTACACGACACGTATGTCGTGTCAACTATTGCTGAACCAGCAGAGATCGGTTCGGGACGAGGTCTTCTTCGGGGCGCTGAGGACCGGGATGACCGTGCGCCGGTACGGGTACGCTTGCCGGCCCGAGGTCGAGCAGTTGGCTGCGAAAGTCTCCGGAAAGTGGCGAGATGAGGCAACGACTGCCGGTCGGGTTCAGGGTGAGTGCAGACACGGTGCAGTACGAGGTCATGGCCAACATGACACCGGTGCTGGCATTGTGGCTGCATGAAGGGTCTGATGCAGGACTTCCAGCTGTCCCTTGACACCATCTTCCGTCGCGCCGAGCAGTACTACTCGGACAAGACGGTCTACACGGGCGGGCCGGCGCCCACCCTGACGACGTACGGCGAGTGGGCGGAGCGGACCAGACGCCTGGGCGGGGTGCTCGACACGCTGGGTGTCAGCTCGGACGGACGGGTCGGCACGTTCGCCTGGAACTCCGGCCGCCACCTCGAGCTGTACTTCGCGGCGCCGTGCACCGGGCGGGTCCTGCACACCCTGAACATCAGGCTCTTCCCCGACCAGGTCGTCTACATCGCGAACCACGCCGAGGACGAGGTGGTGTTCGTCGACCGCTCGCTGCTCGGGTTGTTCCTGCCGCTGCTCGACCGGCTCCCGCTGGTCCGGTATGTCGTGGTGATGGACGACCTGCCGGCCGGGGCTCCCGGGGTGGAGATCCCTGTGGACGACCGGTTCCACGACTACGAGGAACTCCTGGCGGCCGCCTCGCCGGTCGAATTCCACGTCCAGGACGAGAACCAGGCCGCGGCCATGTGCTACACGAGCGGTACGACGGGGAATCCGAAGGGCGTCGTCTACTCCCACCGATCCACCTGGCTGCATTCGATCGGCGTGCTCACCAACGCGGCGATCGGGCTGGCCGAGACCGACACGGTGATGCCGGTGGTGCCGATGTTCCATGCGAACGCCTGGGGACTGGCCCATGCGGCGCCGATGGCCGGCGCGAGCCTGGTGTTCCCTGGTCCGGACATGTCTCCCAAGGGCATTCTCAAGCTGCTGCAGGAGCGCGAAGTCACGCTGACCGCGGGTGTGCCGACCATCTGGCAGGGGCTGCTCCCGCTGCTGGACGGAGTCGACCTGCCGAAGCTGCGGCGAATCCCGTGCGGAGGTTCCGCGGTGCCGAAGGCGCTGTCCGAGGCGTTCCGGGCGAAGCTGGGCATTCCGATCCTGCAGGCGTGGGGCATGACCGAGACGAGCCCGGTCGCCACGGCATCGCACGTCCCCGCTCGGTACGCCGATATCCCGGAGGACGAGCAAGCCGACCTTCGGGCACGGCAGGGCCTTCCGCTGCCTGGCGTGGAGGTCCGGATCGTCGAGCCTGGTTCGATCACACCGCTGCCCTGGAACGACGAGGCCACCGGCGAGCTGCAGGTGCGCGGACCGTGGATCGCCGCCGAGTACTACCGGCCCGATGACGGTGCCGAGCTGAACACCGAGGACGGCTGGATGAAGACCGGCGACGTGGCCGCGATCGACCAGTTCGGGTCCGTCCGGCTGGTCGACCGGACGAAGGATCTGGTCAAGTCCGGCGGCGAATGGATCAGCTCGGTGGAGTTGGAGAACCTGCTGATGGGTCACCCCGCTATCAAGGAGGCGGCCGTCATCGGCGTACCGCATCCCAAGTGGGACGAGCGGCCGCTGGCGTGCGTAGTGCTGGAGGAAGGGTCGACGGTCACCGGCGAGGAGATCCTGGCCTACCTCGAGCCGCTCGTCGCGAAGTGGTGGCTGCCAGATGCGGTCGAGTTCATCGAGGAGGTGCCGAAGACTTCGGTGGGCAAGTTCTCGAAAAAGGACCTTCGAACGCGGTTCGCGGACTACCACCTGGGCTGATGTGGCCTGGACACCGATCATCGGTAGGGTGCGGTCACATGCGAGGCATCATCCTGGCCGGCGGTTCCGGCACGCGACTGCATCCACTCACCATGGCTGCCAGCAAGCAGTTGCTGCCGGTGTACGACAAGCCGATGATCTACTACCCGCTGTCCACGTTGATGCTGGCGAACATCCGCGAGGTGCTCGTCATCACCACCCCGGACGACGCCGCTCAGTTCCAGCGGCTGCTCGGCGACGGGTCGCAGTTCGGGATGGACATCACGTACGCCGTGCAGCCGAGCCCGGACGGACTCGCCCAGGCCTTCCTGATCGGTGAGTCCTTCATCGGCTCCGAGCCGGTCGCGCTGGCACTCGGCGACAACATCTTCTACGGCCCGGGTCTCGGGATCCGGCTGCAGACGTTCAACGAGGTCGACGGCGGGGTCGTGTTCGCCTACCGCGTGGCCGATCCGAGCGCGTACGGTGTGGTCGAGTTCGATGCGGAAGGGCGCGCGCTCAGCATCGAGGAGAAGCCCGCCGAGCCGAAGAGCAACTACGCCGTACCGGGGCTGTACTTCTACTCCAGCGACGTGATCGAGATCGCCAAGGAGATCAAGCCTTCCGCCCGGGGTGAGTTGGAGATCTCGTCGATCAACGACGCCTATCTGCAGGCGAACAGGCTCCAGGTCGAGGTGCTGCCGCGCGGTACGGCGTGGCTGGACACGGGCACGTTCGACTCGTTGATGTCGGCCGGCGAGTTCGTCCGCGCGGTCGAAGTACGGCAGGGCCAGAAGATCAGCTGCCCGGAGGAAATCGCCTGGCGCCGCGGCTTCATCGACGACGCCGGCCTGCAGGAACGCGCCGACTCGCTGGCCAAGTCCGGCTACGGCAACTATCTCCGCGGCCTGCTCGAAGAAGCCGGCAAACTCTCCTAGCCTGAACCACCGCGCGTCCGGCCCCGCCCCACCTCTTTTCGGATGTAACTGTTCCGGTGGCTGGTGGTAGCAGGCCTGGGCGGGTTTTGTCCGCGGGCGGCGCTAGGGTTGCGGTCGTGGAAGCACCCCTTGCGTTGTACCGCCGATATCGCCCGGAGACGTTCTCCGAGGTGATCGGGCAGGACCATGTCACCGTTCCGCTGCGGAACGCGCTGAGCAACAACCGGGTGAACCACGCCTACCTGTTCTCCGGCCCGCGCGGCTGTGGCAAGACCACCAGCGCCCGGATCCTGGCCCGCGCGATCAACTGCGAGAAGGGCCCGATCGCCGAGCCGTGCGGGGTCTGCAAGTCCTGCACGGACCTGGCCCGCGGCGGCCCCGGCAGCCTCGACGTGATCGAGATCGACGCCGCCTCGCACGGTGGTGTCGACGACGCGCGCGACCTGCGCGAGCGGGCGTTCTTCGCGCCGGTCGAGAGCCGCTACAAGATCTACATCATCGACGAGGCGCACATGGTGACCACGCAGGGCTTCAACGCTCTGCTGAAGCTGGTCGAGGAGCCACCGCCGCACCTCAAGTTCATCTTCGCCACCACCGAGCCGGACAAGGTGATCGGGACGATCCGGTCCCGGACCCACCACTACCCGTTCCGCTTGGTCCCGCCGAAGGCACTGGCCGAGTACATGTCGACCCTGTGCACCGCCGAGGGCGTCACGATCGAGCCGGCCGCGCTGCCGCTGGTGGTGCGCGCCGGTGCCGGGTCCGTGCGTGACTCGCTGAGCGTGCTCGACCAGCTGATCGGTGGTGCCGACGCGGAGGGTGTCACCTATCGGCTGGCGGTCCAACTGCTCGGGTTCACCCCGGATTCGCTGCTGGACGCCTGCGTGGATGGGTTCGCGGCGCATGACAGCAGGGCCGTTTTCGAGACCGTCGAGAAGGTGATCGAAACCGGCCAGGATCCGAAGCGCTTCGCCGAGGACCTGCTCCGCCGGCTGCGTGACCTGGTAGTTCTGTCAGCGGTACCGAACGCGGTGGCCTCCGGCCTGATCGAAGCAGCCGAGGACCAGGGCGAGCGCCTGCAGACCCAGGCTGCCGGCATAGGCCCAGCGGAGCTGACGCGCGCTGCCGACATCGTCGCGGCCGGATTGCTGGAGATGCGTGGCGCCACGGCACCACGACTCCAACTCGAACTGATCTGCGCCAAGGTCCTGCTCCCAGGCGCCGACGACTCCACCAACGGCATCCAGGCCCGTCTGGACCGAATGGAACGCCGCCTCACCATCGGAGTCCCAGCCGGTACTGCGAGCGCCCCCGCGCAGATGGCCCAGGCCGCCCCCGCGCCTGCGGCTCCCGCCCACGCCACCGGACCCGCAGCTCCGCAGGGCGGTCAGGCGAACCCGGCACCGCAAAACGCGCCGGGCGGTCAGGCAGCTGGCGCCGCGCACGGGACAGCCGACGGTCAGAACGCGCCCAACAGTCAAACTGCCCCCGGCGGCCAATCCGCGCCGGGCGGTCAATCCGCGCCCGGTAGTCAGATGTCGGGTGGTCAGGCTGGGCCTGGTGAACAGACGTTGGGTCAGGCTGGGCCTGGTGGTCAGACGTTGGGTGGTCAGATTGCGCCCGGTAGTCAGACGTCGGGTGGTCAGACTGGGCTCGGTGGACAGGCTGCGCCTGGCGGTCAGGTGCCGGGTGGGCAGTCAGCAGCCGGGCAGGGGGCTTCCGGCTCCGGCGATTCGGGTGCGACGCTGGCTTCGCCGGCTGGTGTTTCGGCTGGCTCGACTCGTGACGGTTCCACCGCGGGTGGCTCCGCTGGTGCAGGCGGATCAGTTGGCTCCGGCGTGTCTGGTGCCGGCGGACCTGGTGCTGGCGGATCTGGTGCTGGCGGGTCGGCTGGGGCGGATGGTGGTCGGTCGGGTGCTTGGCCGGACGAGTCAGCGGCTGCTCAGCAGGCCACGGGTCATTCCGCCGCGGCAGCCTCGACCATTCCTGCTGCGCCGGCAGCTTCGTCTGTTCCGGCGCCTCCCGCGCCTAGTGCTCAGGCTCCCGCAGCCGCGGCGCCTGCTGCCGTGCCTGCATCCTCCGGCTCGGTCGGCCTTGCTGATGTCCGGCGGTTGTGGCCGGAGATTCTCGAAGCGGTGAAGAGCAAGCGCCGTTTCGCCTGGATCATGCTCAGCCAGAACGCCCAGGTCATCGCGATCGACGAACAGATCCTGACTCTGGGTCTGGTCAACGCCGGCGCCCGGGAGAGCTTCGCCCGCTCCGGCAGCGACGAGATCCTCCGGCAGGCGATGATCGACACCATCGGCCTCACCCGCCGGGTAGAAGCTGTCGTCGACCCGTCCGCCGACCCCGGCGCAGGCTCCTCAGCCTCCCCGCCCGGCCCGCCGAGCGCGCCGTCGTCCTCCTGGGATTCCCCACCAGCCTCCAGCGGCCAGTACCAGCAGCCCCGCACCACCCCAACCGGCGGCGGCTACACAGCACCCGGCCACGACGCTCAGTCCTCCGCCCCGGCCGACCAATCGTCGGCCACCCCCCAGAACCACGCTTCCGGCGGATCCCATCCCGGGGGCCCCGCAGACCAGCAGAACCCCGCCTTCGCCGCAGACCAGAACGGTGCCCCAGACACATCCAGCAACGCCCCAGGCACATCCCCAAGTAACGCCCCCGGTTCATCCCAGAGCAACCCCGCGGGCACGTCGCAGAGCAGCCCCTCGGGCATGCAGAGCAGCGCCCCGGGCACGCAGAGCAACGGCCCAGGCATGGAGAACAACTCCCCGGGCGCATCTCAGGGCAATGGTGCCGGTGGCTCCGGAGGCGCGTTCGGTGTGTCCGCGGACAACGCTCTCGGTGCCTCCGGGCAACCGCAGCACAACGCGGGCGGATCTCCTCAGAACAACTCAGCCAGCGGATCTGCTCAGGACAACTCACCCGGCGGATCTGCTGGGGACAACTCATCCGGCGGATCTGCTGGGGACAACTCATCCGGCGGAGCTGCTCGGGACAACTCACCCGGCGGGCTCCAGAATCACTCGTCCGCTGACCAGCGTCCGTCCGCAGACCTCGCGAACCAATCAGTTGCCGCCGCGTCCGACCAGCACTCCGACGCCCCGCGCGCCGGAGTCGCAGTACAGGACAGACCTGTAGGCGTTCCCGATGTACCGGCTGCTCCCCAAGCCGGCCAGCAGGCGGGCGGACCGCCTGCGCCATCCGCAACCCCCGACCGCCCGGCTGCGGGTCGCGAACAAACCGCCAGCAAGCGCCGGGCCGCCGAAGCAGCCGTAGCCGCGGAACAGGCCAGCCGCGCCGCGCTCGCCCCGGTCAACGAAGCCCCGCTGACCCCCGAGGAAGAAGCCGAAGCGATCGGCGAGGACGACGTCGTCCTCGAAGAGGACTCCCGCAGCCACACCGACCTCCTCCGCGACACCCTCGGCGCCCAGATAATCACCGAAGAAACCAACTAACCCCCACCAGCACCTCGAAGGGCATGCCGGACCGGCGCTGAGGTACTAGGAGGGGTGCAGGGCAGCGCCGGGCACTCATCACCCAGCGGTCCGCGGCTGCCTAACGGGTGCGTCCGGCGCCCATGCGCTGGGAGCGCGGCGCTCCGAGCACCCGCCACCCGATGGCCCGTGCTGTCTCGCGGCGTGGCCGACCGGCGCTGAGGTGCTGGGAGCGGGCGGCGCTCCCGAGCGCCCGCCACCCGATGGCCCGTGCTGTCTCGCGGCGTGGCCGACCGGCGCTGAGGTGCTGGGAGCGGGCGGCGCTCCCGAGCGCCCGCCACCCGATGGCCCGTGCTGCTTCGCGGCGTGGTCGACCGGCGCTGAGGTGCTGGGAGGGCGCCGGCAACTTCTGCGCCCATCGCCCCGTTGCCGCGCAGCACCGGTCGAGGCGGTCACCTCGCCCAGGCACCCGCGGCCGGACGCGGGCGTACCGGGCCGCCCGCGGGCCAGCGGCCAGCGGCCCGCGGCTGTCTGACGGTAGTACCTCCCGGCGCGCGGTTGGGTGCGGAGGGCGCGTCCGACGGCCGGCCGGCCGGCCGCCGCTGGCGTGGCGTGGCGTGGCGTGGCGGTGGCGGTGGCGTGGCGTGGCTTGGCTTGGGGTGGGGTGGGGAGTTGGGGATAAGTGGTGTGGGTCTGGGGTGGCGGGAGCGCGGGGGTCGGGACGGTGTGTGGGGGGTCATCCACAGATGGTGGGGTGGGTTGTGGAGGGGTGGTCAGGGTGGGGCAGGCTCGGCGTGTGGGGATGTCCACAGGCTGTGGATAAAGGTGTCCACAAGGTGTGGAGAAGGCTTGGGAGACTTATCGGTTTCCGGCGGTATGGTGGCTCGCGGTGGGGATGTCCGGGGGACCGGATAGGCTCGGGTCAACCGAAAGCAGGGAGATCGCGGTGTTTGACGGTGGCGGGGCGGAGGGTGGCGGGGGCTTCGACATGTCCGAGCTGCTCGCGCAGGCGCAGGCGATGCAGAGCCAGCTGATGGAAGCTCAGGCCAACCTGGAGAACCAGGAGGTCGAGGGCACCGCCGGTGGCGGCCTGGTGACCGCGCTGGTTTCCGGCACCGGTGAGCTGCTCAGCCTGACGATCAAGCCGCAGGCGGTCGACAAGGACGACACCGAGACGCTGGCCGACCTCATCGTCGCCGCGGTCCGGGACGCTTCGGAGAACGCCAAGGAGGTCGCGGCCCGGGCAATGGGCCCGCTGGCCGGCGGTCTCGGCGGCGGCGGACTGCCCGGTCTGGGCGGCGGTCCGACCTCCGGTGGCAGCAGCGGCCCGCTGGGGTTCACCCGACCGGGCGAGCCCGGTCAGAACTCAGGCTGACGTGTACGAAGGGGCCGTCCAGGACCTGATCGACGAGCTCGGCCGGCTCCCCGGGGTCGGTCCGAAGTCCGCGCAACGCATCGCCTTTCATCTGCTGTCCGCCGACGAGACCGACGTACGCCGGCTCGCGCACGTGCTGGTGCAGGTGAAGGAGAAGGTCAAGTTCTGTGAGATCTGCGGCAACGTCTCGGAGGAGACGCTGTGCCGGATCTGCCGCGACCCGCGTCGCGACCTCGCCTTGATCTGCGTGGTCGAGGAAGCCAAGGACGTCGTGGCGGTCGAGCGGACCCGCGAGTTCCGCGGCCGCTATCACGTCCTCGGCGGCGCGATCTCGCCGATCGAGGGGATCGGTCCGGACGAGTTGCGGATCAGGGAACTGATGCAGCGGCTCGCCAGCGGTGAGGTGACCGAGATCATCCTGGCCACCGATCCGAACTTGGAAGGTGAGGCGACAGCCACCTACCTGAGCCGGTTGCTCAGGCCCATGGGGTTGCGCGTCACCCGTTTGGCTAGTGGACTTCCAGTAGGCGGTGACCTCGAGTACGCCGACGAGGTCACACTCGGACGGGCGTTTGAAGGGCGACGATCGATCGATGACTGATTCAACCGATATTGCGGAACGTGCATTGACCACCGATTCCGAAGACCTGACCGAGTTCGCGGAACAGATCGCGGACCAGGTCCAGAGCTTCCTGATCTCGGTGCGCGACATCGCCGCGCAGCCCGATGAGGACGGCGTCGACGAGGGTCTGGCATCGCTGCCGTACCTGCTGCTCGAGGTGAGCCAGTTGCTGCTCGCGGGCGGCCGATTGGGCGCGTTCGAGGACTTCGTGCCGGAGGAGCGCTTCGAGAGCGACGCTGGTCCGGATCCGGATCTGGACGCGATGCGCGACCGGCTGGCGATCCTGTTCGAGGGCCTCGACGAGTACGCCGAGGTCTTCGACCCGTACGCCGCGCCGCCGGAGATCACCGTCAACCGGCTCTCCGACGACCTCACCGCGATCGCCACGGACCTGGTCCACGGCCTCGCCCACTACGAAGAAGGCCGCGTCATCGAGGCACTCTGGTGGTGGCAGTTCTCCTACGTCTCCACCTGGGGCGCGGCGGCGAGCGCGGTATTGCGCGCCATCCAGTCCCTGATCGCGCACGACCGCCTCGAGCCGGCCCACGACGCAGAGACCGAGGCCACGGACCGCGAGCTGGTAGAGGTAGCCGAAGAAGCAGTCCAGCGCCGCTGACGAGCAGAGTGAACGGGCTGGTGTCTGTTCATGAGGTGGTCCGGCAACTACCGGACATCAGTACGGTTCGGCGGGTGAGCCGGGCGTTGGCTGTGCTGGATCTGGTGTTGTGTGCGGAGCCGGAGAGCCGGTACTACGTGTTCGATGCACGCTGGTCGGACACGGAGGAAGCGGCTCTGATGGACAACGGGTCGGGGGACGCGTATTCCATCGTGTTCTCGCCCGCCGGGGTCTACGCGCGCGGGTTCAGTCATGAGTCGCCGATGTCGCCGTACGGCAACGAGTTCGGGCATACCTGGCCGGGGCTGTTCGACGGGTTGCCGGCGGAGTTCGAAGAGACGATGGACGAGCCGGCCTTTGCCGACGAGGACGGGCGGCGGCTCGTGACGACGTGCTTCTGGCGGCGTACCGAGGACGCGGAATGGTCCTGCGGGCCGGTCGAGAACGTGATCGACGACGGGGCAGGCAAGTTGTTCGAGCTTCTCACGGACCCGCGTCCCGAGGCTTACCTGACCTTCGCCGAGGACCACTACGAACGAGCCCTCGATCTCGAGGCAGTCCGCCACGTCTACGCCCTCATGCCGCTGAGCGAATACGTCGTCACCTCACTGAACCGCGAACGCCAACTCGGCGACCTCACCGAGGAGATCGCCGAGATCGGCTATCCGAGGTCCTGAAGCGTCAGGCCTGCCGGCGTTGGGGGATCACAGGAGGATCGAGCGGACTCCGATCCAGCCGATCCACAAGGTACGACGGCAATCGCAAAGACAAATGACCGATTGGCTGTCAACAAGCGTCAGGACGCCAGCGGAAACCCGCTCGATAGTCACCCGCGCGGCTGGAGCCAGCTCTCTACACCGGCAAGGCCGGTCGCGATCAACTCGGCGGGCGCGTCACTGGTCTCGAGCGAGGTCCGCGCGATGTCGGCCAACTGCTCGTCCGACAGCCCCATCTCGGTCCGCGCCCGCGAGTACTCGTCGTACAGGCCGACGCCGAACATCAACGGATCGTCGGAGCCGAGCGAGCACCGGACACCGGCGGCCAGCAAGGCCGGCAGCGGGTGCTCGGCCAGCGACGGCACGATGCCGAGCAACAGGTTCGAGGTCGGGCAGACGTCGAGTGAGACCCCGCGAGCGGCCAGAAACTCCAGTACTGCGGGGTCCTCGGCGGCGCGGACGCCATGCGCGATCCGGGTGGCGCCGAGGTCCTCCGCGGCGGAGCGGACGTCGTCCGGACCGGAGAGTTCACCGGCATGGGGAGCCGCCGTCAGGCCGGCCTCGCGGGCAATCGCGAACGCCTTGGCATAGGCGGCGGCCGGCGCGACGGTGTCGTTCCCGGTCATCCCGAGGGCGTGCACGCCGCGGCCCGCATAGCGCGCCGCGTACCGCGCAAGGTCCTCAGCCGCTTCCGGCGTGCCGTGCCGGGAAGCCGCCATCGTCAGCCCGAAGCCCACCCCGTACTCCGAACCAGCGGCGAACCCCTCGGACAGCACGAGCTCCATCACCTCGTCGGGTTCGCCGAGCGGACTGAAGACATGCGGATTGAAATGCCCTTGGACCCAGACACCTCCATCAGCGGCAACGTCCGCGACGATCTCCCGCACCATCCGACGCATGTTCTCCGGTCGCGCGGTACACAGGTCGAAGGCGGCCTGAAAGAGCCGTTGGAACTCGGTGAAGCTCCCGAAAACGCGGGGATCCGGAGTCTCGATCCCTTCGGCGACGGCCAGCTCCGCCATCGTCGTCTGCCGCATCGCTCCGAGTAGATGGATATGCAGTTCGGCCTTCGGCAACAGCCGAAGATCCCGGTCCCCAGTATGCCTCATCAAGTCACTCTAGTCGACCCTCCGGAAACGCCAAACTCTTTATCCACAAGGGAAAATTCAGTCCGGAAGCATCGGGACAGTCAGCCCCTGATCGCGGCCGAGAAGGGTCCCGCGAGTGACGGCGTTGGAGCCGAATCTGTCCCGGAGTTGGTCCAATGCGCTGTCCAACTCGTCGTTGGCTGCCTTGTCGTACGGGAGCGCCAGTTGCAAGGTCGCCTCGTTCTCCAGGTTGCCGACCGAGATGCCGACCATCGTGATGCCCTGCTTCTCGATCATCGGCCGGGCCGCCGCCATCAACGATCGCGCGGTGATCAGGATCGCCCGTGTCTGACCGGTTGCCTGCGGCAATGTATGTGACCGGGTGGCCCGGCTGAAGTCGTCGAACCGCAACCGCAGGGTGACCGTCCGGCCGGCTCGTTCCGCCGACCGCATCCGCCGGGTGACCCGATCCACCAATCCGGCCAGCACGGCGTCCAGTGTCTCCGCGGACTTGGGCGACCTCCCGAGTGCACGCTGGGAGCCGATCGACCGACGCCGCTTGCCGACCTCGATCGGGCGCGGATCGCGGTTGTGAGCCAGCGCGTGCAGATGCCGCCCCGATGCCCGGCCGAGCATCGCGATCAACGCCGCCTCCGGCAGGATCGCCACATCCCCGACGGTGGTCAGCCCGCGGTTGCGCAGCTTCTCCGCGGTCACCTCGCCGACGCCCCAAAGCCGCTCGACCGCCAACGGATGCAGGAATTCCAGCTCCCCGTCCGGTGGCACCACCAGCAACCCGTCCGGCTTCGCGACCCCGCTGGCCACCTTCGCCAGGAACTTCGTCCGGGCCACGCCGACCGTGATCGGCAGGCCGACGCGAGCCAGCACCTCGGCCCGCAGCCGCCGCGCGATGTCGATCGGTGGGCCGGCGATCTTGCGCAGCCCGCCGACATCGAGGAACGCCTCGTCGATCGACAAGCCCTCGACCAGTGGCGTGGTGTCCTCGAACACCTTGAAGACCGCCTTGCTGGCTTCGGAGTACGCCGACATTCGTGGCTGGACGATGATCGCGCCCGGGCAACGGCGGAGCGCCTGGCCGCCGTTCATCGCAGTACGGACGCCGTAGGCCTTCGCTTCGTAGCTGCAGGCGAGCACGACGCCGGCACCGACGATCACCGGGCGGCCGCGCAGGCGCGGGTCGTCGCGCTGCTCGACCGACGCGTAGAACGCGTCCAGATCGGCATGCAGGATCTCCGCCTCCAAACCTGATGACACGAACATATGTTCGCATAATCATCACCGAATCCACTAGTGATCGCGGCCGGGCCGACTAGGGAGAAATGCTGAGGCGAACTGTCGGTGCGACAGGACAGAATGCAAGTTATGGACCTGTCGAGCTATCGCCTGCTGTGGAAGAACCGGCCGGTCATGACCCTGATGGGAGCGGCCCTGCTGGCGCGACTCCCGGTGATGGCGGCGCTGGTCCCGGTGTCCTTCCTGGCCAAGGACGCCGCCGGCAACTTCGGCTGGGCCGGTGTCGTCGCCGGTGCCTATTCAGTCGGTATGGCGATAGGCGGGCCCATCTGGTCCAGGCTTGCCGACCGGCGAGGCGGCCGGTGGGTCGTCATCGGCACCGGAGTCGCCTGGGGTGTGGGGATGGCAGTGCTCGCCCTGCTGCCGAGCGACTGGTACAGGTTGATGCCGGTCATCACAGCGCTCACCGGGATCGTCGTAGCGCCTGTCACCGCGACCTGTCGAGCTGCGTGGCCGCGACTGGTCCAGGGGACTCAGTTGCGCACGGTGTACGCGCTGGACGCGACTGCGCAGGAGGTGGTCTTCTCTGTCGGCCCGATGCTGGGCGCTCTTGCCGTCAGCTTCGCCAACCCGCGCGCCGGCGTGCTGGCTGCTGCCGTGCTGGCCGGTGGATCGATCTGGTGGTTCGGGTTGCGGCAGCCGCCGGCACTCGCACATGACGAGTCCGCGGGTGCTCGGCTGACCGCGCCACAGTTGCTCTGGCATCGGCACAGGTTGCCGCTGATCCTCTCCTTCGGCTTGTGCGTGACCGCATTCGCATCAGTCTCGCTGGGCATCGTGGCCTTCGCTGACGACCACGGCAACAGATTGATCGCAGGTGTACTCGAGACCGTCTGGGCGATCGGCAGTCTGCTCGGCGGGCTGGTGATGGGTGCACTCCCCGGCAAGCGCGACTCGTACGTCTGGCGCCGGGCTCTGCTGGTCTCGCTCGGGATGCTGTGTTGCGTCTTCGCTACCCGGTCGACGGTGTCGCTCGCTATCGGCCTGCTGCTGGCCGGCTGCGTGCTGGCGCCGACAGTCGGTGCCATGTACGAGCGCCTCGGTGCGCTGACTCCCGACTCGGTCCGGACCGAGGTCTTCGGCTGGATGACGAGTATCGGGATGGTCGGCGGTGCGGTCGGCTCCTCGGTCGCGGGCCAGGTGGTCGAGTCGCTCGGCGTCGAGTACGTCTGGGTTCTCGCCGCCGTCCTGACCTTCCTGGCGGCGGCCACCATGTTCCGGATCCCGCCCCACCACCCCGCCTCGGAGGAGCTGATCCCCGAGGCGGCGGTGGCGATCTGAGCGGTTCAGGTTTGACCTGAACGTTCAGGCCGGGCGGTAGACGGTGTGCAGTACGCCGGTGGTGAACGTGGTGCTCGAGACCAATTCGAGCGGCTGGGTCTCGCCCTCGTCGAACAACCGCTGGCCGTGCCCGACGGCGATCGGGTGAACGAGCAGGTGCAGCTCGTCCAGCACCTTCGCCCGAAGCAGTGAGCGCACCAAGGTGACGCTGCCGACCGTGTTGATGTCACGGCCCGGCTGGCTCTTCATCTCAGTCAGAGTCTCGAGCGGATCGCCCGTCAGCAGCGTCGAGTTCTGCCACTCGTCGACGCTGTCCAGCGTGCTGGACACGACCAGCTTCTGGGTGTCGTTCATCTGGGCGGCCATCTCTTCGTCGGGGCCGACGTTCGGCCAGTAGCCGGCGAACATCTGGTACGTGTTGCGGCCCAGCAGCATCGTGTCCGCGGCCTCGGACAGCGAGCCGACGACGGCGCCCATCTCGTCGTTGAAGTACGGGAAGTGCCAGGTCTCGGGTGCTTCGACGACTCCGTCGAGCGAGATGAACAGCCCGGCGACGATCTTCCTCATTGTGATCTCCTCATCGGTGTCGGCTGGTTTGCCTTCACCGCTGCGTCGATCGGGTGCTCAGCAGATCGACATTTGAGGTCAAAAGTTTTTTCGGCCGCGGCGGAGTTCCGTGTCGAGGGCGTCCAGGCGGTTCGTCCAGAACTTGCGATAGCGGTCCAGCCAGGCGTCGATCTCCTGCAACGGGCCCGGGTCGACCGCGTAGAGGCGGCGGGTGCCGTCGACGGTCACGGTGGCGAAGCCGTTGTCGCGCAGTACCCGAAGATGCTGCGAAACGGCGGGCTGGCTGATCCCGAACTCGGCGCCGATCGTGCTCGCGATGCTGCCGGCCGGGAGCTCCCCGTCGGCGAGCAGATCCAGGATCCGGCGCCGGACCGGATCACCGAGAATGTCGAAGGCGTGCATGGTCTCACTATTTCAGTCACCGCTTATATAAGCAAGTGGTCTGTCTGCCGGAAGGTCTCCGGCCCGATTCGGGCCCGGCCGGGATATGTCCAGGTGGGCCGATGAGTGGCCGGACGGATCGACCAGGTGGTGGTCGGGCCTGAGACTTCCGGGCGTTCACGGCTAGAATGAGCCCGAACGACTACGTCTTGTGCAGCGCGGCACGACGTACCGCAACCAGTGGTGCTGCTGGGGATTCAAGCTATGAGGAGCTGCTCTGTGGGACGCGTCGTGCACAAGTACGGCGGTTCTTCGGTCGCTGACGCCGATTGCATCAAGCGCGTGGCCCAACGGATCGTCGCGACGAAGAAGGCCGGGAACGACGTGGTGGTGGTCATCTCCGCCATGGGGGACACCACCGACGAACTGATGGACCTGGCCAAACAGGTCTCTCCGCTGCCACCGCCGCGTGAGCTGGACATGCTGCTCACCTCGGGTGAGCGGATCTCCGCCGCGCTGCTGGCGATGGCGATCGCGAACCTCGGCTACGAGGCGCGTTCGTTCACCGGTTCGCAGGCCGGGGTGATCACCACCGCGGCGCACGGGAACGCGCGCATCATCGACATCACGCCGGGCCGGATCGAGGACGCGCTGGCCGAGGGCCATGTCGCGATCGTGGCCGGCTTCCAGGGGGTCGCGCAGGACACCAAGGACATCACCACGATGGGCCGTGGCGCGTCCGACACCACGGCGGTCGCTCTGGCCGCCGCGCTCGAGGCGGACTACTGCGAGATCTACACCGATGTGGACGGCATCTTCACCGCGGACCCGCGGATCGTGCCGGCCGCGAAGCAGATCCCGAGGATCTCCTACGAGGAGATGCTCGAGATGGCTGCCTGCGGTGCGAAAGTCCTGCACCTGCGTTGCGTCGAGTACGCGCGGCGCTACAACGTCCCCGTCCATGTGCGCTCCTCCTTCTCGCAGAAGGAAGGCACCTGGGTCGTCGATGCGAAGGATATTCAGAACATGGAACAGGCGATCATCTCCGGCGTGGCCCACGATCGTGGCGAGGCCAAGATCACCGTTGTCGGCGTCCCAGACAAGCCGGGCTACGCGGCCCGCATCTTCGAGACGGTCGCCGGCGCCGAGACCAACATCGACATGATCGTGCAGAACGTCTCCGCGGTCGCCACCAACCAGACCGACATCTCCTTCACCCTGCCGCGCTCCGACGGCTCCCGGGCGATGTCCGCGCTCGCCCGGATGAAGGACGAGGTCGGCTACGAGCAGTTGCTGTACGACGACCAGATCGGCAAGGTGTCGGTGATCGGCGTCGGGATGCGTTCGCACCCGGGCGTCTCGGCGAAGTTTTTCTCCGCCCTGGCCGACGCCGGCGTGAACATCGAGATGATCTCGACCTCGGAGATCCGGATCTCGGTGGTTGTGGACGAGAACCTGGTGGACGCCGCCGTGACCGCGGCGCACACCGCATTCGACCTGGACGACGAGCACACCCAAGCTGTCGTCTACGGAGGAACAGGACGGTGACACCTGTGAGCGCAACGCTTGATCGGACCGAGGACCGCACGGGACTCCCAACGCTGGCGGTGGTCGGCGCTACCGGAGCCGTCGGGACGGTGATGCTCACCCTGCTCTCCACCCGGGAGAACGTCTGGGGTGAGATCCGTCTGATCGCGTCGGAGCGCTCGGCCGGTAAACGGCTGAAGGTGCGCGGCGAAGAGGTCGAGGTGGTCGCCATCAGCGCGGAGGCCTTCGACGGCGTCGACGTGGCGATGTTCGACGTACCGGACGAGGTGTCCCTGCACTGGGCGCCGATCGCGGCGTCCAAGGGCGCTGTCGTGGTGGACAACTCCGGTGCGTTCCGGATGGACCCGGAGGTGCCGCTGGTGGTGCCCGAGGTGAACGCCGAGGCGGCTCGCAACCGGCCCAAGGGGATCATCTCCAACCCGAACTGCACGACGCTGTCGATGATCGTCGCGATGGGCGCGCTGCACCACCGCTACGAGCTCGAGCAGCTCATCGTCGCGTCGTACCAGGCGGCCTCGGGTGCCGGGCAAGAAGGTATCGACGCGCTCTACGACCAGCTGATGAAGGTGGCCGGCAATCGCGAGCTGGGGACGACACCTGGCGACGTACGCCGGGTGATCGGCAACGCGCTCGGCCCGTTCCCGGCGCCGCTGGCGATGAATGTCGTGCCGTGGGCGGGTTCGCTCAAGGAGGACGGCTGGTCGTCGGAGGAGCTGAAGGTCCGCAACGAGTCCCGCAAGATCCTGAACCTGCCGAATCTGAAGGTGTCCGCGACCTGCGTCCGGGTGCCGGTGATCACGACGCACTCGTTGTCGGTGCACGCCCGGTTCGGCCGCGAGGTCGGTGTGGAGGAGGCTCGCGAAGTACTGCGGGACGCTCCCGGCGTACTCGTCTTCGACAATCCGGCCGAGGCGGAGTTCCCGACGCCGGCGGATGTCGTCGGCACCGACCCCACCTGGGTCGGCCGGATCCGTAAGTCGCTGGACGACCCGCAGGCGCTGGAGCTCTTCGTCTGCGGCGACAACCTGCGCAAGGGGGCCGCTCTGAACACGGCCCAGATCGCCGAGGTCGTCGCGAAGGAATTCACCGCCGCGAAGTAGGCCGGGCGGGTTCTCGGGAGTTCGGACAAGAAAGCGGGACCTCGGACAGAAAATAACCTGTCCGAAGTCCCGCTTTAATGTCTGAGGTTCTTTGTTTACAACCAGTTCTCGCGGGCTGCGTGGAGTGCCAGCTGGAATCGCGTACTCGCGCCGGTGCGATTCATCAGGCGTTCCAGATAGCGGAAGAAAGTACGGCGGCTGATCCCCAGCGTGCGGGCGATCGTGTCGTCTGCTGCGCCTGTCGCCAGGAGGGCCAGTAGCCGGCGTTCGATCGGTTCCAGCCGGTCGTCCTCGGCGCCGACGGACGCGTGCAGGGGCAGCGCGTTTCGCCAGCAGAGCTCGAACATGCCGATCAATGCGGTCAGCAGGCTGCTCGGCCGGATGATCAGCAGGGACCGGTTCACATCGGTGTCGCGCACCGACATCGACACGAACGCGATCGAGCCGTCGATGATGGTCAGCTTGGCCGGTACGTCGGGAAGTACTCGCGCCTGCTCACCGGCTTCCACGCAGGGCAGGATGTTCTCGGTCAGATATCCCGGCACCTCGACGGACTCCGGCGAGTAGACCACTCGGTACGCGACGGCCCGGTTGAGCTGCTCGATCTCCATCTGGTTCGGACCCGCGCCGAGGTAGTACGGCGGGGAGTCGATGGCCAGGATCTCGCGTTGCGCGCTGCCTTTGATCTGGTTGATCCGCTCGACGATCGCCGTCCCGCTGACCACCTCGATCAGGTGCGTGGTGGACTCGTTGTGCACGGTCCGGCGGAACTCGTCGTACGCGTTCAGGACCTCGATCCGGGCCTGCTTCAGCTCGGACTCGCGGCGCAGGGTGAGCGCCTCCAGGCCGGCATCGGGAGGCACCGGCAAGAATCTCGAGTGGTCTGTTCCGGACCGCCGGGCCAGACCTGCATGGACCAGTCCGCCCAGGGTGCTCTCGATCCCGGCGGCCTGATCGGGCACGGCCTGATCCAGTTCGGTGACCGAGGACGGCCCGGCGCGCAGCAGATGCTGATAGACCCGGATCTCGTCGGTGCTGAGGCCGAGCACCTGTAAGTGTTCGGCACGCTCCGTGTCGGTCGAGCTCATCGCTCTCCCCTCCTTACCCGCTGCGGTCACTGGCGGCTACCGCCAGTCCAGGGTAAGACGGGCTGCAAGACCTTTTGGGCACTGTCCGTATCCCGGCGGCTGCACCGAGCGATAGTTGTTGTTCTGTCAGCATTCTTGTGCCGTGTCACCATCTGGCCACCGCTTCTGCGCAGTTGTGAGCGAGAATTGAAGTCCAGCAGCCCGGCGACGGACCACCTGAGCGCCGCCGGGCTGCTGTTCCAATTCTGGCGTGAGTTGCCTTTTCCGTCAGCGAACCCCGTTTCGGTTGGGTCTCAATCCCGGCGCATCGGTGCCCTCGCACTCCCGTGCCATCACCGGCTGTGCTGGAGGGTGTACAAACTGTGCAACTCCATCGTGAGGCGATGAGGAGACACCCGATGCGCAAAAGTCCGCCCCGACTTCTGACTACTGCCAACAAGGCCGCCCTCTTGGGTGCGATGACCGCCGCCCTGGTCATCGTGCCGGCCCACTCGGCGAGTGCCCGGACCACCACCGCCCAAGGTGATCCGAGCCCCCGAGTCGTCGGTGGAACCCGCGCGGCGCTAGGTGAGTTTCCGTGGATGGTGAGGCTGTCCATGGGATGTGGTGGTGCGATGTACACCAATCAGCTAGTGCTGACCGCCGCGCACTGCGTGGGTTCCACCGGCAACAACACTTCCATCACCGCCACGGTGGGAGTGGTCGACCTGCAGGACTCGGCAGCTGTCAAGCGGACGTCGACGTACGTGTACCGCTCGACGACGTACGGCACCAGTACTGGTGGCGACTGGGCGCTGATCAAGTTGGCCAGCCCGATCACCGGAGTGGCGACGCTGCCGGCCGCCAGCACCACGGCGTACGACACTGGCACGTTCACTGTGGCCGGCTGGGGTGCTGCTAGCGAAGGTGGTGCGCAGCAGCGCTACCTGCTGAAGGCGCAGGTGCCGTTCGTCGACGACGTGTCGTGTCGCGATGCTGGGCCGTACTACAGCGGCCTGATCTTCTCGGCCGAGCTCTGTGCCGGGCAACTGGCCACTGGTGGAGTCGATACCTGCCAAGGTGACTCCGGCGGGCCGATGTTCCGGCGGGACTCTGCGAACGCCTGGATCCAGGTCGGTATCGTCAGCCACGGTGATGGGTGTGCGCGGCCTAGTGCGCCTGGTGTCTACACGCAGGTGAGCACGTTCGCCGCGACGATTGCTGCGGCCGCCGCCAGCATTGGCGGAGGCGGGCCTGATCCGGGTGGGTGCGGGCCGTTCACCAACGCGAACAACGTGAACATCCCGGACCATGGCGCAGCGGTGACCAGCACGGTGACGGCGTCGGCTTGCACGGGTAACGCGTCGTCGACCACGAAGGTGGCGGTCGACATCAAGCACACCTATCGCGGTGACCTGGTGATCGACCTGGTCGCGCCCGACGGATCGTCGTACCGGCTGAAGAGTGCCAGCAACGACTCGGCCGACAACATCAACACGACGTACACGGTCAACGCGTCGAGCGAGGTCCGCAACGGCGCCTGGAAGCTCAAGGTCCAGGACCTGTACGACGCGGACACCGGCTACATCGACTCGTGGTCCCTGACCCTCTGACCAATCCCCTCGGTCGACGTCCCCCATCGCGACCAACAAAGCCCTGACCGCCCAAGAGCGCGGTCAGGGCTTTGTGTACTGCGAGGAAGAACACCCGCGCGCGGTTCGGCCTATCGGTGAAGGCGAGTTGGGCCGGCGCGTTCTCGGCGGCGTTAGCATTCTTGGGTGGTTGGGGAGGCTGCGCTTGTGTTGCTGGGAGTGGCCAGGCGCTTGGTGCGTGCGAGCTTTGGTGAGCGGGCGGGCGGGCCGCGGGTGCTGGCGAGTGGTGCATGGTCTCAGGCGTTTGAGTTGAGCGTTGATGGTGCAGACGTGGTGCTGCGCATCGGTCGGCACGGTGGGGACTTTGCCAAGGATGGGGTTGTTGCGCGGCTTGCTGGTTCGCAGTTGCCTGTTCCGGCGGTGCTGGCGGCGGGGGTTTTTGAGGGGTGGCATTATGCGATCTCTGGTCGTGCGCGGGGGATTGGGCTGGATGACTTGCAAGCTGCTGACGTGGCCTTGGTGTCGCCGAGTTTGCTGGGTGCGGTTGACGAGATCGGCCGGATCGACCTGGCTGGTACCAGTGGTTATGGCATTTGGAGTCCGGACGGGCGAGCGCCGTACGGGTCCTGGGCGGAAGCGTTGTTGACTATCGGTGCCGAGACGGCTCGTGTGCCTGGCGGTGCGGGGATGCCGGTGAGGTCCCAGGTGCCGGAGATCATCATCACCGTCCCGCAGGTTCGGGTCAGGGCGCGGCAGACGGCTTCAGTGCCGCCCTCGACCAGCCCGAACGGCCGCAAGGACGAATGCACGAGGACCGGCGCTCCAGAGCCCAGTCCGAGTCGCCAGGCCGTCGGTGATCTCAGCTTCGGTGACAGCTCGATCGTCAGTCATGGCACCGCGATCAGATCACTCGTGGAGCTGACGAGTCCACCGCATTTCGGCGCAGTAGAGACCGCGAGCGTACGGCGCCGGCGAGGCCGGTCGCGGTGAGGAGGATGCAGAGGTAGGCGAACCAGTCGCCCCAGCGTGTGTACGGCGTCCGCGCGATCCCCGGTGTCAGTTCGCCGAGCATCGTGACGGAGTCATTGGACGGAGCCGACAGTTCGCTGGTGATGCGGCCGTGTTGGTCGGTGAGGGTCAGGCGGCCTTTGCTGCCGTTGCGGGCGATGGGGATGCCATTCTCGATGCCACGCAGGAGCGCCATCCGGCTGTGGAGCCAGCCGTCGTTGTCGAAGTCGAGCGCGGGGACGAGTAGCAGGTCGACGCCAGCCTTGCCGTACTGGCGGGACAGGGGTGGGAAGTCCAGGTCCTTGCAGATCAGCACGCCCCAACGCTCGCCGGCCGAACCGTCCATCAGACCGAGGTGATCGCCGACGGCGTACGGCTCCAGGCCAGGGATCAAGTGATGTTTGTCGTACTCCGTGGGTGCGCCACCGTCGGGCCGAAACACGATCGCGCGGTTGTAGTCGTTGCCCTGGTCCGCGAAAACAGTCAGGCCGACGGCGATCTCGACGTTGTTGCTGGTAGCAAGTTTCTGGAAAGAGTCCGACAAGCCGGCTAGAGCTGAGGCCTGGACGTCGATGATCTTCTCGGGCAGCAGCACTATTTCGGCGCCTTGCCGGGCTGCTTCGACGATCGCGCGAGAGTAGTTCGCCAGGATCGCGGGGCCGCCGGGTGTGGTCCAGTTCGAATCGTCCTCGGTGTTGGCCGAGACCACGGCGATCCGGACAGGTTGGTGCGCCGTCGGCGTGTCGCTCAGTCGCCAGGCGCCGTAGCCGAAGATGCCCAAGGCTACGACAGTGAAGACTGCCGAGAGTTGAAGTACCATGCGGCGCCGAACGCCCGGAGCGAGGAGGGCCGCCAGCACGGCGGCGGGAAGCATTAGCAGGAAGGAGATTCCCCAGGGCCCGGTCAGTGAGACGACCTGGATGACCGGGCGGACTTCGGCCTGCGTGTACGCAAGGCTGGTGAAGGCGCCGTGGGGTGAGACCGTGGCGATCAGGAAGTCGCAGGCGGCCCAGCAAGCCGGTGCTGCCAACGCGGCAAGGATGAATCGGCGGCGGATCACCAAAGCGCGGAACAGCAGGGCCGTCAGGGTGAAGACGCCGGCGAGTAGGAGCAGGAAGCTGAGCGCGGGCGGCGGTAGCTCGAGGTCTTTGAGGAGATAGTGCCACAGGTTCGCCAGACCGAGGGTCCAGCCGGCGAAGGCCGTCACGGCCGCCGATCGCGCGCTGATCCGCCCAGCTAGCAGGAAGACAGGCAGCGGCGCGAGCCAGGTCAGTGCGGGGATGGTGGCCAGCCCGGACCCGAAGTACAGGGCCGTGCCGGTGAGCAAGATCGCGAGTACGGCGTACCAGCGACGGCGCCCGTGGTGTGGGTCTCCCGGTCGGGTGAGGTGGTCAGCGGCGGAGTTCATCGATCATCCTTTCGCCCAGGCTCAGGCACAGGGCGCGGAAATCGTTTGCGGTCATTCCGATCCGGTCGCCGTGGTAGAGCTGGATCAGGCCGTGCAGGAAGGCGGCGATCATCAGGCTGGACTCCCAGATGTCGTCGTCGCGGAAGAGTTGCTGCTCGACGCCGGCCGCGATGGCGTCGGCGAGGAGGGTGAAGGTCGGCGACCTGCGCGCCTTGAAATCGGCCGGGAACCGCCGGGCCTGGTCGCGCCTCTCGGTGAACATATAGGCATAGAGCCGGGGCTGCGCCAGCGCGAAATCGACGTGGTCGACGAGCATTTCCTTGAGCCGCACATCAGCCGCCGTACTGCGCTCCTCCGCGGCCCAGCGCGTCATCAACTCGGCGAACGCCGCGTCGGCAACCTCGTGCAGCAAGGCGTCCCGGTCCGGGAAGTACTGGTAGATCGCCATCGGCGTGATCCCGACCGCGGCGGCGACCCGGCGCATGCTGACACCGTCGGCGCCCTTTTCCGTGAGCAGCCAGCTCGCGGCCGCGATAATCCGGTCCTTCGTCGTCACATCGGTCATACAGATCATTTAAGGGCAAATGCCTATACGGCGTATAGGGGAATGTCCCTGACTCACCCCTGAACGACGAGGACCCCCGATCCGGCCTTCGCGGCCGCTCCCGCAGGGGTGTAGCCGGGAACGCGGTTGTCCAGCCAGCTCCCAAAGACCTGCCGGGGGTGCCGGCCTGCCTGGGCAGGTTCCGGGGGAAATCGGCGGGCGCGACTCCGGGGGGCGTGACAGCATGGGGGGATGGTTGACGGGCATCTGCTGGTGGCGTTCGTGGTGACGACCGCGGTGGCGATGATCGTGCCGGGGCCGGACATGCTCTTCGTACTGGGCTGCGGTATCCGCGGCGGACCCCGTGCCGGTCTGCTCGCGACTTGCGGTGTGGCTACCAGCGAGACGATCCACGTGGCCCTTGCCGCCGCAGGGTTGACCGCGCTCTTCGTCGCCGTGCCGACGGCGTTCACTGTCGTACGGATTGTCGGTGCGGCCTACCTGATCTACCTGGGTGTCCAGGCGATCCGCGGCCGCGGCAAGTTCGATGTCGCGGAGGACGCCGGCCAGGTGGGCATCCAGGGCCGGCAGGCCTATGTCCGAGGCTGCATGACCAACCTGCTCAACCCGAAGATGGTCACCTTCACCATCGCGTTGCTCCCGCAGTTCATCAACCCGGCGCTCGGCCACGTCTGGGTCCAGTTCGCGATCCTCGGCGCGATCCTGGTCGCCTTCGAGTTCCTGGTCGACGGAACAGTCGGCGTACTGGCCGGCCGGATCGGCTCGGTCCTCCGTCGGCGCCGCGCGGTACGGCGTGGGCTCGACGTGACAGCCGGCGGAATCTTCATCGGCCTTGGCGTACGCCTCGCCGTCGATCAGTAGTCACTCAACGCACGAGTCGCAAGTGGATGTCCGCGACGGTGATGTCCACCCGCTGGCCCCAGCCGATCGACAAGGTGTCGGATTCGATGCCGTCGCCGAAGACGACGAGGTCCGATTCGGCGGTCAGCATCAAATGGTCCGAGGAGGCCAAGAGGCCTTCTGTGCAATCGGTTCCGGTCGCTGGTGAGGGCCACGCCTCGCGGACGAACCAGCAGAGGGCAGGGTCGGTTGCTGCTGGCAAGGACAAGGAGGAGCGGCGTTCCTGCCAGGCTGAGCGGCACCACCCCGTTGACCCCGTGCCGGTGCCGACCAGCAGACCCGAGGAGGATTGGCGTTCCTCCAGGCCCTCCGGTGAAGCGAGCCGGTAGCGCGCCGACTGGTGCGTCCGGTGCCCCACGTAGACCTCGTTCAATGCCAGCAACTTCTGCCCGTCATCGGTGCTGGCGACAACCATCGTGCGTTCCTCGACGGAGAACCCGTGCAGCAGCTCGAGGACGGCGCCAGGCTCGTGCGGAACCAGTACGCCGGGGTTGCGGCCCGGCTCCGGGTTGACTCCGATCACCGGCTGCCCATCCAGGTACTTCGCCACATTGGCGACCAGCCCGTCCTGGCCGACCGCGATCACCAGATCCTCCGGACCGAACACGAACCGGTCCAGATCGTTGCGCTCGGCAACTGCTCGCCGCCAGTCCAGCGGGATCGCGGCCGACACGGTCGCCAGCGCCTCCTGCTGGGCCTGGTGCCGGGCGTCCAGCTCGGCGAGGTCACGGCCGCGCGAAGTCAGGAAGAAGCCGGCCTGCTGGCGGGTGCCGTGCCGGGCGACCAGCTCGGTGAGTTCGGTCGCCCGGTGCACCACCACCGCCCGGGGTGGCAGGCTCATTCCTGGCTCGCCAGCTTCGCGAGCAGCGGGGTGATCAGATCCGGCGTCAGGTTCAGCGTGCCGATCTCCGGCAACGCGCCCTGCTTGATCGCGAGAGCCAGGATCGTGCCCTGGCTCAGATCGGCGTACGCCTCGAGCAGCGCCTTCTCCGCGGCAGCCTCAGCCGCACCCAGTACTCGCTTCGCGTCGGCGTCCGCCTCGGCCAACTGTCGCCGCCGACTGGCCGCTGCCTCGGTCTCGATCCGCCCGGCCGCGGCCACCTCGGTGGCCCGCTGCCGCTCGTTCTGGCCCTTCTGGGTGACGAGTTGCTCCTCGCGCCGGGCCAGCTCGATCTGGTTCTGCAGCTCGTTCTCCGCGATCGACCGCTCCCGCTCGACGGCCATCGCGCGCCGCTCGTACGTCGCCTTGTCGGCCGCCTGCTGAACCATCTCCCGGGTCGGCGTCTGCAGAGCCCGCTCCACATCACTCTCAGCCCGTACTGCGACCACGCGGACGTCTTCCACGCCGATCCCAATTCCGGTCAGCCGCTGGTCCTCGCGCAAGCCGGTGCTCACCGCGAGCCGTAGCGATGCCATCCCTTCCGACAGCGCCTGGGTCAGTGTCATCCGGGCGAGCAGATCAAGCGCGGTCTGCTGAGCCAACTCGGTCAGCAGGCCGCCGAGCTGCTCCAGCGGGGTAGCCCGCCAGAAGCCGGTGTCCGGGTCGATCCCGAAGTCGAGCCGGGTCGAGGCCAGCGCCGGGTCGATCACCCGGTAGGTGACGGTGGCCTGCACGACCACGTCCTGGAAGTCGACCGTCCGGCCGTGGAACAGCAGCGGCTGCTCGCGGTCGTCGACCGGGATCTCGCTCAGCGACGAGTTCAGGGCCCGGAACCAGAACGCCTGGCCGGCGCCGTCGTGTGCGACCTTCCCGTTGCGCAGGTGCCGCACGTGGGTGGTCGGGTTGGCTCGCAGGTGGTTGATGAACCGGAACCGGGTGATGTCTGCCATAACTCTGTCTCCTCGTTTGTCGTCACTTTGACGATAAGGCGCTGATGGCTTTTCGTCAAGGTGACGATTAGAGTTGCCCGTCATGGACTTCGAACCGCTGGGCGTCGCCGCCGATCTGGTCATCCTGACCGTTCGCGAGGGCTCTCTGGAGGTGCTGCTGATCCGCCGCGGGATCGAGCCGCACAAGGGACGCTGGGCGCTACCGGGTGGGTTCGTCCGGCCGAAGGAGGATCTGGAGGCGGCGGCCAGGCGTGAACTCGCCGAGGAGACCGGGCTGGTCTCCGACCGGATCCACCTGGAACAAGTAGCGACGTACGGGGAACCAGGTCGTGATCCCCGTGGCCGGGTGGTGAGCGTGGCTTACCTGGCCCTGGTCCCGGATCTGCCGGCCCCGGTCGCCGGGACCGACGCCGCCTCGGCGAGCTGGGCGCCTGCGGACGAAGTACTGGCTGATCCGGAGCGGCTCGCGTTCGACCATCACCGGATCCTGGCCGACGGGGTGGAGCGCGCGCGGGCGAAGCTGGAGTACTCGCCGCTGGCGACCGCGTTCTGTGCGGGCGAGTTCACCATCGCGGAGCTGCGCGGGATCTACGAGGCGGTCTGGGGTACGCCGCTCGACCCGCGCAACTTCCATCGCAAGGTCACCAAGACCGACGGCTTCGTCGTACCGCTAGGTGCCACCACCACCCGCGACGGCGGCCGTCCGGCTCAACTGTTCCAGCGCGGCCCGGCCACCAACCTCCACCCGCCGCTCACTCGCGGTTGAGCGGCGATCGGTCGCCCGCGACGGGTGTAGTACACGGGGCGTCAGGCGCGGCAGCGGTCAGTCGGTGGACAGCTCCTTGAGGATCAGGGTCATCAGCTGTTCGGCGGTGATCAGGTCGGTGTGGGTTCCGGGGGAGCCGCAGGCCCAGGCGCCGGCGATGGAACCTGCCTGGGCCGCCTCCCGCCAGCTCCGGCCGTCGAGCCAGGTCGCGAGGAAGGCGGCGACGTAGGCATCGCCCGCGCCGTTGCTGTCGACCACAGACCGATCGGGGAGCTCGATCGGCGGGATGTGGACCGGCTTCTCGGCGGCGACGTGCAGGTAGCTGCCGTCGGCACCGGCCATGGCGACCACCGCCTGCGCCCGCCCGTGCGCGAAGATCCAGCCGATCGCGTCGTCGGGCAACACCCCGGCCGAGACGAACACCACGTCAGCGGCCGTCGCGAAGTCCCGGTGGAAGTCGTCCACCCCGTCCCAGTCGTGCAGATCGGTGGAAACCGAGCAGTCGGCCGTCGCGAGATCGGGCAACGCCTGCCGTGCGAAGTCCATGATCGACACGTGCACGTGCCGGGTCCGGGCCACGTCCGGCCGCCAGAGATCCGGGTGCACCTTGAGTCCGTCGTACTGCGGCTGGCGGGCGTCGTAGAGGGAGAGCCTCCGGCCGTCGGGCGAGACCAGGTTCACGGAGCGCCGGGTGCCGCCCGGGGTGAGCACCGCGGTGAACGGGATGCCGAGCTTCTCGTATGTCCAGCGGATCCGGTCGCCCTCGGCGTCCTCACCGATCAGGTCCGCGATCCCGGCATCCATGCCCAGCCGGTGGCAGCCCATGACGACGCCGTGCCCGGTATGCCCGACGTATGACTCGATCGGTTCGACCCTGATCGTCTCGCGGACCGGCAACGGCAGTTCCGGCACCCGCACGATCGTGTCGATGCCCACCCCGCCGATCACGAATACATCCACGCTTACCACCTGTTCCCTACTCGGCCGCCTCACTTCCCCACAGTCAACCCCCCGCCACAAGTCCACATCCACCTTCGGGTGACGACTTGACCAAGCACTGAGGTGACACGGCGGCCAGATCCGACTGTGTCACCGGCCGGCCGTCGGAGAATGGGTCACTGCTTGATCGGGGCGCCGGTCTTCTCCTGGAGCTCTTCGAAGGTGACGCCGTCGGCGAGTTCTACCAGCTGGAGGCCGTCGTCGGTGATGTCGAGGACGGCCAGGTCGGTGATGATCCGGTTCACGACGCCGAGGCCGGTGTACGGCAGGTCGCACTCCTCGAGGATCTTGTGCGAACCGTCCTTGGCGACGTGCTCCATCAGCACGATCACCTTCTTGGCGCCGTGGACGAGGTCCATCGCGCCGCCCATCCCCTTCACCATCTTGCCCGGGATCATCCAGTTCGACAGGTCGCCCTTGGCCGACACCTGCATCGCGCCCAGGATCGCCGCGTCGATCGCACCGCCGCGGATCATCCCGAACGACAGGGACGAGTCGAAGAACGACGCCCCCGGCAGCGTGGTGACGGTCTCCTTGCCGGCGTTGATCAGGTCCGGGTCCTCGTCGCCCTCGACCGGGTACGGGCCGACGCCGAGGATGCCGTTCTCGCTCTGCAGGACGACGGTGACGCCCTCGGGGATGTAGTTCGGGACCATCGTCGGCAGGCCGATGCCGAGGTTCACGTACGAGCCGTCCTCCAGCTCCGACGCGGCCCGGGCGGCCATCTGCTCACGGGTGAGTGGCATCTCAGGCCTCCAGCTTCTCGCGCGCGGCCTCGTACGCCTCGCGGGGTTGCACGGTGCGCTTCTCGATCCGCTTCTCGATGTCCTTGCCAACAGCAACAACCCGCTGGACGTAGACGCCGGGCAGGTGGATCTCGTCCGGGTTCAGCTCACCAGGCTGGACCAGCTCCTCCACCTGCGCGATCGTCACCCGGCCGGCCATCGCGGCCAGCGGGTTGAAGTTGCGCGCGCTCCGGTCGAACACCAGGTTCCCGTGGGTGTCGCCCTTCAGTGCGTGCACCAGGCCGAAGTCGGTGGTGATGGACTCCTCCAGCACGTACGTCGTGCCGTTGATCTCCCGCGTCTCCTTCGGCTCCGAAGCCTTCGCCACCGAGCCGTCCGCGTTGTACTTCTGCGGCAGCCCGCCCTCGGCCACCTGGGTGCCGACGCCGGCGAGCGTGAAGAACGCGGCGATCCCGCAACCACCCGCGCGCAGCTTCTCGGCCAGCGTGCCCTGCGGGGTCAGCTCCACCTCCAGCTCACCGGACAGGAACTGCCGGGCGAACTCCTTGTTCTCCCCGACGTACGACGACGTCATCTTCGCGATCCGCTTGTCAGCGAGCAGGATGCCGAGCCCCCAGTCGTCGACACCGCAATTGTTCGACACGACGCTGAGCCCGCTCACCCCCTTCGCGTGCAGCGCGCTGATCAGGTCCATCGGATTACCGCACAGCCCGAAGCCGCCGACCGCGAGGCTCGCGCCGTCGCCGATGTCGTCGACCGCGGCCTGCGGCGACTCGTACGTCTTGTCCATCAGGCTGCTCCATTGCAGGTTGAGTGTCCGCTCGACTCTAACCAGCACCCGCACATCCGGCGAGACTTACCCGCTGTGGCCAGAACCACAGCCCCCGTACTACGTGAAGTGCACCCGCGTCGCGCCGCGACGCAGGAGGCGCGGTGCGGGCGTGTCAGAACTCCAGGACGCCCCACTGGCTGGGTTTGTGCATGTTGACGGCGTACTGCGGGGACCAGACCCAGAAGTCCTGGTCGTCTCCCTTGCGGTACTCGTTGTCGACGATCTCGTGGTTCCACTCGATGCGCATCAGGTTCATTCGCCACTCGTCGCCTGCGGCCGGTCGGGGCTTGCCCTGGTTGAACTGGGCCAGCTCTGACCAGGGCAGCGCCAGTTCGACCGACCAGCCGGTGTCGCTGTCGGTCGGGTCGTTGAGGGTGCCGTCGATGTGTACTGCGGTGCGCAGGCCGGGGAGGTTGGTCGGGCTCACCGCGACGCCGCCCTCGTCGTACGGCTTGGTGAGGGTGAGTTCCCAGAGTGTGCTGAGCGGGTTGATCTCGAGCTCGTAGTAGTTCTCCCCGTCGCCGTCCGGGTCGAGGAACAGTTCGAAGTTGTTCTCCTCGAACAGGTAGGTGTTCCGCTCGGTCATCGTCGACCAGACGTGCGGCTCCTCGAGCTGGCCGCCGACGTACAGGAAGTCGTCGTCGTACATCAGCTTGGCCCGGGTCCGGAACCGCGGCGAAGGGCTGTCGCCGCCGCGGATGTCGACGAAGTCGCTGGTCCAGGGCGCGTTGTCCCAGGCCGGGTCGGTCAGCGTGCCGTCGAGCTTCGGCGCCGCGGTGGTGCGCAGGCATTTGTAGCGGGGGAGTTCAGGCATCGGCTCGCTCCAACCGTCCGGCGATCAGGTGTGCGACAAGGAAGGTGACGGCGGACAGCACCGGTACGACGAGCAGGCTCCACGTCGAGGACAGGTGGTCCGTCAGGAAGGCGAGCACGACCAGGAGCATGAACATCACCCCGAGGAACGCGACCAGTCGCGGATGCGGCATCGCGAGCCTGGTCAGCGCCAGCGCGGCCAGCACGATCGTGACGACCACGGTCACGATCAGCAGCGGGAACCCCATCGCGCCACAGTTCGGCGTATCGCGGACCCGGTTGCAGCCCTGCTCGCTCAGCCAGATGCAGGCGATCGTGACGAACCCGGCGAGCAGCCCCACCACGGCCAGGATCAGCAGCGGTGGCAACGGAGGCGCGTCGAACCGGCCCGGGTCGGCCTCTTCTTCGGCCTCCGCGTCCGCCTCTTCGAGCCTGTCCTCCAAGTCGGCGGGCATCCCGCGCCCGGCCTCATCAGCTTCGCCCGCGTCGTCACCCATGCCCGCAGGCTACCGACATCCGCGCCCGTCGTGCTGTCAGCCGTCGTCGGCAGGAGGGCTGGAAAAAGAAAGTGAGGGTGGTGACCTTGCGGCCACCACCCTCATCTGTCGGGCTGACAGGATTTGAACCTGCGACCTCGTCGTCCCGAACGACGCGCGCTACCAAGCTGCGCCACAGCCCGAAGTCGGCGTTAGCTTACATGCGCCTAGCCCTGGGACGAAATCGGGTTAATCCGTGGCACCAGGGTGAGCAGTGTGGCCTCCGGACGGCAGGCGAATCGCACCGGCGCGTACGGCGAAGTGCCGAGTCCGGCGGACACGTGCAGCGCCGCCTGGCGGCCGTTGTGGCCCCAGCTGGTCAGGCCCTTGACCCGGGAGGTGTCCAGGTCGCAGTTCGTCACCAGAGCGCCGTAGAGCGGCACTGCGAGCTGCCCGCCATGGGTGTGACCGGCGAGGACGAGCGGATACCCGTCGCCGACGAAACCGTTCAGGACCCGCTGGTACGGCGCGTGGGTGACCCCGATGGAAAGGTCCGCGGCGGCGTCGATCTCGCCCGCGACCTCGGCGTACCGGTCCCGCTTGATGTGCGGGTCGTCGGTGCCGGCGAAGTCCAGCCGCAGGCCGTTCACCTTGAGGGAGGTCTTCGCGTTGTTCAGGTCGGCCCAGCCGGCGTCGGTGAAGGCCCTGCGCATCTCCTCGAACGGGAGGTCCGGGCCGTGCGGCTTGTGCCGGCGTTTCTGGGCCGGGAGCAAGTAGTTGACCGGGTTCTTGAAATGCGGCTTCCAGTAGTCGTTGGAGCCGAAGACGAAGACGCCGGGCAGGTCGAGCAGGGCACCGTGCGCGCGGAGCAGCGGGAGCACCGAGTCGGGGCTGGAGAGGTTGTCACCGGTATTGACGACCAGGTCCGGCTCCAGCTTGGCGAGCTCGTTGACCCAGCGGATCTTGCGCTCCTGGCTGGGCATCAGGTGCAGATCGGACAGGTGCAGCACCTTCACCGGATCCGCCCCAGGCGGCAGCACCGGCACCGTGAACCGGCGCAGGGTGTACCAGCGCACCTCGATCCCCGCCGCGTACGCGACGCAGGCCGCGCCTACGCCTGCGACGACGGCCGTGGTCTTCAAGGTCGTGGCGGCAAGCCCGGTGAAACTCATTTCACCAGCCTGCCACAATCGTGGGCATGTCCAACTCCGAGATGAAGCAGCGCCTGCACGACGACATGACCGCCGCCCTGAAGGCGCGCGACGAGATCCGCAAGTCGACCCTGCGGATGGCGCTCACGGCCGTGACCATGGCGGAGGTGGCCGGAAAGGCCACTCGTGAACTGTCCGACGCCGAGGTCGTCGACGTACTGGGCGCCGAAGCGAAGAAGCGCCGCGAGTCCGTCACCGCGTACCGCGAGGCGGGCCGCGCCGAACTGGCGGACAAGGAGCAGGCCGAGGCGGACATCCTGGCCGAGTACCTCCCCGAGCAGTTGACGGCCGGCGAGATCGCCGCCCTGGTCACCGAGACCATCGCCGAGACCGGCGCCGCCGAGCTCGGCCCTCGCGGCATCGGCAAGGTGATGGGCGCCCTCCAGCCCAAGGTCAAGGGCAAGGCCGACGGCGGCGCCGTCTCCGCCGAGGTAAAGCGCCAACTCGCGGGCTGATCCAACGCTGAGTAACGCCAGAAGGGCCTCGTCCAGTGCTGGACGAGGCCCTTCTGAGGTCTAGTGCTGGCCGCAGTTGGGGTATTTGGGGTTCCACGGCGGGCAGTTGGGGATTTTCGGGGGTTTGCCCGGGCCGCCGGGTGTGGTCGGCGTGCCCGGCGGCTGCTGGCCATTGGTGCCGTCAGAGATGTAGAGGGTGATCTTCGAGCCCTCGGGGGCTCCCTCGCTCTGGCGGGGGCTGGTGTAGGCCACCGTGCCGGCCTGCTCGCCGGACTGCACCGTGCCGGGCGCCACCTCGACCTGGAAGCCGGCCTGCTGCAGCTTGTTGGTCGCGTCCTGGGGGGACAACCCGGTGACGGAGGGAAGGTCCTTCACATCGCCGCGGATGGTCTTGTCGTCAGGCTGGGTGAAGTGGGTGGTGGGGAGGCCCTTGAGTGCGGCCTTCAGGGCGGTTTCCCAGACCGGTCCGGCCGTGCCCGAACCGGAGACGTCATGTCCGAGTTCGTGGCCGTCGTGGGTCTGACCGATCAGGTTCCGCGCCGATGGGTGCACGTCCGCCACGACGGACGCGGCGGCGAGCCTGCTGGAGTAGCCGGAGAACCAGACGGCCTTGTTGTCGTTGATCGTTCCGGTCTTACCGGCCAGATCGCTGGGGCCGAAGTTCAGCCTGCCGCCGGTGCCGCCCGGCTGCATCACCTTGTTCAGCACGTAGGTCGTGGCGTCGGCCACCTTCTCTTCAATCACCTGCTTGCAGTTCGGACCGAAGTTGCCCACCGGCTTGCCGGCGGCGTTCGCCACGCCCGTGACGATGACCGGGGTGCAGTACTTACCGTGCGCGGCGAAGGTCGCGTAGGCGTTGGACAGCATCAACGGGGTGACCAGGCCGACGCCCAGTGTCATGGAGACCACCTGCTCCAGCGGCTCACCCGTCTGGCCGTTCCTCATGCCCAGTGCGGTGGCCACCTTGCTCACCTGGCAGAGCCCGACCTGCTGCGACAGTTGCAGGAAGTAGGTGTTGGTCGAGGCACGGGCGGCCTCGATCATGGTCATGTCGCCGCCGGCCTTGGTCGAGTTCTTCGGCGTGTAGTCGTCGCCTGCCTGGGTGAAACCGTCGCAGGTACTGAACCTCGCGCTCCGCAGGTCGAGCGTCGGCGGCGAGTTGATGTGGAAGTTGAGCGGGAAGCCCTTCTGGATCGCGGCGGCGATGGTGAACGCCTTCATCGTCGACCCGTTCTGGAATCCGCCGTACCCACCGGCGTACGACTTCTCGGTGTTGTAGTTGTAGGCCGTCTGGTTCTTGCCGCCGCCGTACGGGCGGTTCTGTGCCATCGCCTTGACCACACCGGTGCCCGGCTCGACGATCGTGACCGCTGAGACGGCCTGGTCGGTCGGCTTGCTGTGCTCGTCGATGGACTTCTGGGCGGCGGCCTGGATCCTCGGGTCGAGCCCGGTCTTGATGGTCAGGCCCGCGGTCTTGATGTTGTGCTCGGAGTCCTTTTTGGTCTTGCCGAACAGTTTGCTGTCGACCAGCTTGGCCATCACGTACTCGCAGTAGAACGGGTAGTTGCCGGTGGCGCAGCCGTTCGGGTCCTTGCGGACCTTCTTCGGGTCGATCACCGGGGTGCGGATCGCGTCGGCCGCCTGCTTGGCGGTGACCACGTTGAGCTCCTTCATCCGGTTGATCACGACGTCGCGACGGTCCTTGGAGCGCTTGACGTAGTTCGTCGGGTCGTAGCCGGACGGGTTCTTCACCAGGCCGGCCAGCATCGCGGCCTGGCCCAGGGTGAGCTGGGCGGCGTGCACGGAGAAGTAGTGCAGTGATGCTGCCTCGATGCCGTACGCGCCGTCGCCGAAGTTGGCCAGGTTCAGGTACTTCTCCAGGATCTCGTCCTTGGAGTACTGCTTCTCGACCGCCACCGCGTAACGCAGCTCGGCGATCTTGCGCTGGTAGGTCTCGGCCGTGGCCGCCTTCACCTCTTCGGGCGTCCGCGCCTTCTCGATCAGGCTGAGCTTCACGAACTGCTGGGTGATGCTCGAACCACCCTGGGAGACGCCGCCGTCGCTCTGGTTGCGGACCAGCGCGCGCAAGGTCCCCTTCGCGTCCAGAGCCCCGTGCTGGTAGAACCGGTCGTCCTCGATCGAGACGATCGCCTTGCGCATGATCGGGGCGACCTGGGCCAGCTTCACCGGCACCCGGTTCTGCTCGAACAGCGTCGCGATCAGGGAGCCGTCGGCGGCGACCATCTTGCTCTTCACCGCGAGCGGGTCGGTCTTCAGCTCGATCGGCAGGTCCTGCAGGGTCTCCGCGGTCTTCTCGGTACCGAAGCCGGCCAGTCCCGCGAACGGGATCGCCAGACCGGCGGCGAGTGCGCCGGAGAGCACACTCACTCCGAGGAACAGGACCACTGATTGGACGACGCCACGGTCGCTCTTCTCCCTTGCGCGCATGCGCAAAAGACTACGTGATGGGAGAGCCACGCCGAATTCGGCAACGTGATCTACCTCACGTCAACCGGAGTACGGTTTCAGGCGTCAGGAGCACTCAAATCCATCCGTACGACGGCCTGCCGGCGCCCGCAGTCGGCCGAATTTCATCCGAAAGAACGACGGCCGGCCGGGCCCCCGATCAAGGGAGACCCGGCCGGCCGCAGTACGGGAGGAGAATCAGGCGGCGAACTGTCGCGCGTCGACCTGAGCCGGTTCCAGCGCCAGCTCCAGCACCTCGCGAACGTCGCTCACGGGGTGCACCGTCAGCTCCGCCAGCACCGACTCCGGCACGTCCTCGAGATCAGGCTCGTTCCGCTTCGGGATCAGGATCGTGGTGAGCCCGGCCCGGTGTGCCGCGAGCAGCTTCTGCTTCACGCCACCGATCGGCAGCACCCGCCCGGTCAGCGACACCTCGCCGGTCATCGCGACCTCGGAGCGGACCGGCCGTCCCGACAGCAGCGACGCGAGCGCCGTCGTCATCGTGACACCTGCCGACGGACCGTCCTTCGGGACAGCACCGGCCGGAACGTGGATGTGGGTGTTCCGTTCGGCCAGATCGCCGACCGGCAACTCGAGTTCCGCACCGTGCGACCGCAGGTAGGACAGCGCGATCTGTGCCGACTCCTTCATCACGTCGCCGAGCTGACCCGTCAACGTGACTCCGGTCGGACCGGTCTCCTTGTCCGCCAGTGATGCCTCGATGAAGAGCACGTCACCACCGGCACCCGTCACCGCCAGTCCGGTCGCCACACCCGGCAGCGCAGTGCGCTCCGCCGAATCCGGCGTGAACTTCGGCGATCCCAGGTAGCCCTTCAGCTCCGTGGCACTGATGGCCAGCGACCCCAGGTCTTCGCCCAGAGCGAGCTTGGCGGTCACCTTCCGCAGTACGCGGGCGATGGACCGCTCAAGCTGCCGTACGCCGGCCTCCCGGGTGTACTCACCCGCGAGCAACCGCAGTGCGGAGTCGTCGATGCTCACCTCTTCGGTCGACAGCCCGGCCCGGTCCAGCTGACGCGGGAGCAGGTGGTCGCGAGCGATAGTGACCTTCTCGTCCTCGGTGTACCCGTCGAGCTGCACCAGTTCCATCCGGTCCAGCAGCGGCGCGGGGATCGAGTCGAGCACATTCGCCGTAGCCAGGAAGACCACGTCGGACAGGTCCAGCTCGACCTCCAGGTAGTGGTCCCGGAAGGTGTGGTTCTGCGCCGGGTCGAGCACCTCCAGCAGGGCGGCCGTCGGGTCACCCCGGTAGTCCGCGCCCACCTTGTCAATCTCGTCCAGCAACACGACCGGGTTCATCGAACCGGCTTCTGTGATCGCCCTGACGATCCGCCCGGGCAGCGCCCCGACGTACGTCCGGCGGTGACCACGGATCTCGGCCTCGTCCCGGACGCCACCAAGGGCGACCCGGACGAACTTCCGGCCCATCGCACGCGCGACGGACTCGCCCAGCGAGGTCTTACCCACACCAGGAGGACCGACCAGCGCCAGTACTGCGCCGCTGCGGCGTCCACCAACTACCCCGAGCCCGCGGTCCGCCCTGCGGCGCCGTACGGCCAGGTACTCGGTGATGCGCTCCTTCACGTCGTCCAGACCGGCGTGGTCGGCGTCCAGGATGGCTCGTGCCTCACGGAGGTCGTAGCCGTCCTCGGTCCGCTCGTTCCACGGCAGCTCCAGGACGGTGTCCAGCCACGTCCGGATCCAGCCGACCTCGGGGGACTGCTCCGCCGTACGCTCCAGCTTGTCGACCTCGGTGAGCGCGGCCTTGCGGACGTGCTCGGGCAGGTCGGCAGCCTCGACGCGGGCGCGGTAGTCCTCCTCCTCGGAGGCGGTGGTCCCGTCCAGCTCGGCCAGTTCCTTGCGGACGGCCGCGAGCTGCTGGCGAAGCAGGAACTCGCGCTGCTGCTTCTCCATCCCCTCCTGGACGTCCTTGTTGATCGCGTCGGAGACCTCGAGCTCGGCGAGGTGGTCCTTCACCCAGCCGATCAGCTTGGCGAGGCGCTCGGACACGTCCGGCGTCTCCAGCAGCCAGCTCTTCTGCTCGTTCGTCAGGTACGACGCGTAGCCGGCCAGGTCGGACAGCTCCGCCGGGTCGTTCACGCCCTTGACGGAGTCGATCACCTGCCACGCGCCGCGGCGCTGGAGGACGGTGGTCACCAAGGTCTTGTAGTCGCGGGCGAGCTCGCCCGACTTGTCGTCTGTCGTCTCGTCCAGAACGGTCGCGCCGACCCACAGCGCGGCCCCGGGACCGGTGGTCCCCGCGCCGATCAGGACCCGGCTGACACCCCTGATGACGGCTGCCTGGGCACCGCCCGGCAACCGGCCGATCTGCTCGATCTCGCCGAGCGTTCCGGCCTTGGCATATTTCCCGTCCAGCCGCGGGACCAGCAGGATCTGGTCCTGACCGGAGGCCTGCGCGGCATCGATCGCGGCGCGTGCCTCGGTGTCGGCGAGCCGCACGGGCACGACCATTCCAGGCAGGACCACGACGTCGTCGAGCGGCAGAACAGGAAGATTCAACGTCTCAGTCACGCTGTCACACCCTCTATCGGAAGATTGAGTCTGACAGGCTCAACCAGCGTCCCCACCTGGTCATTCCCGGGCGACCATGGCGTTCGCTGAGGGTGAACTCCCACCCCCACCGGGGTTGGCCCACTCCCGCCGGGGTTGGCCCACTCCCACGGGGGTTGGCCCACTCCCACGGGGGTTGGCCCAGTCTCACTGGGGTTGGCCAGTCTCACTGGGGTTGGCCCAGTCTCACTGGGGTTGGCCCAGTCTCACTGGGGTTGGCCCAGTCTCACTGGGGTTGGCCCAGTCTCACTGGGGTTGACCCCCTCCCACCGGGGTTGCCCCCCTCCCACCGGGGTTGGCCCAGTCTCACTGGGGTTGGCCCACTGGTGTGGGGGTTGGCCCCTTGGCAGAACAGTGGGCTAACCCCCAGAACAGTGGGCTAACCCCCAGAACAGTGGGCTAACCCCCAGAACAGTGGGCTAACCCCCAGAACAGTGGGCTAACCCCAGAACAGTGGGCCAACCCCCAGTTCAGTGGCTGAGCACCTTCTTTGCGGAACTGGACCGAGCGAAAGCTTCCCGGATTCGCCGGATGAGCAACTCAGGATGCTGGAGGTCGTCCCAGGTCACGCGGATGACCAGCACACCGAGTGCGCGTAACCGATCTTCCCGCGCCTTCTCCCGGACAACGCTCGCGAGAGTGTCACCCCGGTACTTGATCAGCCCGTCGAACTCGACAACGACGTCGTATTCCCTGAAGAAGAAGTCGACCCGAGCCGCGACATCGGGACCCGTGCCGAACCTCGTTTGCAACTCGGGGGTCGGTAGACCGTGGTTGTCCATCAGAACCCTGAGGCGGGATTCGCCGACTGACTCGGACAGCCCGTCCGCAAATTCGACGACGGCCGATGCTCTACCCGTCCCCGGCCAGCCCAGCACTCGATCCAGCGTCGTGTGCAGGTCAGCCTTGGTGACCAGGGAGCGGTGCAGCGCGTCATCACAAAGAGCCACCGCCGCCTCGTACGGGGCGAAGCAAGCTGTTTCGACGATTGCCCGGGCGATCGCGGTGACAGCGACACCTCCGACTTCTGTTACATCACCACGGAAGAGTTCGCCGACGTGATGCCTGGTTCCTCCCAGCAGCCGGCCGCGGCTCTTGTCCCGCCGCGTGACGTGGACATGGCCCAGGTCGAGTCCCCAGCCGGTCAGTCCGTGCAGAATCGCCGCCGACTGGTGGCTGATCACTACACCGCTTCCTGCGAGGGCCCGCGAGGTGGCGTGTACGGCCAACTTGTGCGCGATCACGGACCGTTCCCACGGCGGTTTGTCGGCCCATTCCGGCTTCGCGGCGTAGAAGCCGCGACGTACGGCCGTCCAGCGCCCGGCGCGCAGCCGCTCACGGATCTGGCTTGGTGTGTATCCGGATTGCAGGGCGTCCTCGCGGGAGAACGTGCCCCCGCACCGGCTGGCAAGTTGGCGAAGTTTTGGGTTCACAGTCATCAACATGCAGCTCAACCCCGCCCCCGCCGCGCCCGATTCCGCGCCCTGTGGACAACTCTCGCTGTGCTTCCCCACTCCTGTGGGGGTTAGCCCACCGTTAGACCAGTGGGCTAACCCCCACAGGACGAGCGGACCCCCATACAGATGGGTTATGCACACCGCAGGGCAGGGCAGGGCAGGGCAGGGCAGGGCAGGCGAGGCGGGGCGAGGCGAGGCGGGCGGGGTGGGGCAGGGCGAGGCGAGGCGGGCGGGATGGGGCAGGGCAGGCGAGGCGGACGGGATGGGGCAGGGCAGGCGAGGCGAGGCGGGCGGGGCGGGGCAGGGCAGGGCAGGGCAGGCAGGGCAGGCGGGGCAGGCGAGGCGGGCGGGGCGGGGCAGGGCAGGAAAGGCGGGGCAGGCGGGGCAGGCGAGGCGGGCGGGGGCGGGGCAGGGCAGGGCAGGCGGGGCAGGCAGGGAAGGTGGGGCGGGCGGGGCGGGTGGGGCGCAGTCGGGAGTGGGGGCGCGCCTGACCATGGCGTCCGGCGGACGATGGAGCGCGCAGGTGGTCGTGGTCCGGGTTTGGGGTGGGCTGCCGGTGGTTCCGGGCCGGAGCTCAGCTTCGACGTCGTTTCGTGCACCGCGTAGGTGGGATGAGCGGAGACAGCTACCTGGTCAGGTAGGCGAGCTGGGCCCGGACCGAGCGTTCGGCGGCGGGCCAGAGGATCGGGTCCACCTCGGCGTAGACGTGGGCGACGATCGCTTCCGGGGTGGTGTGGCCGGCGGCGACCGCGGCGCGGACCTGGTCGAGGCGTTCGCGGCGGTGTTCGAGGTAGAAGGTCAGGACGGCGCCCGGGTCGTCGATCACCGGACCGTGGCCGGGGAGCAGACGTTCGACGCCGGCCGGTGAGTTCGCGAACGCACGAAGGCTTTCCAGCGACTCCAGATAGGGGCCTAAGGCACCATCCGGATGGGCGACCACCGAAGTACCGCGGCCGAGCACGGTGTCGCCGGTCAGCAGGGAGCCGTCGTCCGGCAGCCAGAAGCAGACCGAGTCCAGCGTGTGGCCCGGCGTCGGCAGTACCTCGATGCGCAGCCCGTCGGCCGCGATCACATCCCCTTCGGCCAGGCCGTGGGCGTGGTCGGTCGGGATCCGGAAGGTCGGATCGACCGAGCGAACCGGGCAGTTCGCCTGCGAAGCGAACCAGGCCGCGCCTTCGGCATGATCGAAATGCCCATGCGTCAGCAGCACAGTCTCGACAGTGCACGGCGCAACAGCATCCAGTACTGCCCGCAGGTGGTCCTCAAGCATCGGTCCGGGATCGACCACCACGACCCGCGAAGCGTCAGGCGCCCGGAGGATCCAGGTGTTCGTACCCTCCAGCGTCATCGGCCCCGGGTTGGCGGCGAGTACGCGGGTCGCGTACGGCGTGACTACCTCGGCTGTCATGTCGTCTCCAGGTACACCAGGTCGCCCTCGACCCGGATCGTCGGCTCGATCGTCGGGATCTCGCGATGAGCCGAAGCCGCCAGGGCGTCCGCGACCGTGTCGTACGAGCTGAGGTCGCTGCAACACAAATACGTCGGCGGCAGCATCAGCATCTCGCCCGCTTCGACAGCCCGTACTGCGTCGGCCGGCCGCAGCCAGGCGACCTGGTCCGACTCGCTCGTCACGTCGCGAGTGACCTGGCCGGCCGGGAGCGCGGCGACGAAGAAGGCGGTGTCGTAGCGCCTCGGCTCGAATTCAGGGGTGATCCAGTGCGTCCAAGCGCCGAGGAGATCGGCCCGCAGTACGAGCCCTCGTCTGTGCAGGAAGTCGGCGAATCCGAGTTCGCGCGACTCCAGCGCGACCCGGTCGGCCTCCCAGTCGTCGCCGGTGGTGTCCTCGACGACGGATTCGGTGGACGTGCCGGCGAGCAGGACGCCGGATTCCTCGAAGGTCTCCCGTACTGCGGCAGCCACGTACGCCGCAGCCGTATCGGCCGAGCAACCGAGCCGCTCGCCGAACGACGCCGGGGAAGGTCCGGACCAGGAATCGGCGATGCTCGAGTCGGTCGGATCGACGCGACCGCCCGGGAACACGGTCATCCCGGCGGCGAAGGCCATCGACTGCTGCCGCCGGAGCAGGTACACCTCGGGTCCGGTCGCGGTGTCACGGAGCAGAATCACCGTGGACGCCGGCCGCGGCTCGACCGGCGTACGGCCCTCGCGGGTATAACCGAGCGCCTCGGCCGCCATCCGGCCGGAGAGCAGTTGCGATTTCAGGTCCCGGACCATTGCGCCTCCAGCTTGCGGGTCGCCAGCACCCTGCCTGGTCCACGCGGTCCAGGCAGGGGTGGCATCGGTCCGTCGGTCAGCTGACCTCGACGATCAGTTCGACCTCGACCGGGGCGTCCAGCGGCAGGACCGGTACGCCGACGGCGCTGCGGGCGTGCTGGCCGGCTTCGCCGAAGACCTGGCCGAGCAGCTCGGAGGCGCCGTTGGCGACCTGCGGCTGGCCGGTGAAGTCCGGGGTGGAGGCGACGAAGGCGACGACCTTGACGATCCGGGTGATGTTGGCCAGGTCGCCGATCTCCGACTTGATCGCGGCCAGGGCGTTCAGCGCGCACTGCTGGGCGCACTCGACCGCCACGGCGGCATCGACGGAATCGCCGTTCTTGCCCGTGGCGATCAGGGCGCCCTCGCGCAGCGGCAGCTGGCCGGAGGTGTAGACCAGGTTTCCGGTGCGCACCACAGGCACGTACGCGGCGACCGGCTTGGCCACCTCGGGCAGCTTCAGGCCGAGCTCGGCCAGCTTCTCTTCGGGGTGACTCATGACTCGGTGATCTCCCGCTTGAAGTAGGCGACCAGGTTCTCCGGGTTCATGCCCGGAACGACCTGGACCAGCTCCCAGCCGTCCTGGCCGAAGTTGTCCAGGATCTCCTTGGTCGAGTGGACCAGCAGCGGCGCGGTGAAGTACTCGAACTTCTTCATAGGACGGACTCTAACGGGCACTGTGCTGATACCTTCCCCGCCCCACCACCCCGGTCTGGGGCCCAGGTCCTACGCTGGGCTCATGGCGAGGCTGCATGTGGTGACCGGCAAGGGCGGCACCGGTAAGACGACTGTGGCCGCCGCCATGGCGCTCGCGCTGGCCGACCAGGGCAAGCGGGTCCTGCTGGTCGAGGTCGAGGGCAGGCAGGGGCTCGCGCAGCTCTTCGACGTACCGCCACTCCCGTACGTCGAACGCCGGATCGCGGTCGGACCGGCCGGCGGCGAGGTGTTCGCGCTCGCGGTCGACGCCGAGGCGGCGCTGCTGGAGTACCTCGACATGTACTACCACCTGGGTCGCGCCGGGAAGGCACTCGACAAGATCGGCGCCGTCGACTTCGTCACCACGATCGCCCCCGGCCTCCGGGACGTACTGCTGACCGGGAAGGTCTACGAGGCCACCCGGCGGAAGGCGCACGGCCGGCTCGCGTACGACGCGGTGGTGCTGGACGCCCCGCCGACCGGCCGGATCGGGCGGTTCCTGAACGTGAACCACGAGGTCGCCGGGCTGGCGAAGGTCGGCCCGATCCGTAACCAGGCGGACGCGATCATGGGCATGCTCCGCTCCGACGTCACGCAGGTGCACCTGGTCACCCTGCTCGAAGAGATGCCGGTCCAGGAGACGCTCGATGCGGTGGAGCAGCTGGAGGCGCTCGATCTGCGGATCGGCTCGATCGTGGTGAACATGGTCCGGCGCAGCCCGCTCGACGACGAGACGCTTGCCCTTGCGGTGAAGGAGAAACTCCCCGTCGCCGAGCTGACGAAGGGCTTGCGGGCGGCGGGAATCACCGCCGCCAAGGGGATGCTGACGACGCTCGCCGCGGAAGCACACGACCACGCCGTACGGGTCGGGCTGGAGCGCGAGAACCGTGACCGGATCGATGCCCTGGGCAAGAAAGTGACCGAGCTGGCGTTGCTCCCGGACGGAATCGACCACGGTGCCCTGTTCGACCTCGCCGAGGAGCTGCGGTCATGAGTACGCCGTACGAGGTTCGCCCGTGAGCACGCTGGATCTTGACGCGTTGATCGATGATCCGGAGACGCGGATCATCGTGACGTGTGGTTCGGGTGGGGTCGGCAAGACCACCACCGCTGCCGCGTTGGGATTGCGGGCCGCCGAGCGTGGCCGGAAGGTTGTCGTACTCACCATCGACCCGGCCCGGCGGCTGGCGCAGTCGCTGGGGCTGACCGAACTCGACAACACGCCGCGAGCCGTCGCCGAGGTGGACCCGGCCAACGGCGGTCGGCTGGACGCGATGATGCTGGACATGAAGCGCACCTTCGACGAGGTCGTGCTCGCCCACGCCACTCCCGAGAAGGCCGAGCAGATCCTCGCGAATCCCTTCTATGTGGCGCTTTCCTCGTCCTTCGCCGGGACCCAGGAGTACATGGCGATGGAGAAGCTCGGCCAGTTGCACAAGCAGGCCGAGCGGACCGGCGAGTGGGATCTGATCGTCGTGGACACCCCACCATCACGGTCCGCGCTGGACTTCCTCGATGCACCCGAACGCCTCGCGGCGCTGCTGGAGGGGCGCTTTCTCCGGCTGCTGCTGGCGCCTGCTCGCGGGCCGCTCAGGCTGATGTCTGCCGGTGTGAACCTGGCGATGTCGGTGATGAACAAGGTGCTCGGCGCGCAGGTGCTGACCGACGTACAGACGTTCGCGGCGGCCTTCGACACACTGTTCGGCGGGTTCCGGGAGCGGGCCGAGAAGACGGTGGCACTGCTGCGGCAGCCGCACACCGCGTTCCTGGTGGTGGCGGCGCCGCAGAACGATGCGCTGCGGGAGGCGTCGTACTTCACCGAGCGACTGCGCGCCGAGAAGATGCCGCTGGCCGGCGTAGTACTGAACCGGGTAACCACAACGCACGTGCCGGACCTGTCGGCCGAGCGGTCCTTGGCGGCGGCCGAGAAGCTCGAAGAGTCCGGCAAGTCGGAGTTGACCGCCGCCGTACTGCGGTTGCACGCTGACAGGATGCAGCAGGTCGTCAGCGACCGGAAGCGGGCCGACCGGTTCCATCGCGGCCACCGGTCGATCCCGACCATCGACGTACCGGCGCTGCCCGACGATGTCCACGACCTCGCCGGACTCCGCACCATCGGCGACCTGCTGACCGCCTAGCTGCTCAGTTCCTAGCCGTTCGGACCTAGCGGGCTCGGCGTTGGAGGCGGTCCACGTCCAGGAGGACCACCGAGCGCGGTTCGAGGCGGACCCAGCCTCGGGAGGCGAAGTCGGCGAGGGCCTTGTTGACGGTCTCGCGGGAGGCGCCTACCAGTTGGGCGAGCTCCTCCTGGGTGAGGTCGTGGTGGACGTGGACGCCGTCGTCGGCGGTCCGGCCGAAGCGGCTGGCCAGATCCAGGAGTGCCTTGGCGACGCGGCCCGGCACGTCGGAGAAGACCAGGTCGGCGACCACGTCGGAGACCTTGCGGAGCCGGGACGCGAGCTGGAGCAGCAGGCCGCGGGCTACTGCGGGGCGGCCGTCCAGCCAGCGGAGCAGCTCGTCGTGGGTCAGCGACATCATCGCGGCGTCGGTGACGGCCGTGACGGTCGCGGAGCGCGGGCCCGGGTCGAACAGGGACAGCTCGCCGAACATCTGGCCGGGGCCGAGGACGGCGATCAGGTTCTCCCGGCCGTCCGCGGAGGTCCGGCCGAGCTTGACCTTGCCTTCCGTCATGACGTACAGCCGGTCACCGGAGTCGCCTTCGTGGAACAGCACCTGGCCGCGGCGCAGCCGGCTCTCGGTCATCGACGAGGCCAGCGCTTCGGCTGCGTCGTCGTCGAGCTGACTGAACAGCGGTGCCTGTCGGAGCACTGCGGCGTCCACGAATGGGCCTCCTCGGACCTTTGATCACGTACGTTCGGACAAGCTGCGAGCCCGCCCGGCGCCGGGTCGTTTACACCCGGTCGCCCCAAAACCGTAGCCCCTCGGGTAGGAGAACCGCCACGTAGGCCTGTCGGGACGCGCCGAACGGCACCGCGGCGCCCGCTCCGGAGCGCCGCTGCTGTGCCGTTCCAGGGCCGTTACTGTGCCGTTGCCAAGGTCAACCGGTGACGTCCAGGGCGGTGCCGTAGAGGCGGCTCACCTTCAGTCTGATGACCAGTCTCCGCTCGGCGACCAGCTGCTTGAAGAGCGCTTCGTTGCCTTCGACCCCAGGCATCATGCTCAGCAACTCGACACCGGTGGCATCGCCAGGCGTCGTGGTCACCGCCGAGATCTCGGCCTCGCCCTCGGCCACCGCGAAGGACCAGTGGTCCGCCGCCGAAACGTGGAGCGCGGCCCGGGGGTCGTTGCGCAACTGCTTGACCTTGACCCGGTCGGCCGTGGTGGAGAACCGGACGATCCGGGCCTCGGGATCCCAGTTGTAGAGCATCGTGGTCAGGTGCGGGTGACCGCTGCGCTTGTTCGTGGCCAGTACGCCGAACTGTTGCTCGCCGAGCAGAGCGGAAAGGGCGTCGTCGGTCAGAACGCGCGGCGGCGGCCCGCCCTGGTTGTCAGTTGCATCGTCAGTCATGAGGGAACCTCCTGATCGGCAAGCCAGTTGCCGTGGAAGCCGAAGGGGACGCGGGTGGGTAGGTGAATGGTCGCCACCGGTGGGGCAGTCAGGTCGGCGGCATCGAGGATGACCAGGTCGCTGGTATCGGTGGCGGCGTCATAAACGTAGGTCATCAGCCAGCCGTCGCCGCCCGGGTGTCCGTCGGCAGCAGCGAAGGCCGCCTCGCCGGGAGTACGGCCGGGCCCGAACTCGTACGAGCTGACCGCCCCGTCGCGCAGGTCGTACCGGATCAGCGTGCCGCCGGCTGCCCCACCGGCAGGGGTCTTGGTGATGGTGGCGTGGCCGTACCGGGAGTCCAGGCCGGCGAGCCGATCGTCGATCCGGGGGAACTCGGCCGGCCGGTCGTGGAGTTGCTCTTCGCGGACGGTGCCGGCGGTCAGGTCGACGGTCCAGCGCCAAAGCGTCGCCTGGTTGACGTCCGTACTGTCCTTGCGCCAGAACTCCGGGTAGCGCATGACGTGCAGGACGAGCTGGTCGTGGCCGTCCGGGCCGGTCCGGTCGTGGGCGTTGAGGGTGTGGAAGACGTAGCAGGGGTCGATCCCGAACCAGCGGACCTCGCCGTACGGGTCGTCGCGGCGGAGTACGCCGAGCCGCGCGCCGTACGAATCGTCCCAGGCGAAGGGCATCCGGCCGGATCTGGCCGTGGGCAGGTCGAAGACGACGGGCAGGTCCATGAAGACGACGTGGCCGGCGGTCAGGTTGAAGTCGTGCTGCATCGTGGCGGCTGGGACATCGATCGGGCGGCTGAGGACCAGATCCCCGGCCGCGTCGGCGCGGTGATAGGTCAGGTACGGCGCTCCCATCACGCTGTAGCCGAAGAAGTGCAGCTCACCGCTGGTCGGGCAGGTCTTCGGGTGGGCGGTCATCGCGGTGCGGAGTCGGCCGTCGAAGTCGTAGGAGCCCACCGTGTCCAGCTCACGGGTGAGCTCGTACGGGTAGGACGACTCGACCAGGGCCAGCGTGCGGCCCGCGTGCCGGATGACGTGGGTATTGGCGGAGCCGGCCGTGAGGTCCAGGTTCCCGCCGGTGTCGTTGACCTTGGCGCCGTCGGTGAAGGTCGACGTACGGACCCAGCGGTTGCGGTAGGAGACCGCCCGGCCCGCTTCCAGCCGGACGCCGTGCACCATGCCGTCACCGAAGAACCAGTGGCCGCTGGCCGCGTCGTGCGGGTTGGGGCCGTTGCGCAGGTACCAGCCGGTCAGCTCGGGCGGGATCTGGCCGGTCACCGGCAGGTCGTAGGCGGTGAGTTCCTTGTCGACGGGAGCGTAGTTGCCGGCCAGGTGCGGAGCGGGTGCGGTCTGCATGAGATCTCCTCGGAAAGCTTCAGCGGCTCTGGAGCTCGGCGGCCTTGGCCTGGATATGGGCGACATAGCGGAGGGTGAAGACCATCGGTACGACGAAGCCGGCGATCTGAACGAGCGTCCGGGCGGTCGAGTCGCCATCGGCGAGGAGGGCGAGAACGGCCGCGGTCACGGCGAAGCAGGCGGTCCAGACGGCGGTGATGATCACGTTGGTCCGGACGAACAGGGGCTGGTTCCAGATCTCGCGAGGCGTTGTCTGCTTGGCGATGCCGAGGGTGAACGGCTTGCGCAGCGCCAGCGACACCCCGGCGATGACGGCGAGGGTGGCCGACGACAGTGCCGGCGTGTAGGGATGTAGCGCGCTGTGCGGGCTGGTGAAGGCCACGACGGTGATGACGGCGAAGAAGACGGCCGAGCCGAGCTCGATGATCTGTGCGTCGAGTGTGCGGCCGGCACGAGTCTGCTGGGCGATCAACCCGAGGGAGAGGACCAGGGCGATCAACGCAGCCCAGTTCCAGTGCGCCGAGGGGATGACCGCGTAGACGATCCAGGGGGCGAAGGTCCGCAGGTACGACATGGAGGGCTCCTAGGTGACGGTCGATCGGAGATTCCGGTTCTGACATGTCAAAAGTAGAACGTCCGGTCTAGACATGTCAACTATGGAAGGTAGGATGAACCGCATGAGCCTGCGACATGCCCTGCTCGGGCTGCTGGTCGAACACCCCGCCAGTGGCTACGACCTGCTGAAGACCTTCGGGACCTCCCTGGCCAACGTCTGGCCCGCTACCCAGAGCCAGATCTACGGTGAGCTCACCAAGCTCGCCGACAGCGAGCTGATCGTGGTCTCGGAGCAGGGTCCGCGCGGCCGGAAGGAGTACACGCTGACCGATACCGGTCTGGCCGAGCTCCGCCGCTGGCTGATCGAGACCGAGCCGCAGCGCACTCGCAGTGACGTGCTGCTCCGGGTGTTCTTCCTCGGCGTACTCACTCCGCAACAGGCGCGCGACTACCTCGACAACCAGGCCGCCCACGCGACCAAGTTGCACGAGGAGCTCAAGTCCCTCGACGGGAGCATCGAGTGGGACGACGAAGACCTGTCGATCTACGGCCGCATCGCCCTGGAGTACGGCCAGCGCTTCAGCGCGATGCAGCGGGACTGGGCCGAGTGGGCGCTTACCCAGGTCAAGGACAAGTAAGCGCCCAGCCGGCTCAGAGCGGCAGGAGTTCCGATCCCCAGTTGTAGACGCGAGAGGCGGAATCGGTGCTACCGAGGTAATTGGTGGCGGTCACGCTGGCCTCGTTCTTCGCCGAACCTCTGACCCAGGTGGTTTCTTCGTACTTCGCGACCTCACGGCTGAACTTCCCGATCACCTGGATGCAGGTGGTCCAGATGTAGGTGTCGGCCCTGAGGTAGATGGTGCGCGATCCCCATTCGTCGATCCGGTCGACGAAGATCCGCCAGGAGTAGTTGCCTGAGGCAAGATAAATGCTGCGCTGGATGCAGTACTGCGGAGAGCCCACCGCCGCGTCGTAGGCCAGGTACCGGTTCTCGGAGAGGTAAGCACTGCCGGCGGCGAACGCCGGGGTGGCTGCGAAGCCGGCTGTTGTCGCCGCGAGCACGATGGTGGCCAGAAGCTTTCTGGGGAAGCGCATATCGGTCCTGTCGATCGTCGGTTTCGGGTCAGTGCTTGAACTCGGTGGCGTGGTCCTGGGCCCAGTCGGCGAAGGTCCGGGCTGGATGCCCGGTGAGTTCTTCGACGGTGCTGGTCAGCGCGACGGGCTTTCCGTCGTTGGACTTCCACCAGTCGAGGAGAGAGTCGGCATAGAGCTCTGGGATGTATTCGGCCATCTCCTTCTTCCATTCGTCGGGCGTGACGCGGTTGATGGTGATGGTCTGGTCCGTCGCGGCGGCGAGTTGCTCGAGCTGCTCGGCGAACGTCAGCGACTCGGGCCCGCTCAGGGTGTATTCCTGCTGCTGGAAGCGCGGCTCGGTGAGTACTGCGAAGGCGACCTCGGCAATGTCCTTCTCGTGGATGGGGTCGTTGTAGGAGCCCGGGAACGGCAGGCTCACCGGACGGCCGGACTTGATCGGCCACGCCCAGGCACTGGCGTTGCCCGCGAACGAGCCCGGGCGCAGGATCGTCGTACTGATCGACGAGTCCCGTACTGCGTGCTCCACGTCCAGGTGCGATTTCGCGAGGTGATCCCGCTCGGCGTCGGGACTGAGCACGGCCGCGCTCGACAGCACGACGATGTGCTGTACTCCGGCAGCCACTGCCGCGTCGACGAACTCGGTGATGTGCGCGGATTCGGCGTACAGGAAGACCGAACTGATGCCTGACAGTGCGTCCGGGAAGGTGGCCGGGTCGGTCAGGTCCAGTTTGATCGATGGGATGCCCTGCGGCAGTTCGAGCTTGCCGGGCTCGGTCGAGCCGACGCGCAGGTCGAGACCGTGCGCGGCCAGCAAGGCGGTCAGCTGGGTGGCGACCGCGCCGCGGCCGCCGGAGATGAGGATCACTTGGTGCTCCTTGGATCAGTGGTGTTGAGCGGGGGCTTTGCGGGGCAGGAGCCAGACGGCGCAGCAGCTCAGTAGGGTGACGCCGGCGACGACCGCGAGGCTGGTGGTGACGGCGTGGGCCTGGCCTGCCGCGAGGGTCTTGAAGTAGACGGTCGTCACGGCCGCGGCGCCGATCGCGTTGGCGAGCTGCTGGACGGCGGCGAGTGAACCGCTTCCGCTGCCCGCTTCGTCCGGATCGGTGTCGCCCATGGTGACGTCGTAGATCGTGCCGAAGCAGGTGCCCATGCCGAGTCCGATCACGAAGATCGCGGGGATGAGCGCTCCGGGTCCGACCGCGGTACCGGTCGTGTGGATCACGGCGTACAGCCAGCCGGTGCCGGTCAGGGTGATCAGCAGGCCGAGGAAGACGAGGTTGCGGCCGAGCTTCGCGATCAGCTGGTAGCTGGAGATCGAGGCGATCACGATGCCGGCGGCGATCGGAGCCATCCCGACGGCCGCGGTCCGGAGCGGGGTGTAGCCGAGGCCGTTCTGGAGGAAGAGCGAGAGGACGTACAGGAGGCCGGCGACCGCGGCGAAGAAGGCGATGCCGAGGACCAGGCCGGAGGTGAAACCCCGGTTCTTCAGCAGCGAGGGCTTGATCAGCGGGTTGGCGGCCGTGGTCTGGCGCCGGGCGAAGAGTCCGGCGAAGACGGCTCCGCCGGCGAGGAAGAGGATCGGGCCGACGGTCCAGCCGGTGCTGGAGCCTTCGATCAGGCCGTACAGCAGCCCGAACATCGCGACGCCGAGCAGGCCGGAGCCGAGGCCGTCGACGGAAACCGTTCGGTCGCCGTCGTCCCGGGGCAGTAGCCGGAAGGCCGCGACCGTGGCGCCGCCACCGAGCAGGATGTTGATCAGGAACATCGAGCGCCAGCCGAGGCCGAACAGATCGGCGTCGATCAGGAACCCGGCGAGGATCGGGCCGCCGACCGCGGACAGGCCGAGGGTGGGGCCGAACGCGCTGAAGGCCTTGCCGATCTCCTCCCGCGGGAAGACCGAGCCGAGGATGCCGAAGCCCTGCGGGATCAGGACCGCGCCGAAGGCACCCTGGACCAGCCGGGCGACGATGATCGAGGCCGGGTCGAAGGCGAGGCCGCAGGCGACCGAGGCCAGGGTGAAACCGGCGATGCCGATCAGGAAGAGCCGGCGGCGGCCGAACCGGTCACCGAGCCTGCCGCCGACGACCAGCAGGACGCCGAGTGCCAGGGCGTAGCTGGTGCCGAGCCATTGGACGAGCGAGTCGCCGCCGTGCAGCGACCGGGTGATGGTCGGCGCGGCGATGTTGGTGATGGTCGAGTCGAGCAGGTCGACGATGTCGGCGGCGAGGATCACAGCCAGGATCGCCCAGCGCCGGGTGGCAACCGGGGCATCGAGCACGGTCATCGGCGGGACTCCTTCCGAACAGCGGGCATGACGAACAGCGGGCATGGCGAACAGCGGGCATGGCGAAGAGCGGGCATGGCGAAGAGCGGGCATGGCGAAGAGCGGGCATGGCGAAGAGCGTCAGGACGGACAGCGGTCCTGACGAGAAGTGGTGCGGGTGCCTACGAACGGGCGGCGATCCCCTGAGGAGAGTCTGTGGTCCGAGTGGACTTAGCGACAGATACGTGATCACCTTCTGCTCTGTGAATATCTCATGCCTGCCTCACGGGCTGAGGGGACCTGACCTGAGCGGCTGTCACTGAGGGGGGCGTCGTGATCCGGGTGCTGCTGGCCGACGACATGAAGCTCTTCCGGGCCGCCCTCAAGCACCTGCTCGAACGGCAGCCGGACTTCGAGGTGGTGGCCGAGGTCTTCTGCGGGGACCAGATCGTGCCGGTCGCGCTCGAGCGTCGCCCGGACGTCGCCGTGATCGACATCGAGATGCCCGGCCAGGACGGCCTGACCGCCGCCGCTCAGCTGCGCGAGCGGCTGCCCAGTTGCCGGACGCTGATCCTGACCGCGTTCGGCAGCCCCGCGAACCTGCGCAGGGCACTGGGCTCGGAGGCCGGCGGGTTCCTCAGCAAGGACGTCTCGCCGGAGGCCCTCGCGGAGGCGATCAGGCAGGTCGCGGCCGGCATCCGGGTGGTGGATCCGAACGTCGCCGCCGCGGCGCTCACGCTGCCGCCCAATCCGCTGACCCCCCGGGAGATCGAGGTCCTGCGGCTGTCCGCCAACGGTTCGCCGGCCAAGCAGATCGCGGTGGAGCTGTTCATCTCCACCGCCACGGTCCGCAACTACCTCAGCTCTATCGTCGCCAAACTCAACGCCCGCACCCAGGTGGACGCCGTCCGCATCGCCACCGACGCGGGCTGGATCTGATCGACGACTTCGAGGGCTCGCGGGCGGAGCGCCAAGCCTCCTGGATCCTCATCGGTCTGCTGGGCTACTCCTTCTACCGCAGGATCCTTGAGCTTCCTGGCACCATCGACGGGCCGCTCGACCGGATCGCGATCCTCAACCTCGCGGCGGTCGCTCCCGCCGTCTTCCTCCTGCAGCTGATCCACTCCCACCCACGATTCACGGAGTTCCGTCGCAAGTACGGCCGCTGGAGCGTGGCCGTCCAGCTGGCGATCGCCCTGTCCGCCGCACTGCTGCTGAACTCCACCCAGTTCTTCTCCGTGGGGCTGATCGGGTACGGCGCGGCTTCGGCCTGGCTGATCCTGCGACGGCCATGGTCGTGGCTGGTCTACGCGCTGTCGGCCGTGAGCATCCCGGCCATCTGCCTCTACTACCGGCAGTCGACGCTGGACACCTTCTGGTGGATCAACAACCTGCTCATCACCAGCACCGGCTTCATCGGCATCTCGCTGCTCGTCGAGTCGATCGCCGGGCTGCATCGCGCCCGGGCCGAGCTGGTGCGGATGACCATCGCCTCGGAAGGCCAACAGCTCAGGGAGGACCTCCGCGCAGAGCTCAAAACCCGCCTTGCCAGCCTGTCGGAGCGGGCCGACGAAGCCGGCCGGCTCCTGGCGACCGCGCCGGCGGCTGCCCGGGACCAGCTGTCGGTGATCGTTCTCAGCGCCCGGGCGGCACTTGCCGACGCTCGCAGGATCGCGGGTGACTACCGGCAGCGGTCCTGGCCCGAGGCGGAAGCCCGAACGAAACCGAGGACCGCGAACCTGCTCGTGATCGTCCATTCGACGCTGGCCACCGGGTACGACGTGGTCTACGCGATCGTGCACCGGCCGGCACCGCTCGTCGTGGTCGTCGCGCTCGCGGCGGGCACGGTCAGCCTCACCCTCATCATTCGGCACCTGCTGCCGCCCGCGAACGGAGTCCGTCCCCGGGGGTGGCGAGCGACCCTGGCGGTCCAGGCGGTGCTCGCCTTCGCACCGCTCCCGCTCACCGGGATCGCCTGGATCGGCATGCCGATGATGCTGGCCGCCACGATGATCGTCCTGATGCCGGTCCGGATCGCCTTCCCGGCCATGCTGCTGATCGCGGTCGCCGACTGTGCCTTCGTCCTGAGTACCGGCAGTTCCTTGCTGCTGGCCAGCTACTACCTCGCGGCGATCACCGGGTTCGCCTTGTCCGCTTTCTGTCTGGCCGATCTCGCGAGGGTGGCCTTGCGGCTCCGCACAGCGCGCGCGGAGCTGGCCTGGATGGCGCGGACCCAGGAACGCGTCCGGCTGTCGAAGGACGTGCACGACCTCGTCAGCTCCGGCCTCTCCGCCCTGGTGATGAAGGCCGAGCTGGCCCGGGTCCTGATCGGCACGGACGGTCCTGGGGCCGGCCGTGAGCTCGAAGACGTCGCCGCGCTCGCCGTGCGCTCCGCCCGCCTGATCGACGAGTTCCATCTCCCGGGCGCCGGTCTCTCCTTCGCCGAGGAGGTCGCGTCGGCCCGATCGATCCTCGGCTCGGCCGGGATCACCGGGCCCGTGGACGCCGTCCCCGACCGGCTTCCCGCCACCCTCGACACCGTGCTGGCCATAGTGGTTCGGGAAGCGATCGCGAATGTGCTGAGGCACAGCGAAGCGCGGCACTGCTCGCTCAGGATCGAGTCCGGCCGCGATCTCCTTCAGCTCACAGTGGCAAACGACGGGTTGACCAGCGCGGCTGGTGGCGGCACGGGGATCGGCAACCTCAGAGCACGGGTCGAGGCGGTGGGTGGCAGTCTCAGCACGGAACGCTCGGCCGACGCGTTCCGGCTTGCCGTGGTGCTGCCTTGGTTACGTGACGGGGCTGTCGGCGGCCGGACGTAGGCTGGCCTGCATGTCCACCCAGTCTGCCGCGGTCCCTACCTCTCTCGGCGCAGCTCCAGCGGTGCCTCTCAAACTGCCCCGGAAGGCGCCGGTGTTCGCCGGGGAAACGCACAGCCAGCTGGTCCGGCGGGCGCGGAAGATGCACAAGGTGCTCACCGAGACGTATCCGGACGCGCACTGCGAGCTGGACTTCACGACGCCGCTGGAGTTGCTGGTGGCCACCATTCTGTCGGCCCAGACCACCGATGTGATGGTCAACAAGGTGACGCCGACGCTGTTCGCGAAGTACCCCGATGCCAAGGCGTTCGCGGAGGCCGACCGGGAGGAGATGGAGGCGATCCTCAAGCCGACGGGCTTCTTCCGGGCCAAGACCAACAGCGTGATGAAGCTCGGCCAGCTGCTGGTCGACGAGTACGACGGCGTGGTCCCCGACAAGCTGGAGGAGCTCGTCAAGCTACCCGGTACCGGCCGCAAGACGGCGAACGTCGTCCTGGGCAACGCCTTCGGGGTGCCCGGCATCACCGTCGACACGCACTTCGGGCGGCTGGTCCGCCGGTTCGGCTGGACCGAGGAGACCGACCCGGTCAAGGTCGAGCACCTCATCGGCGAGCTGTTCGGAAAGAAGGACTGGACGATGCTGTCGCACCGGCTGATCTTCCACGGCCGGCGCCGCTGCCACGCCAAGAAGCCCGCCTGCGGCGCCTGCCCGATCGCCCAGTGGTGTCCCTCGTTCGGCGACGGCCCCACCGACCCGGATCTCGCCGCAAAGCTGGTCAAGGTCCCGGCGTGACGCAGCGCCGCCTCCGACCGCCCGTACGCCGGTACGCCGTGCTCGCGGTCGTCGTCCTCGCCCTGCTCGCGGGCTGCGGAGATCAAAAGGCGGCCGCCCCGGGGGCAACAGGCGGCAACACCGGGGGCAGCAAGGTTGCGGGCGCGGACAAACTGGTGGCATGTCCGAGTACGAAGTCCAGGCCGCCGGTGACCAATGGTCTGCCTGACATCAGCCTGCCGTGTCTGGGTAACGGCCCGGACACCCGGCTCGCGGATCTCCGCGGCCCGCTGGTGATCAACGTCTGGGCGCAGTGGTGCCCACCCTGCCGCCAGGAGTCGCCGTACCTGGCCGACCTGCAGAAGAAGGCCGGTGCCAAGGTCAAGCTGATCGGCATCGACTACGACGATCCGCGCGCCGACGAGGCGGTCAAGTTCGCGGTCGAGCAGAAGCTGGACTATCCGCACCTGGTCGACCAGGACAAGCAGGCCCGGGTCCCGTTCAAGATCGGCGGACCGCCGTTGACCGCGTTCGTGGACAAGGACGGCGCCCTGGTTCATATCCACTACGGCGCGTTCAGTTCCCAGCAGGAGCTGGATCAACTGGTCAAGGACAAGCTGGGAGTGACCTGGTGAAGACCAGTACGACGTACGACGTGTCGCTGCCCGGCTGGTTGCAGACCTTGGCGACAGCCTCGAAACAGGTCGATCCCCTCGAGTTGTCCCGCTTCCTCCCGCCGGACGACCCGAGCGTGCGGCCGTCCGCAGTACTGATCTTGCTTGCTGATGGCAATGAAGAAGGTGCTGGCGGCAATGGTCCGGACGTGTTGCTGACCGAGCGCGCCTGGACGCTGCGATCCCATGCCGGCCAGATGTCCTTTCCGGGCGGCCGCGTCGACGAGGTCGACGGCACCGGCGTCGAGGGCCTGGTCCGGACCGCGTTGCGGGAGGCGGAGGAGGAGACCGGGCTGGACCCGTCCGGCGTGGACGTGTTCGCCGTCTGGCCCGCGCTCTGGGTTCCGGTGAGCAACTTCGGGGTGTCGCCCGTGCTCGGCTTCTGGCGCGAGCCGTCGCCGGTCGCGGTGGTCGATCCGGCCGAGGTCGCGTCGGTGCACCGGGTCTCGCTCGAGGCGCTGGCCGACCCGGCGAACAGGATCAGCTGCCTGCATCCGTCCGGATTCACCGGCCCGGCGTTCACTGTCGATGACCTCTACATCTGGGGTTTCACGGCCGGCCTGCTCGACAAAATGCTCGCACTCGGCGGGTGGGCGCGGGACTGGGACCCGGCCAACGTCGTACCGTTGCCCGACCGGCTGGTCGAGTTGGCCTGGCGGAGTGCGGGGCAGCGGTCGGAGGACGTGCGACGGCTGACGGCCATCGAGCACGACCTGGGGCATCCGGAGGGTATGGAGTGAGCGGTCTCGACTACGCGCTGCTGGTGGTGACCCTGCTGGTGGCGATCTCGGGGTACGTCGAGGGGTTCGTCCTCGGGGCCTGCGCCACGCTCGGGTTGCTGGCCGGTGCCGCCATCGGCGTGTACGGGGTGCCGCGGGTGCTGGACAATTTCTCGCCCAGCGTCGAGGTGTCGTTCGCCGCCCTGGTGCTGGTGGTGCTGTTCGCCTCGATCGGGCGGACCGTCGGCGCGATCCTCGGCTCCAGGCTGCGGAACAAGATCTCCTGGAAGCCGGTCAAGGCCGTCGACGCGCTCGGTGGCGCCATCCTCGCCGCGGTCTCGGTGCTGATCGTGGCCTGGGTGCTCGGTGTGGCGGTGAGCGGTGCCCGGATCCCCAGCGTGACGTCCGCCGTCCGGGGTTCGGAGGTGCTGGCGAAGGTCGACGAGGCGCTGCCGGAGAGTGCCGACAAGGCTTTGCAGGCGTTCAACGACGTCGTCAATACCGATCTCTTCCCACGCTTCCTCGATCCGTTCGTCCCCGAGCGGATCCGCGACACCCAGCCGCCCGACGCGGCGATCGCCCGGCAACCCGCGGTGCGGGATTCCTACAGCCGGATCGCCAAGGTCACCGGGGTCGCGAACTGCTCCCGCGGGCTCGAAGGGTCCGGGTTCGTCTACGGACCGCAGCGGGTGATGACCAACGCGCACGTGGTGGCCGGCGTCAGCAATCCCAAGGTGGAGGTGAACGGCAAGTCGTACGAGGCGACCGTGGTGCTGTTCGACTCGAGTGTCGACATCGCCGTGCTGTTCGTCCCGCATCTGAACATCAAGCCGCTGGTCTTCGACGAGAGCGGCAAGGCCGACGCCACCGCCGTCGTGCTCGGCTACCCGGAGAACGGCCCGTTCGATTCCGAGCCGGCCCGGATCCGCTCCGAGGAGCGGCTCCGCGGCCCGGACATCTACGGCGACAAGACCGTCACCCGGCGAGCCTTCTCGATCTGGGCCTCGGTCCGCCCGGGCAACTCCGGCGGCCCGCTGCTGTCACCCAGAGGCACTGTGTACGGCGTGGTCTTCGCCGCCTCGGTCGAGGACAACCGCACCGGTTACGTCCTCACCGCCGGGCAGGTCGCCGCCGACGCGGCCGCCGGTCTCAAGGCGACCCAGCAGGTCTCCACCCGCAGCTGCACCTGATCCCGAGCGCCCCCGGGTAGACCCTCCAATGCCTCGCCGACTGGGCCACCAGAAGTTCGATGCAGCAGATCGAGGGACCCGCGGCGTTGAGAAAGTATGACGGTGACGACGGGGGAAGCGGTGTCGTTCGACGAAGCGGTCAGGGCGAACGAACGCCGGCTGCTGCGGTTGGCGCTGATGCTCTCCGGTGGCGTGCACAGCGCCGAGGATCTGGTCCAGACGGTGCTGGCGCGAGCGCATCGCCGCTGGGACCGGATCGGCGTTCTCGAACATCCCGAGGCGTATCTGCGCACGATGGTGGTGAACGAGTTCCTCAGCTGGCGACGGCTGCTGAGGAACCGTGAGCAACCGCTGGCCGAGTTACCCGAGCAGCCGGCGGGGGAGGACTTCAGCCTCCGCCAGGCGCAGCGGGATGCCGCCTGGCGGTTGCTGGCCAGGTTGCCCCGCCAGCAACGCGCAGTTTTGGTGTTGCGGTTCTACGAGGATCTTCCGGACGACGAGATCGCCGCCGTACTGGGGTGTACGGCGAGCACCGTCCGGTCCAATGCCGCGCGCGGCCTGGCGAGCCTTCGGGCCGGCCTGCCGACGCAAGACGAGGAGCACTGAGATGAAGGACGAAGATCTCGGCCTGCTGTTGCGGGAAACCTTTGCAGAAAAGGAAGAACTGATCGATAACTTGCCCGAGGCAACTATAATCGCGCGGCGCCGGACCGGGCCGATCCTGCTCGCGGCGGCTTCGGTGCTGGTGATCCTCGGCGGCATCCTGTACGCCGTCCAGTGGACCGGTCACGACACGCCGATCGGTCAGGCGACCACAACAGGGCCGGCGGCAACCACCGCGCCTGGCTCGATACCGACGATGACTCCGCCCCCTGGATCAACTGCGACAGATGGGCAGCCGGTGCCGGAGAGGTCGATGATCTGGGCGGCGGCGATCGCCGAGATCCTCAAGATCGAGCGGCCGGCCGCGGGCTGGCCGGGGATCCGGGTCCTGGACGCGCCGAACGGGGGCGCGGGCGGCAACGGAATCACCTACGAGCTCGCCACGCCGTTCACCGCGGCGGAGCGGGCGGGGATCGAGAAGGCGCTGGCCGCGGTCGCGCCGGTGCACTGGGTGCGGAGCCGGCCGACAGGTGGCGCGAACGTCTGCGACCAGCCGGCGGCCAAGGAGCCCTACGTGACGGTCGGCCCGATCGTGCCTACGCAGGGGCATGTCGAGGTCGGGATCAACGTGTGGCGGGGCTGCCTCGACGCCCGGTGGATGACCTATCGCCTGGACCAGAAGGCCGGCACCTGGACAGTCATGGGCACTATCGGCCCGGTGGCAGTCTCCTAGGAGCGCTTGTAGGTGGCGACGAAACCGCTGGTGGAGATCACCAGCGGTTCCGCCGCGTCCAGCACCTTGCGGGCCGCCGCACCGTTCGGCAGGTCGATCGGCTTGGACAGCGCGAGCAACGTGAAGCGGTAGTGATGAGTCTGACCGGCAGGCGGGCAGGGCCCGTTGTACGTCGCTTCGCCCAGGTCGCTGAGGGCCTCGCGGGCTTCTGCCAGCTTGGTGTGCTCCTGCAATCCAGCAGCCGTGGCCGGGATCTTCCACTGCACCCAGTGGATCAGCGGATCGCTCTGCGGACTGATCTTGTCGTCGTCGACCATCGACAGCACCAGCTCAGCGGTCCCAGCCGGGACGTGCCGGAAGACCAGCGGCGGTGAGTAGTCTCCCGAGCTGTCGCAGGTCATCCGGGCATCGAAGCTTCCGTCAGAGTGAAAGCCGTCACCGGGTACAACGGCGAACTGCCCGGTGTCCGCGGCGGTCGGTGGGTGGCCGCTGTCCGGCTTCGGGTCGCTCGAGCATCCAGCCAGGCCGAGCAGGAGAACCACGACAGCAATCGCTTTGCGAGTCACTCCCCAAAACTAGCCGCGCACGGCCTGAACTGCGCTTACGGCTCGGGGACACCGAGCCAGTCGAGCAGCAACCGGTTGAAGAGCTCCGGGCGCTCCTCATGCGGGAAATGCCCAGCTGTGGTCAGTACTTCGTGGCGCAGCGGCCCGGTGATCAATCCGGCCGGGGTACGCGTGCTGGCCGAGGCAACTGCACCGTCCTGAGCTCCGTGCACCTGCAGAACCGGTACTTCGATTGGCGTACGCATCTGCGCGGAGTGCCGGCGTCCGTCGGAGCGCAGGCGCGACCGGGCGAACCACCGGTGGTACTCGAGCGCGCAGTGTGGCGCCGGCCAGACCTGCAGCGCCGCCCGGTAGCGCCGGGACGCTTCAGCGTCGGGGAAGGCGCCGCCCGGAGCGGACCAGGCTCGGAGCAACTGCTCGATGTGGATGCCGCCATGCGCGAGCAGCCGCCGCTCCGGCAGGATCGGGAGCTGGAACCACCCCGCTCTGGCGATGGCTCGCGGCCGGCCCGACCGCATCAGCATCAGTGGGTGCGGCGCCGACACTGCCGCGAGTGCTCGTACCTGCCGCGGCGCGAGTACGGCTGTGGACCAGGCGATGAACCCGCCCCAGCCGTGCCCGACCAGAACCGCGTCGGTGGCCCCTAGCGACCTGATGACGCCAGAGACGTCCGCGGCGGCCGTGACAGGGTCGTAGCCGCGTGGGGTCTTGTCGCTGGCGCCGTACCCGCGCAGGTCCATCGCGACAGCGCGGTAGCCGGCCGCGGCGACAGCAGGCAGCTGGTGACGCCAGGCCCACCAGAACTCGGGGAAGCCGTGCAGGAAGAGCACCAGGGGATCGTCAGCGGCGCCGCACTCGGCGACGTGAAACCTGGCGCCGTTGGCCGCGACCAGCGAATGCGACCAGGGTCCGTCGACCAGCAGATCCGAGACGCCGGCCGGACTCAGTCTCCCTTACCGATCGACTTGAGTGCCTCGACCGACTCCTTCGAGCTGTCGATCGTGCGCTGCGGCGCCTTCACCTTCTTCATCAGCCGGAGACCGGCGAACACCAGGCCTGCCCCGATCAACAGGTAGACGACAGCAACGATCAGGAAGGACAGCGCCGGGTGCAGCCCGAGTGCGCTCACGCCGTACGCCGCGGCGATGGACAGCAGGATGATCGCGAGCAGGGCCAGGAAGGCGGCAGCGCCGAACATGCCGGCACCCGTGCCGGCGGCGACGGCGGTCTTCTTCAGCTCGGTCTTGGCCAGCTCCAGCTCGCTGCGGACCAGGCTGGAAAGATCCCGGCTGGCATTGGCGACGAGCTGCCCGACCGTGGGCTCATCCTCGTTCTGCCCCATCGACATGGCACTCCTTCCAAGGGGGTCCGTGCCCCGACCCTAGCTGGTACCCCCGGCTCAATCCTCGGCGTACGCGCGGTTGCGACGGAACAACAGCGCGGTCGCGAGCAACGCGGCCAGCAGCGACGCGATCAGTACGGCCGCCTTCGCCCGCTCGATCTGCGCGACGTCGTCGCCGAAGGCGAGCTGCGCGATCAGCAGGGAGACCGTGAATCCGATCCCGGCGAGCACCGAGACGGCACCCACGTCGCGCCAGGCGAGGTCGGAGTTCAGCTCCGCGCGGGTGAGCCGGGCCGTCAGCCACGACCCGCCGAACACCCCGAGGACCTTCCCGGCCAGCAACCCCGCGACCACCCCGATCGCGACCGGGTCGGTGAGCGTCGTCCGGATCGCGCTGCCGCTCAGCGTGACCCCGGCCGCGAACAGTGCGAAGACCGGTACTGCGATGCCGGCGGACCACGGGCGCAGCCGGTGCTCCACCCGCTCGGCCGGCGACTTCTTCTCGTCCGGGTCGGGCAGGACCCGCGTCACCAGGCCGAGTGCGACCCCGGCGATCGTGGCGTGGATGCCTGACTCGTGCATGAACCACCAGGCGCCGAGAGCGATCGGGAGATACGCGATCGGCGTACGGACCCGGAGCCGCTGGAGCAGATAGAAGGCCGCGATCAGGGCCAGCGCGGCCAGCAGCGCCAGCAGGTTGAGACCGTGCGAGAAGAAGATTGCGATCACCAGGATGGCGCCGAAGTCGTCCACGACGGCGAGGGTGAGCAAGAAGGCCCGCAGAGCGCTCGGCAATGACGAACCGACGATCGCGAGCACGGCCAGGGCGAAGGCGATATCCGTTGCCGTCGGCACCGCCCAGCCCTGTGGCTTGCCGTCGGCAACAGCCAGGTTGATCGCGGCATAGATCAGGGCGGGCACCGCCATCCCGCAGAGGGCCGCGATGACCGGGACGACCGCCTCGCTGAGCCGGGACAGGGTGCCGACCACGAGCTCACGCTTCAGCTCCACGCCGGCTAAGTAGAAGAACAGCGTCAGCGCGCCGTCGGTGGCCCAGCCCTCGACCGTGAGCGGGCCGAGTTGCGCGTCACGGAGGTGGTGGTACGTGTCCTGCCAGGGGGAGTTCGCCCAGACCAGCGCGATCACGGCAGCGCCGACCAGCACCAGCCCGCCGGTGGTCTCGGCCCGCAGCGTGTCGGCGAGGAAGGCTCGCTCGGATCCGAGGATGCGCGGAAAGACTCGTCGTTTCTGTAGCAGCCGCACAGGCGGCTCCCTTCGCTCGGGCAGGTCGGAACCAGTGCCGACCAGACTTCCCGGCTCACCAGGCCGCGCGCACGATCGGCCTCGATCACGATTCTAACGGGCGCGCCGTCGGCCCGGTCGCATTGCCGGGGCGGGTCCGCGTGGAGGAGAATGATCACTGGCCGTGCTGGGGAGCTGGACAGTAGTGTCGGGCGGAACGGTTGAGTTGTTGGACAGTTACGAACCCGACGTCCGCAGACGATCCCCGGCAACCGGTTTGCCGGGCAGATTCCCAGGGATACTGACCTCATGGCCCGCCCAAGGAACAACCCCGGTGACCTCGCCGAACTCCCCACGGAGCTACGAGCGGACCGGCCGAAGGGTGGCCAGATCCGCGAGATCCTGCAGACCCTCACCCGCAGTCTGGCCGCCGGAACCGTGCTGCCCTCCGAGCGGGTGCTGGCCGAGCGCTTCGGCGTCGCCCGGATGACAGTGCGGCAGGAAGTGGACCGGGTTGTTGCCGAAGGCCTCGCGGCCCGGCGCCCCGGCGGCGGCACCTTCGTCGCGGAGCCACGGCCGGCCCGGATGCTCACCTCGTCGTTCAGCCAGGACATGCGGGCCCGCGGCATCACGCCCGGCGCCAAGGTGCTGGAGCACCTCGTCGGCACCGCCGACGAGGACCTGGCCCGCGAGCTGGAGCAGCCGGTCGGATCGCCGGTCCTGCACCTGATCCGGCTGCGCACCGCCGACGGCGAACCGATGGCGGTCGAGCGGACCAACCTGTCGCTGCGGCGCTACCCGGGCCTGGACGAGCTCGACCTGAGCGAGGTCTCGCTGTACGACTCGCTCTCGGAGCGCTGGGGAGTCACCCTCGGGATGGTGTCGGCCTCGATCGTGGCCGCCCCACCGGACCAGGCCGACTCCGAGCTGCTCGGTATCGAGCCGACCGTGCCGTGCCTGATCATCACCTCGGCGCCGCGGACCGCGTCCGGCGAGGTGATCGAGTACGGCCGCTCGGTCTACCGCTCGGACCGCTACGACATCACGGTCGCCTACCGCGCCACCTGATCCCGCTGGCCCCGGTCGTGATCAAGTATCAGAAGTGGGCCAATCCTCAGAGCTGCGCGGCTGCGATGCCCAGGGCGAAGGCGGTGGCGGTGAGGACGAGCATCGTGCCGGCCAGGAGGTAGAGCTGGCGTTGGAGGGCGGGGCGTTCGGCGGCTGTGGCGAAGACGCGGCGGGGCCAGTGGCGCCAGGAGACGTACCAGAAGATGGTGGTCGCGGCGAGCAGCAGAACGGCCTTGGTCAGGTGGATCCACCAATGGTCATTGTCGAGCAGGAGCAGGACGACGCCCGTCAGAGCGATCACGCCGATCAGCGCGAGCACCTTGTATCGGTTGCCTGAGGCAATCACTGCGGTCAGCGCCTCGCGGCTGTCCTCGTCGGGGCCGAAGAACTTCTTCAGCTTCGGCTGGACGACGAAGAGCGAGTAGGTCATCCCGCCGATCCAGGCCGCTGCCAGCCCCGCATGCAGGATCACCACCAGGACGGTCATGACGTGCAGCCTAGTGGCGCGGGTGTCAATCGGATGTCCGGAACTGGTCGCCGGGTATTCACTACGTTCTGCTCGAAAGGCATTGCTCTCTGTCAGTGCGTCGGCTGTTCTGGTGGGCGTCGTGACCAGACAAGAGAGGGAGCATGATGATTCCTGATCAATCGCCGTTCCATGGTGCGCGAGCCGTCAAGGGGGTGGGCCGGCGGGCGGTACTCCGGGGCGCCGTCATCGGGGCGCTCGCGGCGGCGCCGGTGCCGTTCGCCCGTCGGCTGACCAACGGATCCGAGCAGGCCGCGGCCACGGCCTCCGCTGCGGCGCAAACCGAGGCGAGCGGGTCTTGTGCCACCCTGCCGTTGGTGGGTGGAGCCGAGTTTCCGATCGGGTTGTTCTGGCCACCGCATCCCTTCGCGACCACGGTCGAGCGGTACGCCCAGATGCGGGAGGCCGGCTTCACTTTCCTGATCACGGGCAACTATGTCGACGACTCGGCGATCCTCAACCAGTCGCTGGCGATCGCCGACCAGGTCGGCCTGAAGGTGCTGGTCTCGAGCGACCCCGACGTACAGAACTTCTCGCAGCGGTTCACGATCAGCGACGACCGGTCGGTGCCGATGTCGATCACCACCGCGGACGCGCGGAAGTTGGCCACCGATGCGTTGAATCGGTATCGCGGCTTCGGTTCGTTCGCCGGCTTCAGCCTCGGTGACGAGCCGCCGGCGGGGCGGTTCCCCACGCTGGCGAAGGCGTTCGCCGTCGCGCGCGAGGTGGCGCCGGACTACACGCCGTACTCGAACCTCGTGCCTGGCAGCGGTTCGGGGTACCAGGCCTTCGTCCGTCAGTTCGTCGACACGGTGCACCCGCCGATGCTGTCGTTCGACCGGTATCCGCTGCTGGCGTCCGGCGAGGACGCGCAGTACTTCGCCAACTGGGCGATCATCCGCTCCGAAGGGCTGCGGGCGAACATCCCGACCTGGACCTTCGTGCAGAGCGTCGAGTTCAACGGCCACCGGTTCCCGACTGCCGCCGAGTTGCTCTGGCAGATCAACACGAGCCTCGCCTACGGCTGCAAGGGCATCCAATACTTCACTTATTGGCAGCCCGATCCGGCTCGCGGCGAAGGTTTCGGCCGCGCTCTGACCACGCTCGACGGAACACTCACCCCGCTCTACACAGCCGCCAAGACCATCAACACCACCTGGCTGAGTCAGGTCGGCGTCGAGCTCAAGCCGCTCGTCTCCGAGTTGGCCGTCCACGCCAACGAGACGCCACCGGCAGGTGCGACCGGATTCACTCCCGACACCTACCTCAGCGGTACGTCGGGAAGCGCGGCGGTGCTCGGCCGATTCCGGCCCACGGATGCCGCCAAGACCCGCTGGCTGCTGGTCGCCAACCGTCAGCACACCACCGGCGCGAGTACGACGGTGACGTTGAATCAGGCAACGGTCACGAAGGTCTCGGTCTTCGACCCGGCGACCCGCGCGTACACGGCGCAACCGGACCGGACCAAGATCGTCGCCACCTTGGCGCCCGGGGCCGCGGCCCTCTACCGGCTCGACGCATAAGGGGGACGAGATGCGAACCCAGCTCTTCAGCCAGGTGATCACAGCGGGTGTGGCGGCAGCGGTCGCCGCCGCCGTCATCGCAGTACCGAATGTTTTCTCCGCCAAGCCTGCCAAGGTGACGGCGCCGACCGCCATCTGCACCTACAACTGGTATCTGTCGAACAGCCGGACGTCGGGAACGGCGACCATCCCGGCCTTTGCCTACGGCAACACCCCGATGGTGCCGCTGGCCGGGAACTGGGACGGTGCCGGCGGCGACACCCCGGCGGCGTACAGCCCGGACCAGCGGAAGTTCTTCCTGACCAACTCGTTCGCGGGCGGTGTCGGCCAGCTCACCATTGCCTTCGGCAACGTCGGGGACCGCCCGATCATCGGCGACTGGAACGGTGACGGCACCGACGAGGTCGGCGTCTACACCCCGTCGACCGGCACCTTCACGAAGCGGGCCGCGGACGGCACTACGACGAGCGTGGCCTTCGGCGCGGCGTACCAGATCCCGCTCACCGGGGACTGGAACGGCGACGGGATCGACGATGTCGGCGTCTACCGCGCCGCCGCCGCCACCTTCGACCTCCGGCTGGCCGACGGCACCACCCGCTCGATCCACTACGGCGACGCGTACTGGAAGCCGATGATCGGCGACTGGAACGGCGACGGCCCGCGACGAACCCGGGCTCTACAACCCCGCCAACGCCACCTTCTACTTCCGGGTCAGCGGCATCGAAACCACCGAAACCACCGAATCCGTCCGGTACGGCGACGGCGGCGACCTCCCGCTGGTCGGCGACTGGGACGGCAACCGCACCAGCTCCCAGGGGGTCATCAAGTACTGAGGACCGCGGCGCCTCGCAGTACGGCGGGGCGCCGCGGCCACAGTGTGACGCCGTTCACGAACTCGGCCGTTCAGCGCAGAACGGGGCCGGCTGAGCGCCTTCTGGGTGACGCACCAGTACCACGGCTGGTCCGGCATTGGTAGAAAGGGGTTCGTGCGCTTCCGGCGTACGGACAGCTTTCAGCGAGGAGTCCGCGACGTGACCAGTTCCGAGTCCCCCCAGTCCGATGCCCTGTCGAACCTGATGCACGAGGAGCGCCGCTTCGAGCCGCCGGCCGAACTGGCCGCGAACGCGAACGTCAAGGCGGACGCGTACGAGGCGGCCGAGGCGGACTTCGAGGGGTTCTGGGCCGAGCAGGCCAAGCGGCTGACCTGGGCGGTCGAGCCGACCGAGACGCTCGACTGGAGCAACCCGCCGTTCGCCAAGTGGTACGCCGACGGCAAGCTCAACGCGGCGTACAACTGTGTCGACCGGCACGTGGAGAACGGCCTTGGCGACAAGGTCGCCTACTACTTCGAGGGTGAGCCCGGCGACACCCGGGAGATCACCTACGCCCAGCTCAAGGACGAGGTCAGCAAGGCGGCCAACGCGCTGCTCGAGCTGAACGTCCAGGCCGGCGACATCGTGGCCATCTACATGCCGATGATCCCCGAGACCGTGGTCGCGATGCTCGCCTGCGCCCGGATCGGTGCCCCGCACACGGTCATCTTCGGCGGCTTCTCCGCCGACGCGCTGAAGGGCCGGATCCTCGACTGCGACGCGCGCGTGGTGATCACCTCCGACGGCGGTTACCGCCGGGGCGCCCCGGCGGCGCTGAAGCCCGCGGTGGACGCCGCGCTGGTGGACTGCCCCGATGTGCGCAATGTGCTCGTGGTGAAGCGCACCGGCCAGGAGACCGCCATGGTCGAGAACCGCGACCTGTGGTGGGACGACTTCGTCGGCAAGCAGTCGGCCGAGCACACGCCCGAGGCGTTCGACGCCGAGCACCCGCTGTACGTGATGTACACGTCCGGCAGCACGGGCAAGCCGAAGGGCATCCTGCACACGACCGGCGGCTACCTGGTGGGTACGGCGTACACGCAGTGGGCTGTCTTCGACCTCAAGCCGGACACCGACGTCTACTGGACCGCGGCCGACATTGGCTGGGTCACCGGCCACAGCTACATCGTGTACGGCGCGCTCGCCAACGCGACCACGTCGATCCTTTACGAAGGCACTCCGGACACCCCGCACCAGGGGCGCTGGTGGGAGATCATCCAGAAGTACAAGGTCTCCATCCTGTACTGCGCGCCGACGGCGATCCGGACCTTCATGAAGTGGGGCAAGGAGATCCCGGAGAAGTTCGACCTCTCCACCCTGCGCGTGATCGGGTCGGTGGGCGAGCCGATCAACCCCGAGGCCTACATCTGGTACCGGGAGAACATCGGCGGCAACAACGCGCCGGTGGTCGACACCTGGTGGCAGACCGAGACCGGGATGCACATGATCTCCCCGCTGCCCGGCGTCACCGCGGGCAAGCCGGGCGCCGCGATGCGCGGCATCCCGGGCGTGAGTGTCGACGTGGTCGACGACGCCGGCAAGCCGGTGCCGAACGGCTCGGGTGGTTACCTGATCATCGACAAGCCGTGGCCGGCCATGCTGCGGACGCTGTGGGGCGACGACGAGCGGTTCAAGGACACGTACTGGTCGCGCTGGCCGGGCGTGTACTTCGCGGGGGACGGCGCCAAGAAGGACGAGGACGGCGACATCTGGCTGCTCGGCCGGGTGGACGACGTGATGAACGTGTCCGGCCACCGGTTGTCCACCACCGAGATCGAGTCGGCGCTGGTCTCGCACCCGAAGGTCGCCGAGGCGGCCGTCGTCGGCGCCTCGGACCCGACCACGGGTCAGGCGATCGCGGCCTTCGTGATCCTGCGCTCCGAAGCCGGTGACGGCGGCCCGGACGTGGTCCAGGAGCTCCGCAACCACGTCGCCAAGGAGATCGGCCCGATCGCCAAGCCGCGCCAGATCATGGTCGTCGCGGAACTCCCCAAGACCCGCTCCGGCAAGATCATGCGCCGCCTCCTCCGCGACGTAGCCGAGAACCGCGAGGTAGGCGACGTCACCACCCTCGCCGACTCCACCGTCATGGACCTCATCAAAACCAACCTCGACGCCGGCAAATCCGACGAGGACTGACAACCCGTACTACGAACGCCCGTCCCGGTCCCCGGGGACGGGCGTTCGCCTTTTCCGGGAACCGATTCACGCCGCCGCGCATCGGAGGTTCGTTGTCGGTTGAGGAGGAGTTGGGATGTATCAGCAGGGCGAGATGGTCGCGGAACAGCAGGAGCCTAAGCGGCGGATTTCGCGTGCGGCGCGACGCCGCGTTCACGCCCGTGAGCGTCGCGTACGTCGTACGAGAAGCCAGTTCCTCCCGCAGCCCAGGTGGTGAGCCCGGCCGCGCTCTGAGGGGGAGAGCGCGGTCTAGGTGCTGAGATCAGCCTCGGCGACCAGTTCGGGCAGCGAACTCGTCCAGAGCTGACAGCACCTCCGGGGCCTGCCACAACCTGTTGCGTTTCTTGTCGCTGAACTCCTTGACTACTCCCGCCGACGCAAGTTGCAGGAGAGCACGGCCGGCGTTCGCGGAGGTGACTTCCAGCTCCCGTTCGACCAGCGCGGTGTCCACGACCGGTTGGCGGAGCAGCAGATCCATGATTCGCCAGACCACGGCGTCCCGGCGAGCCGCGATCACGTCGGACCAACGAAGTACCCATCGGTGTCGGTCAGTAGCCCGGCCGAGACTGGAATCGTGACGTTGCGAGTGAGTCCCCTGTGTCGCAAGATCGCGTGGATCAGTGCCCGCCCGGTCCGTCCGTTGCCGTCAGGGAAGGGATGGATGGTCTCGAACTGGGCATGGATCAGTGCCGCGTGCACCAGTGCAGGGATGTCGTCACGCCGGGCAAATTCCATCAGATCTGCCATCGCTGCGGCGACTCGGTCCTGGTGGGGCGGCACGAAGGCGGCTTGATGTGGGCCGTAGTCGTTGCCACCGATCCATACCTGCTGATCCCGCCAGCGCCCGACGATCTCAGGCTGGTGGTCGATCATCAAGGCCGAGTGCATCGTGAGGATTGCCTTCTCGTCGATGCGGTCGGCGAGCTCGATGGCGGCCTTCATGGCATGCACATTAGAGACGATCTCGGCCGCGTTCCGCCGCTCATCGCTCCCCAGTTCCGCCAGCGCGATCGCCCGCGCACTATCGGATAGCTCGATATCCGATGCTAGATGCGGTGCTTAGCATTGGATCTTTGACTATCCAATGCTAAGAGAAGGGCTAGTTGCGGATGCTGGCGTCCTCGCGGGCGTCCAGGAGTTCGGTCCAGTGGGTGGCTGTCCATTCGCAGGCGGCTTGCATGGGGGCGAGGAAGCTTTGGCCGAGGGGGGTCAGGGCGTAGTCGACCCGGCGTACCGGGGTGGTGCGCTCGGTGCGGTGGATCAGGCCGTCGCGTTCGAGTAGGCGTAGCGACTGGGTCAGGACTTTCGGGGTGACGCGGTGCAGGGGGATGCGTAGTTCGGAGAAGCGGCGGGGGCCGTCCTCGAGGCAGCGGATGACCAAGCCGGCCCACTTGTCGTTGCCGAAGCGGATCGGGTTCAGGGTGGATGGGCAGATCTCGTCGAACATATCCGCGCGCAACGGCTCCATCTGACCAGGTTAGCCAGTATCCGATCGGTAACCAGCCTTCCGTCTACGGTCGGCGCGTTACCCCGATCAAGGAGGTCTGGATGAGCAAGGTGCTGGTCTTCGGTGCAGGTGGCAGGGCCGGTCGTGCGGCCGTCGCGGAGGCGAGGGCGCGCGGCCATGAGGTGACCGCGGTGGTCCGCGATCCCAGCCGGTACGCCGACCTGCCGGGCCTGGTCGTCGGCGACGTGACTTCGGCCGAGGACGTGGAACGACTGAGCAAGGGGCAGGACGCGGTCGTCGCGGCCGTGTACGACGGAGCCAGTGCCGATCCGGCCGCCTTCTTCACCGCGACCGCCGAGTCGCTGGTCGACGGATTGACGAAGGCCGGCGTACCACGGCTGGTCTGGATCGGCCTCGCCTCGATCCTGCCGACCGAATCCGGAGCGCTGCTGATGGACACTCCTTCCTACCCACAGGAGTACCGCGCCTTCTACCTGGCGCACGCGGCGGCTGCGGAGGTCTTCGAGGCGTCGTCGCTCGACTGGCTGTCGATCGCCCCGGCCGGCGACTTCAACCACCCCGACCCCACCCGCACCGGCGGCTACCGGGTCATCCCCGCCGACGCGACCAACCTGATCTCGTACGCCGACGTCGCGATCGCGCTGCTCGACGAGATCGACAAGCCCCGTCATCACCGCACCAAGCTCGGCGTCGGCAGCTGACTCCTACCAGCCGACCGAACACAGATTCTTGCTGCGGGCAACATCCTGTTCCGGCATGACATTGCGTAGGTCCGGAACGACAGAGACCGTGTACGGCGGGGTGCCGGGCGCTACGTCGAGCTGACTGTTGACCCAGAGCAGGCGGCCGCCGTCCTTCGCCAGGGTGGTGGGCGTCGAGTTCGCGGCGCCCGGGCTGGAATCGGCGAGGATGCGGGCCTCGGTCCAGTCGCGGTTGAGCCAGGCAAGACGGGTGACGTACTTGCCGCCGCCCGCGTTGTAGACGGCGTACAGGCGGCTGCCCTCCAGCAGGTAGCCGTCGCCGGAGAGGATGCCGTTCGCGCCGGTGATCGCGAGGGTGCTGACCTGCTTCGAGAGCAGGTCGATCCGGTAGGTCACGTCCTGCCCTTGCTCGCCGACCAGGAGGGTTCGGCCGTCGGTGACGATGCCGTTGAGGAAGTACGGCGTCGGCTGGATCTTGTCGCGGGTCAGCCAGGGTTCGAGGTTGCCCAGGCCGCGAGCGGTGAGAGGTGCTCGCCAGATCTGGTTGTGGGCCGAGTCGGTGACGTAGACGGCGTCGGTGGTGATCGCGAAGTCGTTCAGGAACGAGCCTTCCTGGGCCTTTCGCGCGGCGAGGAGACGGCCGCGGACGTCGTACAGGTAGAGCGTCGACGTGCTCGCGCCGGCGATGAGTACCCGGCCCCAGCGGTCGACGTGGATCCCGGTCGCGGAGGTGCGACCGTCGCTGCCGGCGGGGAGCCAGGGACGGAGGTTCGGCTGGCGGGTCGAGCCGCGGTAGACGGCGCCGGTGCCGACGCTGGTGACGTACATGGTCCCGTCGCAGGTGACGGCGATGCCTTCGGGAGTGTCGCCGGGGGTGGTGGAGACGACGTACGTGCTCGGGTGGCTCGGGTGGTTCGCCAGGGCAGTCGCGGGCTGTACTGCGACAGCGATCGCGGCGGTCAGAGCGGCGGTGGCGATGCGTCTGGGCCTCATGAGTTCAGGGTCCGGGGCGCGGTTGTCCGGGCTCGACCGGTTTCGGCCAGGGCCGAAGTGGGATCGCGTTTCCGTGGGCCTGTCGGTGCGGGCCCGGGGCAGGGACAATCGGCGGGTGATCCTGATCGAGTTCACGCCTGACGACCTCACCCGGGTGGTGTTCCCGCCGGAACCAGAGCCGCTCTGGGAGACGGCGCTGGCCGCGCGGGCCCTCGGCGACCGGGCCATTCCGCCGGTGGCGCGGCGGTGGCGGCGCCAGGCCGTGCCGCTGATCCGGCCGTCGATGCGGCCGCTGTTCAAGCTGATCGCGCCGGCGGGTCAGTTCCCGGACTTCCTCACGCCCGAGGTTCCGTCGCCGGGTCTGGATGCGGCCATCGAGGTACTGATGGACGCGCCGGTCGACCTGATCCAGGACGAGCTCGGTCCTTGGCTTGCGGCTGAAACCGATCAGTTCATGCAGGGACTTCTGGCCGGCAAGGCGGGATCACGCCGCGCGCTCGGCAACGCCGTACGGGTCTTTCATCAGGAGGTCCTCGGTCCGGTGGCCGCCGAACTGGAACGCCAGTACGCCGCCGACCTCGCGATCCGGGCCCGCTCCCTGCTGCACGGTGGCATCGAGCGGATGCTTGCGGGGCTACACCCAGACATCATCTGGACGAGCCCGAATCTGATCGCGTGCGCGCTCGACAGCAAGCGCCACTACGAGGCGCACCTGAACGGCCGCGGTCTCATGCTCTACCCGTCATCCCTCACCGCCGAGTGCCTGGTCCTCGACATGCCCGGCCGCCGCCCGGTCCTCGTCTACCCCTGTGCCGAACTCCCGCTCCCCGACACCGACGACACCGCGGACGCCCTCGCCGACCTACTCGGCCGCACCAGAGCTTCCGTACTCCGTGCGCTCACCGCCTCAGCAAGCACCACCCAACTAGCCCGCCGCACCGGCATCTCCCTCGCCTCCGCCAGCGAACACGCCCGCGCCCTCCGCAACGCCGGCCTGATCACCACCCACCGCACAGCCGGCACCGCCCACCACTCCCTAACCCCCACCGCCCACCACCTCCTAACCACCCCAACCCCCCACCTGGCCCGTCTACCCAGGTAACCCGGGCACGCAGGGGCAGATCGATCCGCCCCTGGAAACGAGCGACAGCTCGCTGATCCGGCCGGTCGAGCCGAGACGGCGCATCTCCCGTGCAGCGCGCCGCCGCGTACACGCCCGCGTACGCCGTAGGAGAAGCCAACATCTTCCGCTGCCTGCAAAGTGGTGACTAGTCGGCCACCTGAATTCATCCCCGGTGTCAATCTGCCAGGTGTTGAGGCAGGGTACTGGGTGGATCGAGGTTGATCCGGATGGCTGGGGCACGGTGCCCACACCACTGCGCTCCTGGGAGGTTCCGATGACGATTCGGCCCGATGACCCACGCGACCCGCACGCCACAAGTCAGGCCAAGACGGTGGCCTCACCGTCCGGAGATGCTCACCCTGCGGTTCCCGTGTCACAGCCACTATCGCAGTCTTGTTCCGGCAGCGAGCGGGTCGTGACAATCCGCGCGCGCACGCTGCTCGCGGGGCTGGGAATCCTACTCGGCGTAGGTGCCGCACTCTGGCTGGTCCTTCGCGCCGAGAAGGGACTCACGATCATCGCGATCGCCCTGTTCTTGGCGCTCGCGCTCAATCCGGCCGTCGAGTTCTTTCAGCGCCACGGGCTTCGCCGAGGGTTCGCGGTCGCTACGGTCTATGTTCTCGCGGTGATGATCTTTGCGCTGCTGGCCTTGGTGTTCATCCCGCCGTTGGTCACGCAGATGACGCACTTCGTCAGCGCGGTGCCCGGACTCGTCGACGAGTTGACCAGGGGGCGCGGACCGCTGGGTTTCCTCGAGCGCAAATACCACGTGGTCGAAGAGGTACAGAAGGCAGCGTCGAAGCAGGGTGCCAGCGGGGTGACCGGTGCTGCTGCACCAGTGCTCGGGATCGCCAAGGGCGTAGCCACCACGATCAGCGGGATGCTCATCATCGCCTTCTTGACGCTTTTCATGTTGTTCGAGGGCCCGGAATGGCGCCGCCGTATCACCGGTCTGATCCCAGAGCCTCACCGAGCGCGCTCCGAGCGCATCGGAGCAGGCGTCTACAAGTCGGTGAGCGGGTTCGTGACCGGTAATCTTCTGGCGAGCTTTCTCGCCGGAGTCGTTGCGACCGTCATCCTGCTGATCGTCGGAGTGCCCTACGCCTTGGCCCTGGGACTGTTTACGGCGATCATCGAGTTCATCCCGTACGTCGGGCCGGTCGTGGTGACCGTGCTGCTCGGCTTGGTCGCACTCACCGTAGGCCCCGTGTCGGCCCTGGTGGTCTTCGTTCTCATGGTCGTCTATCACTTGGTCGAGGGTCACACATTACGTCCGCTGATCTATGGGCACGCGTTGAAGCTCTCTCCCCTCGCGGTATTGATCGCGATCATCCTCGGCGCCGAGGTCGCCGGGATCCTCGGAGTGCTGGTGGCTATCCCCATCGCCGGTTCAGTCCAGGTCATTGTCAGCGAGGTACTTGACCGACGGAACCGCGGCCGGTCCTCGGGTCCGGACGCCAAATCGGGGACCGCGCCCGTCACGAGCTGATGCGCCAGACCGCGAGCCTCCACCCCAACCCCCACCTGGTCCGGCTACCCAGGTAACCCGGGCATGTAGGGGCAGATCGAACTGCCCCTCGAAACGAGCGACAGTTCGCCGATCCGGCCGGTACAGTTGGTGATGCCTGGGACAAGAGTCCTTCGGAAGTGAACCCGGCAGCTCACCGGACGGTGGACGAGCCGGGTCTTGCGCATTCAGACCTCCTTCAGTTGGCAAAATGCCGCAACCGCCTGCCGCCAATGGCCCCCGCGCATCCAACTCCACGCGATCGCATCTGGGACCCACAGCAACGGGTCTGCCTTGGGCGCGAGCAGATCAAAGCGGAAAGTGTCGAAGCAGCCGGACCGTTCGCGTGCCTCGTGCAGCGCTCGTCGATCGTGCGAGAGGCTCGCCTCGTCTCGCTCGACTACGAGTCGTTCGGCAACAGGCGCCGTGTCGCGCACGATGGCTTGCAGACAAAGCTTCCGATCGCTCAGCGTTGATTGATCTCGTCGGTAGAGGTCGACAACCGGCTGGAAGCCTCTGATCACGTCGATGATCTGCTTCCGCCGAGCAGACCGCGGGCTTTGGTTTCGTCGACGAAGACGTGGATTGGCATTGCGTGGATCCCCCAGGCGGACGGACTGCAAAAGTCGACCGTTGCATGGGGGAGGCCTTGTTTTGTTGGGGATTTGACGGGAAGGCCGGGGCAGATCAGGAACGGCGGTCGCGGGAGGGGTCGGACCTCCGGCGGCCGCCGTTCTTTTAGGGGGTTGTCAGTTGCGGGTGATGGTGAAGGTGGTGGTGGTGTTGCGGATGTCGGTGGCGTTGTTGGTGAGGGTCAGGTTGTTGAAGGTGACGCTGCCTACGGCGGGGCCCTGGCCTGGTTCGGGGAGTTCGTTGGCCCAGATGCCGAAGCCGGACTTGGCGTCGAAGGCGTCGCCGCTCTTGCGGGCTCCCGAGATGGTGACGTTGGTCAGGATCGTGTCGGCGATCGGGAACTGCGGTTGGGAGCCGACGTAACTGGTCTGGAACATGATCCCGGAGTACGTCGGATCGACGATGTCCACGTCGCTGAGCCGGATGCCCTGGAAGATCTTCGAGGCCGAGAAGATCCAGATCCCCGGGAACGTCTGGCTACCCCAGAAGTGCCCGCCGGATCGCACCACCGAGATGTTCTGGAACAGCGTCGGCGGAGTGGCGCCGAAGCCGTTCATCTGGATGCCGAAGTCGAGCGAGCTGATCGTGATCCCCGAGTACGTCAGCATGTCCGCGACGTACAGGTTGCGGAAGATGTTGTTGGTGCCGCCGTAGACCGCGAAGCCGGCCGCCCGCCAGGTCAGCGTCGCCGAGAGGTTCTCGAAGACGTTGTCCCGTACTTCGCCGCCACCGTTGTCGACGGCGTTGAAGAGAGCGAACGAGTCGTCACCCGTCGACCGGGCGTCGTTGTTGCTCACGGTGTTGCCCGCCGACCCGTTCGTCATGTTGATGCCGTCGGCGAACGTGTCGCGGATCCGCGAGTTCTTGATCGTGGAGTTGTCGGTGTTCGCACCCCAGTACATGCAGATCATGTGCTCGACCCAGACGTTGTCGATCGTCATGTTCGAGGTGCCCGCGAAGTTGAACACCTTGCCCGGACCGTCGATCCGCGAGGTGTAGTTGCCGAAGTACGAGAACCCGCTGAACGTCGAACCGTTGGCGGTCGACTGGGAGTCGATCCCGACATCGGTGTTGTCCTGCGTCGTCGGCGCGTGGAACTTGGTGTACCAGGGCCCGGCCCCGACTACTACCTTGATCGGCTTGCCGTAGACGTTGAACTTGCCCGATGTCTGGTAGTCACCGGCCGGCAGGTAGACACCCGTCAGCGTGGTGTCCTGGCGGACCTTGTCGAGCGCGTTCTGCACGTCCTGCTGGGAGAATCCGGCCGGTACCGCGTAGCCGGCGCCCGGGTTGGCGATCGGCGCGACCTGCTCGGTGTCGACGAAGTCGATCGAGTAGTTGGTCGAGTTCGCCGGGTCCTTCTGCAGCTTGATCTTCGTGCCGGCCGGGAAGCTCGAGTCGAGCATGATGCTCGCCTCGTCGTAGATGTGGCGTGGTCCCGCGCCGGGTGAGTTGCCCGGGCCCGCCTCCGCGCCGTACAGCCAGCTGTACTTCGAGGTGAGCGGCAGCGCCTTGTGGAAGGTGCCGTTGACGTAGACGTTGATGGTGGAGTCGATCCCGCCACCGCCGGACGAGTCCGGGATGGAGAAGCGGGTGACGAGCGTGTTGGTGCTCGCCCGGGTGGTGAACTCGACGAACGAACCGTTCGAGTTCAGCGTGACCGCCTTCCGGCCGGAGGCCTCACCGGCAAGGTCGCCGATGGTCCGGTTCGGGCCGATCACGGTCGCGCCGCCGCCGACGGAGGCGTCCTCGGCTTCGAGGTGGTCGTACGGCATGTTCGCGCCGCGACCCACGAACAACGGCTTCTCGCTGGTGTTGTTCGTGCGCTTCACCGGCAACTCGTTCGCGTCGTCGGCGAGGACCACACGGACGGAGTACCGGCCGTTGGCGGCAGGCCAGGTGCCGAGGCTGACCGCCGGAGCGGTGTCGCCGGCAGCGATCGCACCGGAGTACGAGCCGGTCAGAGTCCGTACTACGGTGCTTCCGCTCAGCAGCGTGAGCGTGATTCCGTGCGCACCGGCCGCCGAGGCGATGCTGCCCTGGTTCTTGATGGCGACGGAGAACGTCACGGTGTTGCCGGCCGCCGGGTTGCCCGGGGTCCAGCTGACCGAGGAGGCGATCAGGTCCGAGCTCGCGACCGGGGTGACCACGAGCGGCGTACCGCTGGTGCCGGTGTTGTTGGAATCGTTCTGCTCGACGACCGAGTTCGCTTCGTCGACCTTCGCGCTGACCGGATAGCTGCCCGCGTCACGGGATCCGATCGACGCTGTGACGGTGGTGGAGGCGCCGGCGGCCAGGGTCGGGACGGCTGCGGTGCCGACCTTGGTGGTGCCGAGGTAGAAGTTCACGTCGGACGCCGGCGAGGCCGCAGTACCGGTGTTGTTCACCGTGGCTCGGAGCGTGATGGTGTCGGTCTCGACCGGCGAGGCCGGGGTCCAGGAGACGCCCGAGACGGTCAGGTCCGGGTTCGGGGCGGGTACGCCCATCACCTGGAGTTCGGCCACCTGGCCGGCCGGTGCGCCAGTATTGGCGGTGAAGTTCAGCCGTACGTCGGCCACTCGCGCGCTGACCGGGATCGTGACGGTGTTCCCGCTGGAGGGGCTGAAGGTGTACGACGCGCTGGAGACCAGGTTGGTGAAGCCGGTCGCGCTCTGCTCGCGGCCGAGCACCTGGAACGTCTGGGTGCGGTTGCCCCAGGACGAATCGGGGTTCAGCCGGATCACGATCGAGCTGAGGTCCGCGTTGGCGCCGAGCTGGGTGGTCAGCGTGGCCGGGTTGGCGTTGCCCTCCCAGTAGGTCTGCACATTGTCGTCGTTCGCGTTGGTCGCTACGAAGGTGAAGACCGAGCCGGACGCGGTGATCGGCTTGCCGAGCGCGAGGTTGGTGCCGGGGCCGCCGCTGCCGGGCCGGGTGACCGTGTTGCTGTTCGGCGATTGGTTGCCGACAGCATCTTTTGCCCGGACGAAGTAACCGACCGGGGTACTGGCCGGCTGGGTGTCGGTGTAGGTGAGCACGTTGCCGGCGACGGTGGTGCGGAGCGCGCCGTTGGCGTACACCTCGTACCCGGTGACGCCGACGTTGTCCGTCGCGGCGGTCCAGCTGAGCCGGATCTGGCCGGCGGCGGGCTCGGTGAAGGCCAGGCTGCCCGGGGCGGTAGGAGCCTGGGTGTCACCGGTCGCCGGGCCGTAGACCTCGAGCTCGGACAGCTGACCTGCGGGCCAGCCGGTGTTGGCGGTGATCAGGATCCGGATGTACCTCGTGGTGGAGGCGCCGTAGTCGATGGTCGCGGTGTTGTTCGGGGTGTTGAACGCGCGCGACGCGGAGGCGGACAAGTCGTTGAAGTTCTGTCCGTCGGTGCTGCCCTGGACCGCCAGGGTCTGGTTGCGCGAATCCCAGCCCGAGGTCGGCAGCTTCAGCACGACCTGGTTGGTGCTCACCGCGGAGCCGAGGTCGACCTGGACCCACTGCGGGAAGGCGTTGTTGGCGCTCTCCCAGTAGGTGGACCGGTTGCCGTCGACGACGTTGGCGGCGCCGTAGTTCTGGGTGCTGCTGCTCGAACCGGTGGCCTTGCCGGCCGCCAGGTTGGGGCCGGCCAGAGCCGCGGGCCGAGGCGGTGGTTCCGGGCAAGCCGGCCGCGGAGATCATCGGGCCGGCTGACAGCGCCAGACTGCCGGCGAGTAGCGCGGCCAACAGCCGCCACTTCTGGGGTTTGGTTCTCATGGCATCCGGGGCCTCTCCTGATGGGCGGGGTGGTGAGGGCGCAACGAACTACAGCTGCCAAGGAATTGCACGAATACTCCGAAAGTTGCTTAGAGTTTGTCAAGTTCTTGCGCAGCGCTGGCTCATTGTTACGGCAGTGCTACGGAAGCGTCAACGGTTCGCCGCCAAAGTGGCCGCCGGGGGCATGCGAAAGGCCCGGCGCTCGTGCGCCGGGCCCTGGTTCGAACAGGCCGGGTCAGCGAGAGGTGTCTGAGGTGAGCCAGCGAGTTGGGCGGAAGGTGAAGAGGGTGACGATGTTCTCCGGGTCGCCGAGCTCGGTCTGGACGTAGCCCTGGGCGTGCTCCTCGGGCATGTACCGGCGGGCGATCGTGAGCATCTGCTCGGTCGTGGGCTTGCCGACCTCGACCAGCTCCGCCTCGACGGTCACGTACGCCGGGGGCATCTGCTCTCGTTGCACTACGAGCGTCACCACGCCGGCCGCCTTGATCAGCTCGATCCGCTTCGGCGCCCGGCGCTGCGTGCCGGTGAACATCGTGATCTCGCCACCTGGCTCGTAGGCGTAGAACGTCGGCACGCTCGTCGGCGGCCGCCCTGGCCCGCCGGCCACGCTCAGGATGCCCACGTGGGTGTCGGCCAGGAACTCTTCGCGTTGTTGCTCGGTCATCTTCGCCATGCACTAAGCTTCATAAAAACAAGTAAGATCTGTCAAGTGGAGTAGAATGAAGTGTCTGTCGAGGAGGAAAGACCGCAAATATGACGACGAAGACCTACGGCCAGTACTGCGGGGTCGCCCGCGCACTCGAACTCGTCGGGGAACGCTGGGCGCTGCTGATCATCCGCGACCTGCTCGTCGGCCCGAAGCGCTACACCGACCTGCGGGCCGGCCTGCCGAAGATCCCCACCAACGTGCTCGCCACCCGCCTGAAGGAACTCGAGCGGGCCGGCATCGTCGTACGCCGGATCCAGCCGCGCCCGTCCGGCGCGATCGTCTACGAGCTGACGGAGTACGGCGCCGACCTCGACGAGGTCGTGCTCGCGATGGGCCGCTGGGGCGCCCGCTCGCTCGGTGAGCTGCGACCCGACGAGATCATCACCCCCGACATCCTGGTGATGGCGTTGCGCTCGACCTTCCAGCCCGGCAACCGGAAGGCGAAGTACGAGCTGCGCTTCGGTGAGATCGTGGTGCACGCAGTGGTCGACGGCGATTCGCTCGAGGTGGCCCCCGGACCGTTACCGAAGGCAGATCTCGTAGTCGAGGCCTTCGCGCCGCTGAGCCCACTACTGTCCGGCGAACTGGACGCCAAGCAGGCGCTGGCCAACGGGATCGTCCGCACCGACGGCTCCATCGCCGCCCTCACCCGCTTCGCCACCCACTTCCACATCGCCCCCCACCCCGCCCCCGAACGCTGACGTCCGAAGAAGTGGAGGAGACGTCCCCCCCGCTTCTTCGGACGTAAGCCACTGACAACCGCAACGTCCGAAGAGCCGAGGGGCAGGACCCTCACCTCTTCGGACGTAAGCACCCGGGTCCACCGGATGACGGGCAACGTCCGAAGAGCCGAGGGTCCCACCCCTCACCTCTTCGGACGTTAGCGACTGCGTCAGTGCTTGGGGGCACCCTCTGCGCCGGCGCCGGTGAGTGCGCGGACGGAGAGTTCGTTGTACCGGTTCTCGCTGGACTTGTCCCGGCCGACGTAGGTACCGATCACGCCGAGGATGAAGCCGAGCGGGATCGAGACGATGCCCGGGTTCGACAGCGGGAACCAGGCGAAGTCCGAACCGGTGATCATCGACGTCGGCTTGCCCGACACGACCGGCGAGAAGACCACCAGCACGACGGCGGAGATCAGTCCGCCGTAGATGCTCCAGACCGCGCCGGAGGTGTTGAACTTCTTCCAGAACAGGTTGAACAGCAACGCCGGCAGGTTCGCCGACGCCGCCACCGCGAAGGCCAGCGCGACCAGGAACGCGATGTTCAGCTTCTGCGCCGGGATCGCCAGCCCGATCGCGACCGCGCCGATCCCGATCGCCGCGAACCGGGCCACCCGGATCTCGTTCTTCTCGGTGACCTTGCCTTTGGCCGAATCCTCTGAGCGCAGCACATTCACATAGAGGTCGTGGGCGAACGACGACGCCGAGGTCAGTGTCAGTCCGGCGACCACCGCGAGGATGGTGGCAAAGGCAACGGCCGCGATCAGTGCGAGCAGGATCGCACCTCCGAGCGAGTCCGCTCCACCACCGACCACTTCGGCCAGCAGTACGGAGGCCGTGTTGCCCTTCGAGGCCGCTACCGCGCTGCCCTTGCCGGTGTCCAGCAATGCGGCAGCGCCGAAGCCGAGCGCCAGCGTCATCAGGTAGAAGGTGCCGATCAGCCCGATCGCCCACTGCACCGAACGCCGCGCGGAGCGGGAATCCGGCACGGTGTAGAAGCGAATCAAGATGTGCGGCAGACCCGCAGTACCGAGGACCAGGGCAAGACCCAGAGACAGGAAGTCGATCTGGCCGGTCAGGTCCTTGCCGTAGAGCAGACCCGGTTGCAGGAACGCCTCGCCCTTACCGGACTTGGCAGCCGCGGCACCGAGCAGCTCGGACGGGTTGAAGTGGAACTTCAGCAGCACCAGGAAGGTGATCACCAGCGTGCCGGTCATCAGCAGGACCGCCTTGACGATCTGCACCCAGGTGGTGCCCCGCATGCCGCCGATCGTCACGTAGACGATCATCAGCGCGCCGACCAGGATGATGACGCCGGCTTTCAGTCCTTCGCTCTTGACACCGAGCAGCAGGCCGACGAGCGATCCCGCACCGACCATCTGGGCCAGCAGGTAGAAGATCGAGACGACGATCGTCGAGCTCGCCGCGGCGGTCCGGACCGGCCGCTGCTTCATCCGGAAGGCCAGCTGGTCGGCCATCGTGAACCGGCCGGAGTTCCGCAGCAGTTCGGCGACCAGCAGCAGCGCCACCAGCCAGGCGACCAGGAAGCCGATCGAGTAGAGGAAGCCGTCGTATCCGTAAAGCGCGATCTGACCGGAGATGCCGAGGAAGGACGCCGCCGACATGTAGTCGCCGGCCACCGCAAGACCGTTCTGCGCGCCGCTGAACGAGCGGCCACCGGCGTAGTAGTCCGCCGTGGTCTTGTTCTGCCGGGACGCCCACCAGGTGATGTACAGCGTCACGGCGACGACCGCGGTGAACAGCGAGATCGTCAGCACCTGGTTGCCGGGCTCGGCGTCGGCGAGGGGGAGTATCAGTGCGTTCATCGACGGCGCTCCCTCTTGTACTTGGCGTTCAGTCCGGCTGCCAGCGGGTCGAGCTTGCGGTTCGCGAACCGGCCGTAGACGGCGGCGATCACGAAGGTCGAGACGAACTGCAGCAGGCCGAAGATCAGCGCCACATTGATGTGCCCGACCACCCGGTGACTCATGAAGCCACGAGCCCAGTTGTTGCAGGCCACGTATGCCAGGTACCAGGCCATGAACGCGATCGTCCACGGCACGACGAAGTTCTTGTACCGGCGTTTCAGCTCGGTGAAGTCACTCGCCTCGTGCACCGCTTCATAGGCCCGAGCCTGTCGCTCGTGGCCCGCTTCCTCTTCCACCATCTGCACCCCTCCACTGGGAACGCGATCGGGGTCACGTTAGCGGTTGGTTGCGCGTTTGTGACCGAATGCGACGGCAACATTTCGGCCGCAAAAAATTGACAGCCCGGCTCAGAGTGGCGGAGCGACCGGGGCGTCGAGGGTGCGCTGGTAGTTGGCGAGGTCGCTCGGGCGGGTCCGGTAGCAGCTGGTCAGGTACGGCATCCGGAGCGGTTCGGGCGGCCGGGCGGTGCTCTCGTAGATGGCGTCGACCTGCTCCAGGACGGAGTCGCGCCGCGATTCGGTCAGTACCGACACCCGCGAATGCGACTGGGCCAATTGCCGCAGGCCCGTTCGGTCCAGGTCGTGCCAGTGCCGGAACCGGCCCGTCTCCACCATCGCGAACAGGTCCGACTGGAGCAGGATCGGCATCGGGTCGAACTGGTCCCCGCCGGCCAGACGGTCCTCACCAACGAAGGCGTCACCGACCATCGCCTTGTGCATCCGGCGGACCCACGGGACGACCGTGTCGTAGTTGTTCCAGAGCAGACCGAGTACGCCGTGCGGTCGCAGTACGCGGGCGATCTCGGGCAGCGCCCGGGCGTGCTCGAACCAGTGGAAGGCCTGGCCGACGATCACCGCGTCCACCGAGGCGTGCGCCAGCGGGATGGACTCGGCGGCACCGACCATCGTGTCCACGCCGGGGATCCGGCGGCAGACCGACAGCATCTCCTCGGACGGATCGACCGCCACCACGTCGTGCCCGAGCGCGGCGGCGACCGCGGCCAGTTTGCCGGTCCCCGCCCCGAGATCGAGGATCTGGAGCCGGCCGGGGCCGAGGATCCAGGTCAGCGCCTCGGCAGGAAACGTCGGCCGGCCCGCGTCGTACGCGGCCGCGACGGCACCGAACGAGTGCGCGCGAGTTGGATCATCGCCTGTCATCACGCTAAATCATGCCGTAGGCACGCCCCGCAGCGTCGTTACTCGCCGAGCTTCTTCTGTTCGATGTGCTCGTTGAGCGCGTGCAGCTCGGGATGCTTGTCCATGATCGCGACCAGATCGGCCACATTCAGCTCCGCGCCGCCGAAGTCCTCGATCAGCGTGGCGAGCAGTTTGCGGTCGTCCTCGGTGTCCAGCGTCAGCCGGTACTGCGAACCGCTCTCGGTCCACGGTATGTTCACCAGCCGCATGTCGCCGGTGCGGTTCTGGTGCAGGTACGACGTGACGTGCTCGCGGTCGGCCGGCAGTGTCGCCTCGGCGTCGGCCTTGAGCAGCCGCGCGCCGGAGAAGATCTCGTAGTCCATGCCGCGGGGGTAGGTCCGCTCCAGGCAGTTCGAGACGTACACGTTCTCGGCGTTGCCGGCCGCCTCGGTCCGGTACCTGTCGACGCCGGCGGCGACGACCTCCGGGTCGATCAGCGGGCAGTCCGACGTGACCCGGACGACGCCGTCCAGCTCGTGCTCGCGGATCGCGCCCGCGAACCGGCTGAGCACGTCCAGCTCGCTGCCCCGGAACACCGGTACGTCGTACTTGCCGGCGAGCGCGACGATCGGCTCATCGGCCTCGTTCGTGGTGGTCGCCACGATCACCGGCAGCCCGGTCGCCTGCAGGTGGTCCAGGTGGTGCTCGAGATAGCTGCGACCGCCTGCGGTCAGCAGCACCTTGGCGGGCAGTCGCGTGCTGGTGGCCCGGGCCTGGGTGATGATGCCGATCTTCATGAGGCAACCTTTGCACTATTCCAGCGGAACATCTCGCGGATCTCTTCCGGCCGGGCGACATGGTCGACGCCGAGTTCGACGTCGGTGAAGGCTCTGGCCTGGTCGAGCGGGACGTAGGCCTGGTTCAGCTCGGGCCACAGCCGCTTGATCCGGGCCTGGCCACCGAAGGACGGGTGCTCGTTCTCCAGCAGCATCGGGTCGCCGTAGACGCCCGGCTGGAGACCGATCGACGCGCCGTACAGGACCGCGGAGCTGAGCCGGTTGGAGGCGACCCGGGTGTGCTTGCGGATCTCCTTGAGCTGCTTGAGCAGGAAGTCCTCGTCGGTCTTGCGCCAGTGCAGACCGCGGTACCCGTGCGTGATGACCCGGAAGCCGGCGTCTTCGTAGACCTGCCGGATGGCCGGGTTCTCGAACTCGTTCCAGTACAGGCAGACCGTGATCGGGCCGGTCTCGTGCTCGTTGATCGAGGCAACGATCCGGCCGTGGTCGCCGAGCACGTTCTGGCCTTCCCAGCCGTGGAACGGGTAGAAGATGGTGCCGGCGGCATCGGTCGCGGGCTTCGCGAGCCCGGGGTAGAGCTCCAGCAGGTACAGCCAGGCCGCGCCGATCACGTCGTAGTTGCGCAAGCCCATCGACCAGCCGCGCCGGCGGACGGTGTCCGACCAGACGAACTTCGGCATCCCGTCGACGAAGGCGGTGTTGTAGGCGAAGCCGTCCAGGATGTTCCAGCCGTGCTGGAGGTAGCCCCAGATGCGCGGAGCCTCGCCGCCACCGAGCCCGGCGTACCGGGCCATGATGTGCGCGTGGCCGTAGAAGTGGTTGGCGTGGTGCATCAGCGACCCGTCGTCCGGCGAACGCGCTTCACCACGACACGGGCCGGATTCAGCACCGCCTGGCCGATCCGGTACGGCCGCGACCGGCGGATCCCGTCCAGCTGGCTCTCGAACCAGGACGCCTGCGCGCTCGCGTCGGCCAGCTCCTCGGACAGCCGCACGATCGTGGCCAGCTGCTCGGCGTACCCGGTCGGCGTGACAGGCTCGTTGCCATCAGCAACGGATGCCCAAAGCTCTTCGGTGACAGTGATTCCGGCCATCGCGGCCAGCCGCGCGGTCAGATCGCGGGCGTCGCCGCCGCTCGCCCACGGCTGTCTCGAAGCCGCTTCCAGCGACCGCCGGACGAACCGCGCCAACTGCCCGACCACCAAAGCGTCACCGCTACCGGCGATGCCTTCGCTGCCGCCGAACACCTTGTACGCCGTACCGTCGGCCAGAACGTTGTCCGGCGAAGCAACCGCTGCCGCGTCGGCATCGAGCGACCGCAACCAGGTGACATAGCCAGGCACCGTACGCCGGAGCGCCGCGTGGTCGTCGATCTTCAGCGCGGCCAGGAGCGTCTCTTCCAGCAGCACGCCAGGACCCTGAGGAACCTCACCCAGCACAGTGGGGAGGTCAGTGCCAACAGCGAAATACCAGCCAGGAGCCAGCTCAGCGCCGAGCCCCGCAGCGAAAGCGTCCTGAACCACGCGGTACGGGTCCATCAGCGTCAGATCGGGGTACCGCTCTGCGACCGCCCGAGCCGCCACGACGCCCGCCAGCGAGTCGCTTGCGTCAACCAGAGCGACCTTGGCATCCACCAACGACGGATACACCGCGTACGCCGTGGCTGCGTCGCCGAGAGCGGCCTGGACAGCTTTCAGACCGGCAGGAGCCTCGACGCTGCCCCGGATGTCCCGCGGCCAGGCCTCGTCGGACGGAACGGTGGCAGTCACGCCAGGCAGCACCAGGCGCTCGACACCGAAGGGGTTCGCCGCAGCGACGAGCAGGCGCCCTTCCGGAGCCAGCCGTGTCTTCAAGGCCGCGAGGGCATCGGCCCAGGTCAGCACGATGGTGTCGGGCCCGACCAGTCGCGGCAGCCCGTCGAGGGCCACCACCACGTCGTACGAGGACTCACCGTGCTCGGGACCGAAGTGGTCCAGGGATCCACAGAAGACCCGCAGCGGGTGTCCCTCGAGCTGGTCGGCGATCTCCTCGGCATCCGGCGCGGACCGGACCAGGACGTCGACCGAGGTCACCCGGCCGGCGATCAGGGCCAGCACCTCGAGCGAGTGCGGTCCGGCGGCCAGGACCTTGTCGTCCGGTCGCAGAACCGCGTCCAGCAACGCGGACGGAACCTGCCCGCCAGTGGCGGGCTCGCCGTCCTCGGGGTGCAGATCGGACCAGTTGAGCATCTCCCCGGCGATCATCACCGACCGCGCCAGCGGCTCGCCGCCGGTGTCTTCCGAGGACCGATCAGGTGTCACAGTGGTCAATTCTCTGACTTTCCACAGATGTGAAGTTTTAGGAAACCAGCTTCGTCAGCGTCTCGATGACGCGGTCGACGTCGCTGTCGGTCAGGTCCGGGAACATCGGCAGCGAGATCTCCTCGCTGTAGAACTGCTCCGCGTTCGGGCACAGGCCGCGCTGGTAGCCCGCGTTGGCGAAGACCGGGTGCCAGTAGACCGGGATGTAGTTCACCTGGACGCCGATGCCGGCCGCCCGCAGGTTATCGAAAACTTCGCGACGGCGGCCGCCGAGCACGCGCACCGGGTAGAGGTGCCAGGCCGGGTCGACATCGTCGCGCTGCGCCGGCGTACGGAGTCCGTCGACGCTGGCGAAGGCCTCGTTGTAGCGCGCGGTGATCTCGGTGCGGCGCTTCTTGAAGTCGGCCAGCCGCTTCAGCTGGGACAGCCCGAGCGCGCTGGCCAGATCGGTCAGCCGGTAGTTCAGGCCGTGCTCGTGCACCTCCTGGTGCCACGGGCCCTCGCCGGTGATCTCGAATCGGTCCGGGTCGCGGACCAGTCCGATGAAGTGGAACTCGTGCGCCTTCTGCCCGACTGCCGGGTCCTTGGCGACAACCGCGCCGCCCTCGCCGGTGGTGAGGTTCTTGGTCGGGAAGAACGACAGCGTGGTCACGTCGGCCAGGTCGCCGACCGGACGGCCGCGGTAGAAGCCGCCGACCGAGTGCGCCGCGTCGTCCAGCGTCTTGGCGCCTACCCGGTCCGCGATCGGCTGCAGCGCGTCGTAGTCGGCGGGGTGGCCGGCGTAGTCGACCGCCGCGATCACCTTCGTGCGATCCGTGACGACCGCCTCGACGGCGGCCGGGTCGATCAGCGCGGTGTCGTCCTCGACGTCGGCGAAGACGATCTTGGCGCCGAGGATCGCGGCGCAGGACGCGGTGGCGACGAACGTCATCGGCGTGGTGACGACCTCGTCACCGGGGCCGACGCCGAGCCCGGCGTACGCCATGTGCAGCGCCGCGGTGCCCGACGTACAGGAAACCGCGCGGTGTCCACCGGTCAGCTCGGAGATCGCGTTCTCGAACGCGGTCACGGCCGGGCCGGTGGTCAGCCAGTCACCGCGCAGGATCGCGGTGACCGCTTCGATGTCTTCTTCGGAGATCGACTGACGTCCGTAGGGCAGCATCTGGATCAGACGTCACTCTCGAGAATCTTGGTGATTTCCTCGATGGAGTACCACTGGTCGTTGTTGTCCGAGGTGTAGTGGAAACCGTCGGCCACCGGTACGCCGTTCGACGGCGGCGTGTAGCCCCAGGTCGCCAGGTCCGGCTGCAGCACGTAGCGGTCGCCGATCGCCAGCGCGCGGCGGCCTTCCTCCGGGCTGATCATCTCTTCGTGCAGCTTCTCGCCCGGGCGAAGACCCATGTCGTGCATCTTGGCGCCCGGCGCGATCGCCTGGGCCAGGTCGGTGATCTTCATCGACGGGATCCGCGGCACGTACAGCTCGCCGCCCATCATCTGCTCGAACGAGTCGATCACGAACTGGACCGCCTCGGGCAGCGTGATCAGGAACCGGGTGCAGCGCAGGTCGGTGATCGGCAGCGACTGGCCGGCCTCGTGCAGGGCGCGGAACTTCGGGATGATCGAGCCGCGCGAGCCCATCACGTTGCCGTAGCGGACCACGGAGAACCGGGTGTCGTACGCCGCGGCGTAGTGGTTGCCGGTGATGAACAGCTTGTCGGCGGTCAGCTTCGTCGCGCCGTACAGGTTGATCGGGCTGGAGGCCTTGTCGGTGGACAGCGCCACGACCTTCTTCACGCCCGAGTCGATGCAGGCCTCGATCACGTTCTGCGAGCCGACGATGTTCGTCTGGACGAACTCCCACGGGTTGTACTCCGCGGTGTCGACCTGCTTGAGCGCGGCGGCGTGCACCACGTAGTCGACCTTGTGCATCGCGCGGTTCAGCCGCTGCCGGTCGCGGATGTCGCCGATGAAGAAGCGCAGCCGGGGGTCGTCGCCGAACAGCTGGCGGACCTCCCACTGCTTCAGCTCGTCGCGGCTGAAGATGATGATCCGGCGCGGGTCCAGGTTGTCCAGTGCGTAGCGGATGAACGCCTTGCCGAAGGAGCCGGTGCCTCCGGTGACGAGGATGTCGGAGCCGGTGAGGATGGACACGTCGAGTAGGACCCTTCTGAGGGGACAGTTCCGGACAGCGCACGGAGCGCAACTCCGTACGATAGCGGGCCACTCCACGGAACCCTCAATCCCCGGACCCGTTCGGCGGCCTGCCCTGGGGTAGACGTCAGTTCGGCGTCACTAGTTCGAGCCCCGGAAAATACGTCCGGAACCGGCTTGCATCCCGGGTGATCACGCGGTAATGAGCTACGGCGGCGTGAGCGCCGATGTAAAAGTCCGGCAGCGGCGCGGCCTTGGTGCCGCCCCGTTTCCGATAGGCGATGAAGGCTTTCGCGGCCAGGAACCCCGCTGCGTACGGCAGCGGTTCCCGGCGGAAGATCGCAGGCGGAAGCGCTGCATCTACCTGTTCCACCTGCGCGTAACCAGCCGACACCTCCGCGTAGATCAGCGGATTGATCACCAGTTCGCCTTCGGTTTCCGCCTTGGCGATGGCTCCGGCGGACCAATCGCCCCACGTCGGATCGCCGGTCAGGACATCCAGCAAGGCGCAACTGTCGATCAGGGTCACGACCGGATCGACGAGCCCCAATCGGCGCTCACTCGCCACGCAGCAGTTCCATCAGTTCGTCGGTGCTCATCGTGGTGGTCGCGCTGCCACGGGCTTCGCGAGCCCACCGCTGTGCGCGATGTTCGCTGTGTTCGAGGCGGACGATGTTCAGTGCGCCGTCCTTTCCCTCGACGACCTCGAGTTCGTCGCCTTCGTGCAGGTGGTGCTTGTGCCGAAGCTCGGCGGGGATCGTCACTTGACCCTTGCTGTTCAACTTCACGATTCCTCCAACCTACTACTACTGACACGTGCTACAACGAGGTTAGTGCAAGTTGGTTACGGTCGGGGTGTGACTTTGCGGATTGGTGTCAGGTGTGACGTCGGGCCCCAGCGGGGGATCGGGCATGTGATGCGGAGCCTGGCGCTGGCCGAGGAGTTGAAGGGCCGCGGCGCGGAGATCGTGTTCGTCTGCGACAGCCACACGGTGCCGTGGGCCAACGACCAGATCCTGGCGCGGGACATCCCGGTCGAACCGGCCGTCTGGACGCCGGACGAGCACCTCGAGCTGTTCGCGCGGCTCGGGCTGGACGCGGTGGTGTTCGACTCCTACGACCTCGACGCCGAGGTGTTCACCGCGGTCCGCGCGGCCGGTGTCCCCACCCTGGCGATTGTCGACGGGGACCTTCGGGGTGCCGAGGCGGATGTGTTCGTCGACCAGAACCTGGGCTCCGAGCTCGATGATCCGGAGCTCCCCGCCGGTGCGACCAGGCTGGCCGGGCTGGACTACGTACTGCTGCGCGACGAGGTGCTCTCGTTGCGCCCCTCGGAGCCGCCCGCACCGCGACCGGACGGCGTACCGAAGGTGTTCGCGTTCTTCGGTGGCACTGACGCCTTCGGCGCCGGCCCGTACGTCGTGGCCGCGCTCGCCGCGACCGGCGTCCCCTTCGAGGCGACCGTCGTCGCGCCGGGCGAAGACCTGGCCGAAGCGATCGCAGCGGTCGAGCTGGGCGCCGGTCAGTACGTCGAGGTGATCGGCCCGACCTCACAACTCGCCAAGGCCGTGGTGGCATCCGACCTCGCCGTCAGTGCCTCCGGTACGTCGACCTGGGAGCTCCTCTGCCTGGGCGCCACTGCCGGCCTCGTCTGCGTCGTCGACAACCAGGTGATGGGCTACGAACGAGCCATCGCCACCGGCGCCGCAGTCGGAGTAGGCGTCCTCTCAGACCTCAAGCTCGACCCGACCCCAGCCGCCGCCGTACTGCGAAAGCTCCTCACCGACCCGTCCGAGCGAGCCCGCGTCGCAGCTGCCGGCTGGAAACTCGTCGACGGCCAAGGCCGCACCCGGGTGGCCGACGCGCTCTTTCACCTGATCTCGTAGATCGTCGCGTCCAACGTCGCCTGGCGGAGACGGACGTACTGCTTCAGGGCCGGCGATATCTGACCGGCGCGGTTGTCGGCGTACAACCAGCGCACGCCGTACCGGCGCAACCTCTCGATCAGGGCCGGCGAGGGCGCGGTGAAGACCGCGTTGTTGGTCTCCAGCAGGTCGCGGTTCCAGAACGGCACCAGGGACGGGTTGACGCCGGTCGTGGCGTAGATCCGGTTCGCGTGGTTGGTGTAGGCCCAGCCCTCGACCAGGAGCTGGCGCTCGGACAGGGCCGCGATCCAGAAGTGGCGGCTGTCGCAGACATCGCCGCGCTGGGCGATGCAGTGCGCGTTGGTCGCGACCAGATCGTCGGTCCGGCTGTTCTCCTTCAGCCAGCGAGCAGCGTCCGCCTCGGCCCGGGTCGGACCGTGGCCGATGCCTCGCGGTCCGTACATCACCAGGTCGGCCTGCTTCGACACCAGACCGGCCAGTGGCAGATAGGTCGCGCCGATCATGCACGCCGCGACCAGTGCGGCCAGGAAGACGGTCGCCGGACTGCCGTTGCGGCGGCCGAGCCGCCAACCGGCCGCCGTCACCAGGCCGGTGGCGACGAGGCCCGCGATCATCCAGAGGACGGGCCCTTTCACGCCGTGGAGGTCTGCGGATCCCAGCCTGGTCAGGCCGCAAGCGACCAGACCGAGGACTGCCGCCACCGCGACCAGGACGCCGCCACGGTGATCCCCGAGGCGATCGACCAGCCGGGCCAGACCGAGGCAGGAGAGGACGGCCAGGACCGGGAACGCGGTTCGGTAGAAATAGAGCTGGCTGATGCCCGGCTGGGTGGTCAGCAGGGTCGCCGCGAGACCGGCGATCGCGAAGCCCGCCAGGAAGATCGTGCCTTGATCCCGCCAGTACCGCCGGAGGAAGAGCACGCCGACCACGGCCAGTCCCCAGGTCAGCAGGATCGTCGCAGCGCTCAGGAGCTCCGCCGGACGATCCAGTCCACTGCCGTGCCGGAGCGACGCGTACGGCTGCAGTTGCACGAACAGCTGACCCAGCTTGAACTTCAAGCCGGATGTCTGGCCGCCGTAGACCGCGATCAGGGCACCGATGAAGATCACCAGCATGGTCAGGCCGCCCGCCATGGCGGCCCGGGTGGTCCGCCGGGTCAGTGCGGTGGCGAAGTAGACGAGCCCGAACCCGCAGACCGCCATCGGCAGGATCGTCGCCTTGCTTCCGGACGCGGCCAGCGCGACCAGGATCAGCAGTACCCAGCGGGTCTTCGGTGGCTGGTGCCGGAGCAGGTCGACGGCCAGGATCACGAGCAGCAGCGCGAGCATCATGCCGAGGTTCTGGGTCGGGCTCCCGTAGGCGCTCGACACCAGCGAGATGCCACCCAGCGACACGTCGTGCAGCGGCTGGAGCGTGCCTCCGATCCCGGCGACGACCACGGCCAACGGCCCGGCCCACGTCACAGCGGGGTGCGGGCCGTCCTCGATGCCCTTGGCCGGCGGCGTCAGGAACCGCTGGGTCAGGACGAAGACCAGTGCGCAACCGGCCAGCACGAGCGGCACCCAGGCCAGCGCGAAGATCAGCTGGGTCACGTCGATGCCGGTCGCCCACGAGGTCGCGGCGGTGAACTGGTGGAAGAACGTGTGGTACTTCATCGGTTCGCCGGACACCCACAGCGGCACGATCGGTACGTCGAACTTCGCGCTGACCGCCAGCGCCTGATGGAACGCCAGGTCCGGAAAGTCCGTGGCCGGATTCGTGTAAGCGGGAGTGATCCGGCCGGGTCCGATCAGGTAGAGCACGGTCAGCACCAGCGAGCAGGCGCCGGACAGCAGCCAGGCGGTCAGGGGAGCGAGCGGGGCCTCTACCCGTCGCCAGACCCGGGCCCGGACATCGGAGTCCATCACGCCGACGACCAGGACGACCGGGACCCAGGCCCATGACCAGCGCTGCAGACCGATCGACGCGCTGGCCAGATAGACGATCAGCTGGACCGAGACGCCGACCGCGAATCCGGCGGCGCAGTCCTCGACCAGGTTTCGCCGGTAGGCGCCGACCAGACGCCACAGCACCAGGCCGGGCAGCGCGACCCCGACCAGCGTGAAGGCGGTGAACCTCAGCACGTCGAACGCGGACGCGTGCGCAGCCAGCATCAAGACGATCGTCAGCACCAGCAACGGCAGTACGGCGATCTTCCCGGCTCTCGTCCCGCTGCCGCTCGGCCTCGGCCCTCGCCGTCTTGCCCTCGAGTGCATGCGCGCAACCTTAATGGTGTTCCGACCTCGTTTCGTACTCGTAACGTCACCAACTGTGGTCGGTGCGGCTCCTATACCCAGGCCCGGGGCGCCATGCTCAAATAGGGCGGTGCACCCGCAGTGGAACTATCAGGCGTGATCGCCATCGAGGCGGGCGAAGCACCTGTCGCAGCGACTCCCGACCTGCCCGGCCCGGCGAAACTGCTCCGGCTCGCGCCGTGGCTGCTGCCGGTCGTGACTGCCCTCGGCGGCCTGCTGGCGATCGATGTGCCGGTAGTGGCACTGGTGAAATACAGCGGCTATTTCGGCTGCTGTGTGGTCCTGCCGGGCGTCCTGCTGATGCGGGCCTTGTGGCGTAGTACCGGGAACTGGCCCGAGGACGTCGGTCTTGGGGCCGCCGTCGGTATCGCCTACCAACTTGCCGGCTGGGCGCTGTTCACCTGGCTCGGATGGCAGCAGGTCCTGGTCGTCTGGCCGGTCCTGGTTCTGCTGGGTTTCGCGCTGGTGCCGAGGCTGCGGCAGTACTGGCGGCTTTCCGAGCCCCAGCCGCTGCCGATGGCCTGGTCCTGGGGCCTGGCGATCTGCCTGACACTGCTCGCACTGGCTACTACGCAAGGTGTGATGGCGGATCACGCGCCACCGCCGCACGGCATCGCGTACTACCCCGATGGGCTCTACCACCTGTCGATGGTGAACGAACTGCTTCGCAGTGTGCCGCCACAGCTGCCCCAGGTGGCGGGAGAGCCGCTGAAGTACCACTGGTTCCCCAATGCCGACATGGCCGGTGCCGTCGACATCACCAGGGTCTCGCCGATCCAGGTGATGTACCGGTTGTGGCTGATCCCGGTGATGTTCGCCGGGTTGCTGGCCGGCGCTGCGTTGGCCCGCCAGGTCAGCCGGGTCTGGTGGACCGGAGTACTGGCCGGCCTGGCTTTCGTAGTACCGCAGTTGGGCTACTTCGCCCCTGCCTGGCCGCAGGTCGACCTGGTCGGACCGGTGGGCCTGCTGACTCCCTCGCAGACCTTGGCGACCCTGGTGATTGCCGCTGCGGCGTACTTCATCATCGCCGCGCTCTATCGCGGTGGCGGCCGCGGTGTCTGGGTGCTCGCGGTGGCGGTTGCGGTCGTCGGTGGTGGATCGAAGCCGACGGTCCTGCCCATCCTGCTTGGGGGAGTGGGGTTGTCGGCGTTGTTCCTGCTGTTGAAGGATCGACGCATCCCGTGGCGGTCCGTCGGGATCGGTGGCCTGATCGCCGCGATCGCCGTCTGGACGATGCTCACCGTGGCCGGCAGCACCGCGGGCTCCGGTATCCAGCTCTTCGCGATCGCGAAGTTCCAGCCCGGCTATCGCTTGGCCACCGGTGACGGTTCGCTGGCCGGTACCGGCGGCCTGATTCTCCCGTCCCTGACCGGGGACCGCCTCGCGGTGGCAGGGGCTTTGCTGACGCTCGCCGCGTTCGCCATCGCGCACGCAGGTCTGCTGGCCGGCCTCGGGCTGAGCCGGAGCAAGGTGCGGCACGACCCTGTTGCCTGGTGGCTGGTCGGCGCACTCACCGCTTCGTGGCTCGGGCTGAGCGTGGTGGATCATCCGTCCGCGAGTGAGTACTACTTCCTCCGCTCCGGTCTGCCGTTCGCGGCCGCGGCCCTCGGTTGGCTGATCGCAGCCGGCGTACGAGGCCGTAGCCGGCGCACGATCCAATGGCTCGGCCTGGCCGGTCTTGCGATCGGTACTGCGATCGGGGTGTGGGCGGGGCTGCTCAGAGCCTCCGGTACCGGCTCACGGCTCGCGCAGGTCGGGTTTCTGGCCCGCCCGGTGCTGGTGGTCGCCGGACTCGCCGCACTGGTGCTGGTGGGATGGCTGCTGGTGCGCCGCCGGAAGGGACTTGCCGGACTGGGAACGGCCTTCGCGATGCTCGCCGTGATCGGCCTGCCGATCGGCACCGTCGCAACGGACGCCTGGTCGGTGCTCGACGCCCGCGGCTCGGGGCACTACGGATCGGTTTCCTGGCGGGTCTATCCCGACGAGATGGCGGCCGCTCAGTGGCTGACGAAGAACTCGGCGCCGGATGACGTCGTCGTCTCCAACACCTACTGCCGGCCGCCGGGCGCGCTGCTCCCCGGTTGCGATGCGCGGCTCTACATCGTGAGTGGCATCGCCGGCCGGCGCACCCTGATGGAGGGCTGGGCCTATACCCAGCAAGGGATGGCGGAGAACGGTGTGAACGGGGTGAAGTACTTCTTCCAGCCTTCGCCGTGGCCGGATCGGGTCCAGCTCACCGAGCAGGTGATGACCGCCCCGACAGCGCAACTGCTCGATCGGTTGCGATCGCAGTACGGCGTGCGCTGGATCTACGCGGACCTTCGGGACGGGCCGGTCTCGGCGACGCTGGGTGTCCTCGCCGTCCTGCGGCACCAGGATTCCCGGGTGAAGATCTACGAGCTCACCGGGCCCTGAGAAAGCTGCCTGAACAGGCAACGTGGCACATATAACACAAACAGGGGTTGACTGCTATAACTCTCTGGTGACATCGACCGTTCCGAAACGCACGATGGACTCGCGCGAGTTCCCGCTTTTCCTGACGGCGGCCTCCGAGTTCTGGCAGCGGAACGTGCTCCCCGGCGGCGAGCGGGTGATCCTGGTCGAGGCGATGAGCCAGGACCTGCGGGTGACGCTGCGGAACCTCACCGTCGCGAATGCCCTGCGCCGGTTCATCCCGGCCAGGCTCGTCGTCTTCACCGGCGCCGACGACGACTGGAACGACATCCTCTGGACCTATTTCGAGGCCGACGCGCTGACGGCCATCTCCCAGGCGTACGGCGCTGTCGACGTGATCGACATCCACGACCTGGTCGACGGCCGGATCGGCAGTTCCGGGCCGGTCGACCTGCACGTTGCCGGGAAGACCTTGCCGGTGGCCGGATCGGGAATCGACCCGGCCCGTGCTGGAGGAGATCGTCCGGGCGACGGTCTGCCGGGTACTCAAACTTCCGCGGGTGACCGACGAGGTCCGCGCGAGTGCGAAGTACGCCCAGGTCCAGCAGCGCAGCGCGGAGTTCTCGAACATCTACGACGCTCTCTTCGCCGGCCTCGACCCGGTCGCGCTGGTGACCAGTCATGTCGACTACAACCTGTGGGGGCTGGCGGTCGAGTCGGCTGCCCGGTTCAACGTGCCCACCATCCACGTCCAGAGCACCGGCAGCCTGAAGGCGTACGCGGTCTTCCCGGAGACCCGGCGGGGTGCGCCGACCTTCCGGGCCGAGCTCACCCATCAGATCGCCGAGTACTTCGAGCGGTACGTCTGGCCGAACCGCGACCGGCTGCGGGCCAGTGCCGAGTTGACCGCCTGGCGGCTGAAAGGCAACTGGGGCAAGCCGTCGTGGTGGCGTGGCGGCTCGATCTCGGCGATCGAACTGCAGAGCCTCGGCGACCGGATGTCGGTGCGCGAGCACGCGATGGCCAGGTACGGCTTCGATCCGGACAAGCCGGTGATCGCGGTCTACAACCACGCCGTGTCCGACGCCCTCAACACCAATGTCGAGTCCTTCGAAGATCTCGGCGCCTGGTACGAGGCGACGGCGGACTACGCGGCCAAGCACGACGACGTCAACTGGCTGTTCATCGATCACCCGAGTCAGGACATGTACGACTCGACCGGTTTCTTCGGCAGCCTGAAGGAGAAGCACGCCAGTTCGCCGATGGTCTTCCTGCCCAGTCTCGAGATGAGCAAGAACGTGATGTGGAGCCTGATCGATCTCGGCGTCACGGTCCGCGGCAGCATCAGCACCGAGTTGCCGGCGTTCGGGATCGCGGCGATCCAGGCCGGCTGGTCGGAGTGGAGCCACTGCGGGTTCACCATCCTGGCCAAGGACGCCGACGACTACTGGGCCCGGCTGGACGAATCGATCGACAGCCTGCTGGCCGGGCGGCCGCTGCTGACCGAGGAGCAGATCGAGCGGGCCCGGCTCTGGGCGTGGTTCTACCGCAGCGGTTCGGACGTCTCGACGCCACTGGTGCAGCACTGGGAGATGGGCCGGCTGGAGCACCTGCTGGTCGCCGTCAAGGTGGCGATGCAGCACATCGAGGCGGATGCCGACCCGGCCTTCACCGCCGTCCGCAGGATGTGGACCCGCAAGGATCCGTTCCTGACCCGGACCGACCTGACCTTGCCCCCCGAGGAGTTCGCCTTGGCGCTGGGTGGGGTGAGCGAGCTGTGACCAGAGTCTTCGCCACGCCACACTTCAGGACGGCGTTCGACCAGGTGATCGAGCCGCTGGTGTTGCCCGGCTCGGTGAGCTCGGGGCGGCCCGGTGACCTCAGCATGATCGACTGCATGTCCCGTGGTGTCGCCGTGATCGGCCGCTTCGTCGCCTCGCCTGCCATGCTCGGCATCAAGGTCCGGCCGACCGGCCGACCCGTCCGGGTAACCGCACACTTCAGTTTCGACAGTATGGCGCTCGAGTGGTGGCGGGAACGCGTCCCGGCAGGGACCCCGTTCTCTGGTGCCGATCTGCCGCGGCTGCTGCTGGTCCGTTCGCAGGGCAAGAACCGCGGCGCCCTGCTGCTGAACCGCCAGGCACCGGTCTCCGGGGCTGCCGCGGGAGTCGTCAGCTTCGACCTCCAGCCGGCGGAGTTGACCGCGGAAGGGCTGTTCGTCCTCGAGGTGGTCAGCGTCGACAACGACAGGCCATCCTGGGCGCCGGCCGCGGCCGCCGGTTCGATCGGCGTTCTGCTGAAGGAGATCGAGTTCACCGAGGTGGACGGCGATCGCGAGCTCGGCCTGGTCTCGACCGGCAACCTGCTGGTAGATCCGGACAGCGGCACACTTCCGATCCGGGCGGGGTACTTCGTGGCCAATCCGGCCGACGAGGGCGGGCCACGACACTGGACCGCCCGGGCAACACTGATCGAGCCTCCGCCCCTGCGGATCACGATCGTGCCGGTACCGGAACCAGAGCCGGTCATCCCGCCGGTGCAGCAGCGGCCGGGCGCCGCCCGGATGCTGAAGCGAAGGCTCAAGCGTGCGTCCCGCTGGGTCATCCCGGTGGCCGCTGTGCCGGCGGCCAGGCGGACAGGTAAGCGTGCGACTGCCCTGAAGCGCCGGGTCGTGCGAGCTGCCAAGGGCCGGCCTGCCGCGCCGCCGCCCCCACCTCCGCCGCCGCCCCCACCTCCGCCGATCCCGGTCGGACCGCCACCGAACCCGCTCGCCGACGCGATGGCGGCCCTGGTCAGCCAGAACGCCGTCCAGGTGGAGCTGGTTGGTGTCGGGCCCGGCACGGTCCCCGGCGTACAGGTGCTGGCGCAGGCGGACGCGGAGATCGAGATCGTCACCGACGGCCCGCTGACGGGTCCGACGCTGATCCGGTTGTCGGTCGACCCGTCGGGCCTGCGCGAGGTGCTGGGCATGATCGGCGCGAAGGTCCGCTGGGATCTCGTCGTCCGGGCCGAGTCCTGACGGTCGTCGGGTACCGGCCGCGGCTCAGCGGCAACGGCGACGAGAACGGTGAGCTGCTCCGCCGCCTGCTGACCGAGTTCGAACCCGGGCGCGTGGTGCTACCGGCCGGGTCCTACCCGATCACCGCAGGCCTCGTGCTCACCGACAACTGGTCCCTGTCCGGCTCCGGTACGACGTTGTGGCGTCCGGAGGCCGAGGCATCGCCACTGATCGCGGTGCTCGGATCGGGCGTCACCGTCACGGACCTGACCCTCGAACTCCCCGACGCCTCACCCGGCCCGCACGACGGCGCGGAATGGACCGCCATCACGATCGGCCGCTACTTCTACGCCGAACAACCGGAGTGGATCGAACAGATCGTCGTACGCCGGGTGGTGATCCGGCGCGCCGGACGCTGCGCGGCGAACAACATCACCCTGATCGGCGCCGTCCGGGAGGTGCTGCTCTCGGACATCACCGTGCACGGCGGCGGCACAGCCTTCATCGCGCACTGGGGTGCGGTCGGCGCCGGAGTCAGCGACATCACCGGCCACTCGCTGCACCCGCATCACTTCCAGGTCGACGGTCTGCGGGTGTGCGACGCGTTCGAGGCCTTCTGCCTCAGCTCGGTGTACGACGTCGAAGTACGGGACGTGCGGTGCGAGCGGGTGGAGATCGGATTCCGGTTGCTGCCCGGGGACAACACCGACCGGTACCGCGATCCGGGTGCCGAAATGGGCATCAACCAAGGCCTGTCGATCCACGGGTGCGACATCGGCTGGTGCGGCGACCTGTACGCGATCCGGGTCGCGGGCTGGGGCCGGAGCGAGGTCGACGGTGCCGTCACCACCCGCGCGTTCGTCGACCTCGACCTTCGTGACGTGACGATCCGGCCGTTGCCGGTAGTGGTCGCGCGCCAACCGCCCCGGCCGGGACGGCGGCCGATCGTGGTCGAGGATGCCGGCTCGGTCGACCTCGCCGGCGTCCGTGTGCTGCCCTGAAGCTCAGCGCAGCTGCCAGACCTGCACGTCGGCACGCTCGTACAGCGAAGTGGCGATCAGCTTCATCCGCTTCTCGTCGACAGCGCCGAAACGCTTGTCCACAAAGAGAAAACCAACCCCGTACTTCTGCTTCAGCACGTCTGCGGTAGCCGGGGAGGGATCGGTGAAGACGGCGTCGTTCTCAGCCTTCAACTGAGCATCCCAGAACGGGGCGGCCCAGTACCGGCCGGCTTTGGCCTCCTCGCTGTCCGCGGCGTTCGAGCGGACGGTGTAGCCCCAGCCTTCCAACAGCACCCGGCGCTCCGACCAGCCCGCCAGCCAGAACGCGCGGCTGTCGCAGAGTGCCCGGCCGGGGATCCGGCAGTGCGCGTTCGTGGCCACCAGGTCGTCGGGAGCCGAGTGTGAACGGAGGAGGCGAGCAGCCTCCCTGCCGTCCGGCGGCAGGTAGGACGGGCCTGCGGCCAGGGAAACGTGGTCGAGGCCGTTCACGTCGACGGCCTGCCAGAACCGGGCCAGCATCCTGTACGTGGGCAGCGTTCCCATGCCGATCACCAGTACGAAGGCAGCGGCCGCAGCCGACAAGCGGGTGCCGGACTTCTTCGCCACCAAGGACAGCAGGAGACCAACTACGGCAGCGGCGGCGAGTCCGACCAGCAACGGACCAGCGGCGTACCAGAGGGCCTGCCAGTTGTTGCCGGCGACGGGCCTCGTGGTGTTGGCCCGGGAGATGGCCAAGGCGATCGGCCCGCCGAGTGCGGCCGCGACGACGAGCAGCAACCCGATCTTCCAGTCCGTACGCCGGACCAGCAGCGCCAGTCCCCAGACGGCCATCGGGATCATCAGGGCGATCGCGGCCCGGGTGAAGTACCGCTCGGAACCACCGAGCTGGACGAGGACCAGCGTCGCGCCCATGCCGCCGATCGCGATGCCGCTCAGCGCCGCGACGCCGGGGTGTGTGACAAGCCTGCGGCCGAAGGCGAACAGCGCGGCGGCCAGCAGCAGGTACCCGGACAGATCCAGGAGCGACAGGGTGAAGGTGGAGACAGGGCCCCAGGCGTTGCCCCCGACGGCGGAGAAACCGTAGGGCAGGCGCTGCGCGTTCACCTGCACGAACGGCTTGATCGTCGTTCCCTGGGTGGCGCCGCCGAAGATCACGAACTGGGCGAACAGGAAGGCGCCGATGACGATGCCCAGGCTGATCAGGCTCGGCAGGTGGAACCGCCGGCGGAACACCAGCCAACTGGCGCACGCCATGCAGCAAGCCGCGGCCAGCAACGGAATCATGGTGGCTTTGGCGGCCATCACACCGGCGACCGACAGCGTGAAGAGGATCCAGACCGTCGGGCGTGGCAGCCGGCGATGCCGGACGATCCCGACCAGCAGGGCGACGGCGGGAATCACCATCATCTGGCCGAACGACTGCGAAGGGCTGGCCCACCACGCCTGCCCCAGCAACGGAGCGGAGCTTCCGCGCTGCCAGCCGACCAGGGTCACGCCCGACGTGCAGACGAGCACCGCGGCTGCAACCGGCCCGGTCCAGCGGCGGCGGGCCCAGCTCTGCGCCAGTCCGGCGATGCCGAGCGTGGCGGCGACCAGCATCGTCACCGGGATGATCCGCCGGACCAGGACCTCGATCTCCACCCCGGTTGCCCAACTGGTCGCGGCGATGTGCGCGTGGCTGTACCAGTGGTACTGCAGCGGGACACCGTGCACGTACGGCGTGGTGAAGGGCACGTGGTGCTTGAGTTCTGCCGCCAACGCGATGTGGAACGGCATGTCGACGTACGGGTAGTCGGAGCCGAAGCCCGCCAGCGGTTCGGTCCGATAGGTGCCGATGGCAAGCATCAGGATGCCGAGCATGATGCTGACCGCGATCAGCCAGGCGCCCCCGACGCCGCCCGACGGACTGCCGTGCCACCAGCGCCGCAGCCGTGGATCGATCGCGAAGGCGACCAGGATCACGATCGGCGCGACCGTCACCACTTGGGGGAACCCGGCCCAGCGTCCAGGTAGATATACCAGCAGTTGCAGCGCGCAGCCGACGGCGAAGCCCGCACCGGCATCGAGGTAGAACACGTCGGTGCGGCCGCGCAGACTACGCCAGATCAGCATGCCGGGCAGGCCGACGCCGAACAGGAGGTACGCCGTCAGCGCGGCCAGGTCGGCGTTGTCGACCTCGTAGTGGTGCAGCGCGATCCAGGCGAAAGCCAACGTCGCCGCCGGAGCAGCCCATCGGAGCAGCCATTTCAGCGGGCCTGGAGATGCCATGTCGCGCAGTGTCACGGGAAGGAAGTATTACGGAAGTTCGTAGATCAACGCGTCAGAAGACCTGAAGCGCAGGCGGGCCAGCGTGTCGAGCTTGGCCGAGACGACGGTCTGAGTGGGGTCGGCGTACAGCCAGCGGACGCCGTACTCGACCTTCAGCAGGCGCAGGTTGTCCCTGGTCGGCGTGGTGAAGGCGCGGTCGTTGTCCTCGAGCTTCTGCTCGTCCCAGAACGGCAGGCCGTTCGGGCTCATCCCGGTCGAGGCGACCAGTTCGTTGATGGTGTTCGTGTAGCCCCAGCCCTCGACCAGGACGTGCCGCTCGCTCAGGGCGGCGATCCAGAAGTGCCGGGAGTCGCAACCGGTGGTGTTCTTCAACGTGCAGTGCGCGTTGGTCGCGATCAGCTCGCCGGGCGCCGTGTGGTCCTTCAGCCACAGGGCGGCCCCTGTCTGCGTAGTCGAAGGGCCGAGCTTGTAGTCGTCGGACAGCGGAGCCAGGTCGGTCCGGTGGTAATTGGCCATCGCCTGCACCGGCAGGAGGAGCCCGGCGCCCATCCCGGCGAGCACGAAGGACGCCAGGGCGACTCTGGTCGGCCGCCCTCGACGCCTGGCCAGCTTCCACACCGTCGTCACCAGCGCGGCCAGCACGATCAGGAGGCCGACCGTCCAGCTCCAGGGAGCGATCAGACCGGTCAGCTGACCGTCGGGCTTCAGGAACGGGGTGCCTGCGCCCGGCTGAGCCTTCACGATCGCCCGGGCCAGGGCGGTCGCCCCGGCCCCGCCGAGCAGCGAGGCGGACACGACCAGCCCCGATCGCCGGTCGGCGAACCAGAACACCAGCATCCAGGCGCCGGCTGCGGCGAGTGCGGCGATGATCGGTACCGCGGTCCGGTGGAAGTAGAGCTGGCTGGTGCCCGGCTGGTCGGTCAGCACCAGGCCGCCGAAGCCCGCGATCGAGATGCCGACGAGGAAGATCATCCCCGGATCGCGGAACCAGCGGGCCGCCGTACCGAGGAGCACGAGCAGTCCGGCGGAGCCGAGCAGGAGGCCGAGGCACATGGTGATCCCGCTGATCCACATCGCACCGTGGTCGAAACCGCCACCCTCGACCGGTTTGGCGACCAGCGGGTAGATGCCCACCTTGGCGAAGGTGATCCAGGGCCGGACGGCGAGACCGGACGACTTGTTGCCGAACACCACCACGATGGCCGCCAGGAAGATCCCGCCGAGCACCGCCGCGATCAGCAGCGCGCCCTTGGCGAAGCGGCCGTAGAGGAGCCGGATGAACACCACCAGCCCGAGCCCGCAGATGATCAGCGGCAGCACGGTCGCCTTGGAGCCGGACGCGGCCGCAGCGATCACCACGAAGAGAATCCAGGTGCCGGGCCCGCTTCGGCCGCGCAGCAGGTCGACCCCGATGAGCGCCAGCAACGTGATCAGGGCGCCGCCGAGATTCTGGGTCGGGCTGCCCCAGTCATAGCTGATCAGGCTCTCGGTCGGTAGCCGGACCGCTGGGTAGACGTCCACGGTGCCGGCGATGGAGGCCACGGCGATGGCGAGAGGACCGGCCCAGCGCGAGCCCGGTGCGACCCGGTCGGTCAACGCGTAGATCAGGGCGCAGCCGGCGAGCATCAGTGGGATCCAGCCGATGTTGTAGACCAGCTCGGTCAGATTCACGCCGGTCGCCCAGGACGTCGCCGCGGTGAACTGGTGCCAGAAGTAGTGGTAGTCCATCCGCTCGCCGTTGACGTACGGCGCTTGCAGCGGCACGTCGTACTTCGCGCTGGCGGCCAGTGCCTGGTGGAACGCCATGTCAGGCGCGTTCGAGCGGGCATCGGTGTACGGCGCGGGGGTGAGATTCCGGTAGCGCCCGATCGCGTACAGAGGCGCCGCACAGGCGATGGCGACCAGCCAGGCGGTCAACGGCGAGACCGGCCGCTCGACCCGGCTCAGGCAGCGTCGGCGCCAGGTCGGCACGACGGCCACCACGATCAGCACAGGAGCGGCCCAGAGCCAGGCCCATTGCTGACCACCAAGCGGGGCGACTGCCAGGTAAACCAGGATCAGCAGGGACACGCCGACCAGCGATCCGGCCGCGAAATCCTCGATCAGGTTGTGCCGGAACGGGCTGGCCAGCCGCCAGAGCAGCGTGCCGGGCAGCGTGATCCCGAAGACCCAGAACCGCAGCAGGGCGACGATGTTGTCGCCCGTCGAGTGCCCGGCCATCAGCCAGATCACCAACCAGGCAAGGGCGATTCCGCCCGCCACCTTCACCGCGGCGGCCCCGATGGCTCGCCAGGGAAGCAAGGAGACGAGGGACGGCATCGGACGGGGAGTCTCACGCTCCGGAGCTTCAGGGCTACTGGAGGTGACCCCCGTCGTCGTCGGCACGCCCAGAGCGTAGCGGGGTCGCGGGGGACCCAAGCCGGGTAACCTCGCCGGGGGAGGGCTTACTCGATGCAGACCACTCGGCCGGTGTTGTCCGTCGTCGTACCGATGTACGACGAGGAAGAGGTGCTGCCGATCTTCTTCGAGCGGATGCGCCCACTACTGGACGGTCTCGGCATCAGCTACGAACTGGTCGTGGTCGACGACGGCAGCCGTGACGCCACCGCGGCCCCTGCTCGCCGAGGCGGCCACCAGTTGGCCCCAGCTCCGGTTGATCCGGCTGCTGCGCAACAGCGGGCACCAGGCTGCCCTGTCGGCCGGATTCCAGCTGGCTCGCGGTGAATATCTGGTCACCATCGACGCCGACCTGCAGGACCCGCCCGAGGTGATCGCCGACCTGCTCGCCACTGCCCGGGACGACGACGTCGATGTCGTGTACGGCGTGCGCTCCGACCGCTCGAGTGACAGCTGGGCGAAGCGGACCACCGCACGGCTCTACTACCGGCTGATGTGCCGCCTGGTCGGCAGGGATCTGCCCTTCGACGCGGGCGACTTCCGGCTGGTCTCCCGGCGGGTGGTCGACGCGGTGAACCAGTTGCCCGAGGACGGCCGGGTCTTCCGGCTGGTGATCCCGTGGCTGGGCTTCCCGAGTGCCGAGGTGAAGTACGTCCGGGCCGAGCGGGCTGCCGGGAGTACGAAGTACACGGTGTCCAAGATGTTCCGGCTGGCGTTCGACAGCCTGACCGCCTTCTCGGCGGCGCCGCTGCGGCTGGCGACCTGGCTCGGGCTGCTCGGCGGTCTGCTGTCGGTCGGGGTCGTGGTCGTGGCGCTGGTGATCAAGCTGACCGGCCGGAGCATCCCCGGCTGGACCTCCACGGTGCTGGCTGTCGGCACGATCGGTGCGCTCCAGTTGCTCTGCCTAGGCCTGCTGGGGGAGTACGTGGCCCGGCTGTTCCAGGCGAGCCAGCAGCGGCCGCAGTTCATGATCGGTTACGACAGTCTCGAGGACCCCGGCCACCACTCGTACGCCGAGGCTGTGGAGGAAACTGTTTCGGATCAAGGGCCCGACCAACGGTAGGCTCCTACCTCATGCCAGACCTGTCTCCGATCCCCTTCGTCAAGGCCTATGCGGCGGGCGACGAACTCGCCTACGTCAACCAGTCCTTCTCCTCGCCCGCGGTCGTCGGGGACGGTCCGTTCACCGCCCGCGCCTCCGAGCTGATCACGAAGCTGACCGGTGGCGTCGGGAGCCTGCTGACCCCGTCCTGCACGCACGCGCTGGAGATGACCGCGCTGCTGCTCGACCTGGCGGCCGGCGACGAGGTGATCATGCCGTCGTTCACCTTCGTCTCGACGGCCAACGCCTACGCGCTGCGCGGCGCCGTACCGGTGTTCGTGGACGTCCGCCCGGACACGCTGAACCTGGACGAGACGCAGATCGAGGCCGCGATCACCGACAGGACCAAGGCGATCGTCGTGGTCCACTACGCTGGCATCGCGGTCGAGATGGACACCGTGCTGGCGATCGCCGACAAGCACGGCCTGGCCGTGATCGAGGACAACGCGCACGGCCTCGGCGGTTCGTACAAGGGCCGCCCGCTCGGCTCCCTCGGGCAGATGGCGACGCAGTCCTTCCACGGCACCAAGAACGTGCACTGCGGCGAGGGTGGCGCGCTGATCCTGAACGACGCCGACCTGCTGCACCGGGCCGAGGTGATCCGGGAGAAGGGCACCAACCGGAGCCAGTTCTTCCGCGGTCAGGTCGACAAGTACCGCTGGGTCGACATCGGCTCCAGCTACCTGCTGGCCGACCCGCTGGCCGCCTTCCTGACCGCCCAGCTCGAGCTGTTCGACGAGATCCAGGCGCCGCGGCTGGCGATCTGGGAGCGGTACCACGCGAAGCTCGCCGACTGGGCCGAGGCGAACGGCATCACCCGTCCGACGGTCCCCGCGGGCTGCGTGCACCCGGCTCACATGTACTGGGTGCTGATGCCGTCCCACGAGCACCAGCTCGGGCTGATCGCGTACCTGCGCGAGCGCAACATCACCGCGACCTTCCACTACGTGTCGCTGCACTCGGCCCCGGCCCGGCGAGAAGTACGGCCGGGTCGGTCCGGGCGGCTGCGACGTCACCGACGACATCAGCAACCGGCTGGTCCGGCTGCCGCTGTTCAGCCAGCTCACCGAGGCCGAACAGGACCGCGTGATCGACGGTCTGCTCTCGTACCCGCTCTGATGGGCTGGTACGACGCGCTGGAGGCCGGCGAGCTGATCAGCGCCCCGTCGGCGTACGAATCGAAGCGGTTCGGTGTCTCGGTCGACCGGGTCACCGTGTCGGCCTCGGCCGGGACGCAGCTGGCCGAGGTGCTCACCGCGGTGGACAAGTCGGCGGCCGACGTCGTCGTACTGCGCTATCCGGCTCGCGAGGCGCACTGGTTCGCCGCGCTGGCCAACGGCCCACGGACGGCCTTGCTGGCCGACAGTCTCGTCTACTGGTCGCTCCCGGTCGGCAAGGGCCGTCGCCCGGCTCCGCTGGCGGGGTTCAACGCCGGCCTGGAGCGGACGATCGACGACGACCTGGTGGACGACCTGGTCGGCGACATCTTCGGCGACTACGGCAACCACTACTGCGCGAACCCGTTGTTCGACCGGGCTCTCGCACTGGCCGGCTACCAGGAGTGGGCCCGGCGCAGCATCGCCGACGAGGGCGCCGTCGTACTGCGGGGTCCGGACCGCCGGGTGCTCGGCCTGGCGACCGTCGACCAGGAGCAGTCCTGGACCGAGATCGAGCTGGCCGGCGTAGTACCGGCTGAGCAGGGCCGGGGACGCTACGGGCACCTGCTCGCGGCGGTCGAGGACGCGAGTACGTCGCGGCGGCTGGTGATCTCGACACAGGGCCACAACACCGGTGTTCAGCGGGCCTGGGCCAGGTACGGTTTCGAGCCCGTTCACACTCTGTTGACAGTCCATCTCGTAACGCCAGGATTGCTGCCGGGTGAACAGGAACAGGCCGGTCGCGAAGGGTGACGCGGGCGTCGGGAGAGGGCACGCCCGGTGCTAACATGAGCGCGAGATCTTTGGTCGCCGCCCGGCCTCTGGTTGCTCCGGCGCGAGCGTGCCGCGGCAGCATCGGGTCCGGCGTGATGCCGACCGGGATGTCGTTGCTGACCGACCTGCCGAACGAGCCGAGGAGAACGCCGTTGTGACGCCGCGGCTGAGTGTCGTTGTGCCTTTCTACAACGTCCGCGACTACATCGGGGAGTGTCTCGATTCGATCGCCCGGCAGACGTGGACCGACTTCGAGGCGATCCTGGTCGACGACGGATCCCCGGACGACAGTGCCACCATCGCCAAGGAGTTCTGCGCCCGCGACCCGCGGTTCCGGATCGTCGAGCAGCAGAACCAGGGCCTCGGCCCGGCCCGCAACACCGGGGTCCGGCACGCCGACGGTGAATACATCACCTTCGTCGACAGCGACGACCTGGTCACCCGGCACGGCTTCGAGAAGCTGATCCGGACCCTGGACGCGACCGGCTCGTCGTTCGCCGGCGGCAACGCCCGGCGGTTCAACAACAGCTCCGGCGTCCGGCCGTCCTGGATCCACCGGCTGCCGTTCGCCAAGGACCGGCTGGCCACCCACGTGATCGAGACCCCGGACCTGATCCTGGACCGGATGGTCTGGAACAAGGTCTACCGGCGGTCGTTCTGGGACGAGTACGGCTACGAGTTCCCCGCGATCCGCTACGAGGACTACCCGGTGACGCTGAAGGCGCACCTGGACGCCGTCACCGTCGACGCGCTGGCGGTCCCGGTCTACTACTGGCGCGAGCGCGAGTCCGGCGAGTCGATCACCCAGCAGAAGTTCCAGTTCGGCAACCTCGAGGACCGGGTCCGGTCGGCCGAGCTGGTGATGGACCTGATCGAGAACGCGATCGGCGACGTCCGGCCGCGGGTACACGCGCACTTCACCCAGATCGACATGCTGACGCTGATGATGGCGTTCGGCGCGGCGCCGCCGGAGGAAGAGCAGAACCTGATCAAGCTGGCCCGCCGGCTGCTGGACCGGCTGGATCAGAAGGTGCTGGACCGCGCCCACAGCTACGACCAGCTGCAGCACTCGGCACTGCGGGCCGGTGACGTCGACCTGCTCCGCCGGCTGGCCACCTTCCGCAACGACGGCGGCCCTGCGTGGTGGCGCGCGGGCACTCGCACGTCCCCGCCGCTCCTGGCAGTTCGAGCACAACTACCCCGGCCTGCACGACCAGAACAGCTCGGTGCCGCGGGAGCTCTACCGGTTGCCGATGAAGGACCTGACGCTGGCGACCAGCGTGACCGCCGTGGCCTGGCAGGACGGCGAGCTGTCCGTGAAGGGCACCGCGGAGATCCGGCACCTGGAGACGAAGACCTCCTCGAGCTTGCGGATCGCGCTCGTCATCGCCGGCGCCGAGACCCCGCTGGCCGTCCGCCGGTACGACGCGACCGACACGCACGGCGACCCGGCGCTGGTCGGGTTCGAGGTCCGCCTCGACAAGGCGCTGCTGGCCAAGCTCAAGGGCACCGCCGCACCGGCGCACTTCGTCGTCCGGATGCGCTCGGGCCGGTTGCGCCGGCACGGCAAGTTGCGCGGCCAGCGTCCCGGCAGCCCCGGCTGGCCGCCGGGCGCCTGGATCAGCGACAGCAGCTGGATCCAGCCCGGTCCCGGCGCGGACGGTGCGTTCGTACTGCGCCGGATGGTGGATCCGAGCCGGCTCACCTCGGTGGAGCAGACGGCCGACGCGCTCGTGCTGCACGGCCGTGTTCCGGCCGACCTGACGGACCCGAAGCTGCGGGTGACCCGTCCGCTGGCGGGCCAGGACCAGATCCTCCCGCTGACGCTGTCCGGGGACGGCCGCGACTTCTCGGTCCGGATCCCGATCCGGCCGATCATCGAGGACACCAACCCCGACGACCCGTTCACCCAGCGGACCACCTGGGCGTTCCGGCTGATCGGAGCCGACGGCGACGAGCGGCTGCTGCTCTGGACCGCTCCGGAGCATGCCGCCAGCCATGCCGAGCAGGACCGCCTGGTGACGTTGACCCGGTCCACCGGTGGCTATGTGAACCTGCAGGAGTCGCCCTTCCGGCTGAACGCCCACCAAGCCAAAGCGGTTGCCGGGAGCAACGGACAGGAACTCCGGATCACCGGTGTCGTGACCGATGGCGAAGAGGCTTACTCGTTCTGCTGGCGGCGTTACCTGGACGACAACGACGACCACGAGGACATCGAATGCCGCCGGACGGTGGCCGACGGCGCCTGGACGGCCTCGATCGGGCTGACCGAGCTGATCCCGGCCGACGTCACCGTCAGCTCGACCGACCCGCTGGCCAGCCTGGCCGACTGGATCCTGTTCGCGGTCGCCGCGGACGGTTCCTCGCACGCGGTCCAGTGCGAGGCGTTCCTGTCCAGCCGGTTGCCGCTCGAGCTCGAGCAGGACGGCCACATCGCCGCGTTGCGCCCGCACGCCGGCACTCTCCACGTCGAGGTCCGCTGATGCATCACCACAACCACTACTACGGCCAGGCGCACATCCTCGCCCGGTACGCCGGTCTGGACGACGAGTACCCGCCCCGCCTGCGTGGCTACCTGCAGCACGGCTGGAACATCGCCGATGGCTGGAACCCGGTGCACGAGTTCTACGACGGCGCCTGGCGGTTCACCTGGAGCGACGGCCCGCGCCGTCGCGGCCACGCGCTGGGCCGGCGGAACTACCACAGCATCGGCGCTCCGTTCCTCTACCTGCAGCAGCTGGAGCCGACGTTGGGCGCAGTGCCGGAGGAGGAGCGGGAGGGGACCCTCTGGTTCCTCTTCCATGGCTGGGAAGGCGGCAAGATCCAAGGCGATCACCAGCGCCTGATCGACGAGATCCGCGAGACCGAGCCCGGCCCGGTCACCTTCAGCCTGTACTACACCGAGTACGACCGGCCGGAGGTGCGCAAGTCGTACGAGGACGCCGGTTTCCGGGTGGTCTCCTTCGGCCGGCGCGGCTTCTCCTACGAGGGCACGGATCCGCGCTTCCTGTACAAGCAGCTGACCGAGCTCCGCAAGCACAAGCGGGTGGCCGCGAACCGGCTGTCCACCGCGATCTTCTACGGTATCGCCGCCGGCTGCGAGCCCGCCGTCTACGGCGATCCGATGGAGATGGCCGGCGAGAACCCCCTGTTCGGCGGGCAGAACCGGATCGCCAGGCTGTGGCCTGAGCTGCTCGGCAAGGACATCGACCTGGCCGCCGCCCGCGCGACCACCGACCTGGAGCTCGGCGTCCCGTGGATGATGCCGGCCGAGGAACTGCGCATGTTGTTCGATTGGAGAGAGCGTGTCTGACAACCAGCTGGCCGTCGATGTGGTCCGCGGCGAGATGCAGCCGTGGAGCGACTACAGCGGCAAGCGGGGCGCCGTCCAGGGACCGGTGCTGCGCGCACTCCTGGCCGATGTACTGCCCGACGGGGCACGCACGCTGATCCTCGGACCGCATGGCGCGGATCTGATCGAGGCGGTCGTCGCCAAGGCATCCGAGACGACTCTGCTGGTCCGGTCCGTCTCTGACGCCACCGAGCTCACGGAACAGTTCGCGGACAAACTGCAGGTCGTCGCCGGAGCCCTGGACGGGCTCGCGGGCGCCGATCGGCCACCCTTCGATGTGGTCGTCGCCGCCGACGGCCTGGACCGGGTGCTCGGCTACGACAGCGACGACCTGAACTGGGCGCAGCGGCTCGATGCACTGGCTGCAGTGGCCGCTCCCGGCGCTGTCGTGGTGCTTGGCCTGGAGAACGAGTTCTCCTTGACCAACTTGCTCGACCGGCGGCCCGCGGACGAGCGGCACGCCGACGACGAGTGGCGCCCGCTGCACGACGACCCGACGCGCCCGGTCTCCACCGAGCAGTTGAAGGCTGAGCTGGCACGGGTCGGCTTCGAGAACGCTTCTGCTTACGCGGCCTTCTCGGTCGAGGAGGCTCCGTTCGCGTTGGTGACGGCTGAGGTTGCTGCCGCCGCGCGCCCGGGGCAGCTGCCCGCACGGCTCGCGGTTGAGGCGTTGGAGGCGGCGGCTGTCGCAGTACCGCTGCTGGCTCCGATCGCCGAGGGCGCGGAGTCCGCTGCGCGCGCTGGTCTGCTCGGCGCGACGCCTAGCGGCTGGATCGCTGTAGCCGGGGCTGCTGTTGGTCACGGCGTCTACGCGAAGACGCCCGGACACACCGCAGTACTGACTGCGGACGCTGCCGAGGCCGGCTGGACCGTTGCTGTTGATGCTGCTCCTGCTGAGGCTTCGGGGCTGCTGCAGTTCGACGCTGCCGCTGTGCCTGCTTCGGTGCCGGGTGGCGTCACTGCCGAGACCCTGTTGTTCCGTCTTGCTGCTGCCGAGGACGTCCCGGGCTTCCGGGACTTCGCCGCACGGCTGGGGGACTGGGCCCGCTCGCAGACCGGTTCGCGGACGCTGGTGCGCTGGGACGACGTGGTCGTCGACGGCGACAGCTTCGCCTTCGGGGTCTCAGGCTGGCAGACCGTTGCCGAGGAGAGCGACAAGGATCTGCTGTCGGCGGCGTGGGCGCGGTTCCACGACCGGCTGATCGGGGCCCACCGCCGGCACCCGTGGCCGCCGTGGATGATCGGCGACGACCTCGTCTCCGCCTTGGTCGCGATGTCCGGCATCGAGGCGCCGGCGCCCGTCGCGGCCACCGCCGCGGACACCCCATCGGCCGCGGTCGCTTATGTTGCCCGCGGCAAGGAGCTGGCCGCCGCGCTGGCCGGCGTACTGGGGATCCCGTCGGATGCCTCCCAGACGCCGGACGTCCGGACCGCGCTGGCCGAGGCAGAGCGGGCGAAGAAGGAGTCGGTCGAGCTGGCCGGTCAGATCTTCGGCCTGGAACGGACTCTCGGCTTCCGGGACAAGGCGCTGAAGACCCGCGAGACCCGGATCCGCGAGATGCGGACCCAGGTCACCAAGGCCAACGCCGAACGCACCCGGCTGCGCAACTCGAAGGCGTACTCCGCGGTCAAGCTGATCCGCAAGGCGGCGATGATCCGCAACCCGCGCAAGTTCGCCGGCAAGGTCAAGCGCAAGGTCAACCGCCAGCTCCGCAACAAGCTCGGCTGACTCGGTAGGCGAAGCCGGCGTCAGCGGCGGGCGATCAGGAGTTGGTGCGTGTCGGGCCACTCGATCGGGCCGCCGGTGGCGCTGGTGATGGTGGCGACCGGGGCGATCCGATTGGTGATCACCCAGTCGTTGCGCCACGGCTTCGAGGCGGGGTCGATGGTGAAGCCGGCCCTGCTTGGCGACGTCGGACCAGCCCTCGAAGTCGAGTCCGCAGAACTGCTCGTGGGTCTCGCTGAGCCAGTTGTCGACGTAGTCCTTGCGGGTCAGGAAGTCCATCGCGTCCGCGAGCCGCAGGACGAGCTTGCCGTCGCGTTCGGCGTACGCGAAGGGCACCTTCGCGTTCTGCCGGAAGTCGTGCGCGAACTGGAAGAACCGTGCCCTGGTTGAGAGTTTGGCGATGTACTCCGCCGGATCCTGAAGCGTCTCCAGTTCGGTGACCGCGTCCGGGTTGGTCCCGTCGCTGTCATCGAGAGCCAGTACTACGGGGCGCTCGGGCTCGGCCGGTCCGCAGACGTCGGAGTTCACCCAGACGCCGCCAGGGGCCGTATGGGCGTAGAGGGCGTCGGCGAAGCGCTGGACCGTGGCGGGACGCGAGCCGTCGGCGTACGACCAGATCTCGTGAGTCAGCGCGAGCGTCAGCGTGGTGTCGATCGACCTCGGTGGGAAGACCGCCGAGCCGAGCATGTTGCGCTGGTAGAAGTAGACGTTCGGGTTGTGGAAGAGGCCCTGCTCCTTCTTGTGCACGCATTCGGCGTACAGGTGCCGGGCGACCTCGACGCCGATCAGGTCGGACTCGTGGAAGCGCGGATCCGCGTCGACGAGTTGCAGGGTGGCGCCGGTCGCGCAGCCGATGTCGAGGATCCGGCCGGGGCGGACGAAGTCCTTGATCTGCAGCCATTTGCGGTCCGCCGCGGTCTCGAACGCGTCGGCGTAGGTCTTGTAGTCGCGGGTGGTGGTGAGTCCGCCGTCGTCGCCGACCACCGGGTCGTTCACGCAGCGCCGGATCTGCGCATCCAGGGCATACCGGTCGAAAACGTCAACAGTGCCCGGGTGTGCGAGCTCACGCCACTCGTCGTTGCCATCGGCAATCATGAGCAGGACGTCCCACGGCCGTGGCTTCCCGGGTAGCTCGACGCCGATCACCTGGTAGCCGAGTTGCTCGTACAGCTTGGCGACTTCGGCGGTGGAGCACGCGACCACGGTATCGGCGGGGTCGAGCTGGACCTGGTCGTCGGTGCCGGCCTCGATCGCCTTGATCGTGACGTCGGCGAAGTCGTCGGTCGGTGGGGTGTCGACGACCCCGAACACCAGCGACCGGATCCCGGTCTGCAGGCTGAACCGCTCGATCGCGGCCTCGCGCCGGTCGTACGGAACCGGATTCCGCTTGGTGGTGTGGTGATTCGCCGACGTCACAGCCCAGATCACCGTGCGGTCGGCGGCATGTTCGGCAAGAAAGGCGGCCTGGAACCGGGTGAGGACGTGGTGCCGCCCGGGGAACAGCAGATACTGCGGCATTCAGTCCTTCTCGCTGGTGACGTCGGCCTCACTGGTGATGTCGGGGTGGGCGTCGACATCCGTGCGCTCGCGGATCACGTACGTCGGCCGGCCCATCGAGCCCGAGTGCAGGCGCCCGACGTACTCGCCGAGGACGCCGAGCGCGAGCATCTGAGCGCCCGAGAACAGCGCCACCATCGAGGCGATCGTTGTGAAACCGGCCACAGTCGTCGCGCCCGCGGCGTATTTGTAGATGATCACGCCGAACAGGCCCGACCCCGAACACAGCGCAGATGAAACCGAGGTAGCCGACCAGCCGCAGCGGCTCGGTGGAGTAGCCGGTGATCAGCGTCAGCGCATGCTTCACCAGCATCCAGGTGGTGTAGTTCGACTTGCCCTCGGCGCGATCTTCCATCCGCACCGTGGTCTGCGCGACCCGCGTGGTGGACCAGGACAGTGCCACGTCGACCGACGCGTGCGGCCCGTCCAGCCCGTCGAAACCGTCCCGCAGGAAGGTCCGGAAAGCCCGGAACGCGCTGATGGACTTGGCGCCCTTCACCGACAGCGTGGACGACATCGCCCCCTTGACCAGGCGGGAAGCGAAGCTACGGAGGACTCCGTGCTCCTCCTCGACCGGCACGCCGTAGACCAGGTCGATGTCGTCGGTGAGCGCCTTGAGCAGGACCGGGACCTGGTCGGCCGGGTGCTGCAGATCGTCGTCCATCGTGACGACCACCTCGTACCGCGCGTTCCGTACGCCGGCGATCAGCGCGTTGTGCTGGCCGTAGTTGCGGGCCAGCCGCATCGCCCTGGTCGCGGGGTATTTGTTGGCCAGTTCGCTCGCCACCTGCCAGGTGTCGTCCGGGCTGCCGTCGACCACCAGCACGATCTCGTACCCCGACGTGACCTCAGGTAAGACCTGGGTCAGATTCTCGACGAGGCGCGGCAGGGTGCCTGCCGACCGGTAACATGGCACGACGACGGAGACGAACACTGCTGGCCCTTCTGCTGGTGACACAGGCGCGGGGGATGCGGAGATGGCGGTTCCGCCGCTGCGATTATTCCACTGAATAGAAGAGGTTCTGTCATTTCTGTCGCTCAGCTCGGTCCCAAGCCCTCCGTGAGCACCGTTTCGAAGGTTGCCGGGGACCACCGGGTTCGCTACCTGATCGTCGGTGCCGGCACGAACGTCCTGTACTTCGGCCTGTTCTGGCTCGGCTGGCACTTCCTGCAGGACTCGGTCCCGTACCTGGCGGTCACCGCGGCGGCGAACTTCACCACCGCGCTGATCGTCTACCCGCTGTACCGCGACTTCGTCTTCGCCTCCACCTCGGCAGGCTGGATCCGCGGTTTCGCCAAGTTCTATACGGTCTACCTGTTCGGCCTGGGCTGCTCCCTGCTCGGCATGCCGTTGCTGATCGAGGTTCTCGGCCTCCCGGTCCTGCTCGCCCAGGCCCTCCTGATCGCGGCCATCCCGGTAGCCTCCTACCTCCTGCACCACTTCTGGACCTTCCGCGATAACTCTCACAGCTAGAAGATGCGCAAACCCGCCTACAAGTTGACGGCGCTGGCATTCTTTCTCGCACTGACCGCCTGCAGCAGTACGCAGGCAACTCCTGGACCGCCGCCGACCCCGCCGGCCCGCCTCGACACCCAGCGCGCCCCAGAGTGTGACACTGCTGAAGATCAACTTCGCGAACACGACTGAGCAGTTGCGCGACGCGCTGCCGGCGAAGTACGGCAACGAAGTGTTCGATCGCCGGACCAACAAAGAAGCCTTCGGTTGGTCCCCGCGCGACGATCCTTTCGAGGGGCACAAGGTCGACCCGGAGTCCTGCCGGGAGATCCTGCGAACCGGCGGTCGTAAGGTCGACACCTTCGCAGAGTTTCCCTATCTGCCCTACGCGGTCGCCGACCCGAAAACCAATGCCTTTCCGGTGCAGGTGGAGCTGACCTCACTGCCGGTGCCGTACTCGGACAAGTACATGGATCTCCTCTTCCAGGCCGCGCCGCAATGCGCCACCATGCGCACCGACGACCGCGACCCAGCCTCGATCGTCGAACGCCCCGTGCCCGGCCTAGGATCCCGCTCCCGCTACATCCTCAGGACCTACCTGAGCCACGGCAAAAAGATCCAAGAAGGCGTCGTCCTGTTCCGCACCCAGACCTACCTGGCAGACATCCGCCTCTACACCCCGCACTTCACCGAACAAAAGCTCCTCGCCTTCGCCAAAGCCCTCGAAACAACGCTTGACCGGCAGCTGCCCTGACGCATCCCCTACGACTCGCGGCTGCCCTTTGCGCCACTACCGTCATTCTCACCGCCTGCGACGCTCCCTCGAACTCGGCAGCGGATTCGCCGTCCACTCCCGCGCCGCCCTCCGCGCCTTCCAGCGCGTCCTCAGTACCTATCGCCCACCGGTACGACGTTTTCCAGCTGGCGGAAGCGCTTCCCACTAGCTACCGCGGTCATGATCTGAACCCACAGACCCCTATCCGCGAGCGGGTAAGGCGTGGGCGGAGCGGTTTCTGATCTTCAGGACGCCTCGCTACGTGGCGGAGATCGTCTTGTACAGCTCGTCCGACTCAGAGGCGGACTTCCTCGCCTTTGCGCGGCGGGTGCGGGATCTGGCTGCTGCGAAGCTCAAATGAAGCAGGCCCGGCGGTTGATCGCCGGGCCTGCTGCAAATGCCGGCTGACTCAGAGGACGTCCCAGGTGAGTGGGGTGCCGGCTACCGCGTCTACTCGGAATTCGCGGCCTTCTACCGAGGTGAAGGCGTCGGGGGCGAGGCCGCCGGCGGGGCGGACGGAGCGGACGTTGTCGGCGGCTACCTTCTCGCCGGCCTTGACGTCGCGGGTGATGTAGAGCGAGCGGCGGAAGCGCAGGACGTTCTGCTCGGCCTCCTTCGGGCCGACGATCGGCCGGCCCAGTGCCTGCTGCGCGACCTTGGTGCCCTCGACCAGCAGCTTGACCTCGGCCGGCTCCAGCGAGAACGCGGAGTCGACGCCGCCGTCGGCGCGGGACAGCGTGACGTGCTTCTCGATCACCGTCGCGCCGAGTGCCACGGCCGCGATCGAGGCGCCGATGCCCATGGTGTGGTCCGACAGACCGATCTGTACGCCGAGAGCGTCCCGCAGTACGGGGATCGAGCGCAGGTTCGACTGGTCGGCCGGGGCCGGGTAGCTCGCGGTACAGGACAGCACGATGATCTGCTCGTTACCCGTGGACCGGGCCGCGCGGACCGCCGCGTCGATGTCCATCAGCGTCGCCGAACCGGTGGAGATGATGATCGGCTTGCCGGTCTCGGCCATCCCGCGGACCAGCGGCAGGTCGCCGATCTCGTTCGAGGCGACCTTGTACGCCGGCACGTTCAGCTTCTCCAGGAAGTCGATCGCGGTCGGGTCGAACGGCGACGAGAACGCCAGCATGCCGAGCGAGTTGGCCAGCTCGAACAGCGGCTCGTGCCACTCCCACGGCGTGTGCGCCTCCTGGTACAGGTCGTACAGCCGGGCGCCGCCCCACAGCTCGTGCTCGGACGGCAGCCGGAAGGCCGGCAGGTCGACGTCCAGCGTGATCGTGTCGGCCGTGTAGGTCTGCAGCTTCAGCGCCTGTACGCCGGTCTCGGCCATAGCGCGAACGATGTCTTTGGCCCGCTCGATGTCGCCGTTGTGGTTGCCGGACATCTCCGCGATGATGAACGGCTGGTGGTCCGGACCGACGGGGACGTCGCCGAAGTTGATCGTCTTGCTGGCACTCATCTGAGTCAGTTTCCCTTCGGCTTGCGCCGGTTGTCTTTGTGCAGGCTGATCGGCAGCACGGTGATCTCGCGACCTTCGGTGGACCGGGTCTCCGGCGCGCCCTCGACGAACCGGAACCGCCGGTTCATCTGCCGGACGACGGCGTTGTGCTCGAGCACCTCACCGTGCAGTTCGGCCAGGCCGAGCTCGTCGAACGCGTAGCCGGTCGCGTCCTTCATGACCTCGATCCACGCGGGCAGTGTCTCGCCCCGCTCGGCCAGGCCAACGGTATCCAGGAAGAACCCCCAGGCGCCGGTCCGGGGCTCGGCGTCGAGCTCCAGATCGAAGAAGTTCACCACGCCAGCGGTGACGCCCTCGCGTTCGTAGATCAGCACCCGCCGGGTCGGATCCACCCTGGTCTTCGCCCACCAGCCGGCGTGCTCGTCGGCCGAGATCTCGTGGGAGTTGATGCTGACCTCGCGGTTCGGCTCCTGGTTGCGCAGGATCCGGATGATGTCGACGTCGCCGTCGGTGGCCGTACGCAGCACTTTCCGCCCTCTCGATCCCTGGTTGATCCGGTCCCCACGGTACTGGCTGGCCGCTGCCGCCAGCCATTCGGTGGCCAGACCGCTACGGCATGAGGTCATCACCGAATCGAATCGTCACCAGCCCTTCTGCGACCGGCCCGGCCTGTGTAACTATCTTTCGACTTCATCTATGGACTGGTCGGAGAGTGACATGGGTGTCTTGCGGATAGTCGGCGTACTCGGCGCGACAGTTGGCCTGGTCTTCGGGGCCCTGCCGGCAACAGCCCGTACTACGGGCGCCAGGCCGGCAGAGTCCGGGGCGAGCTGCGCGGCCGACCCCAGTACGCCGCTGCGGCAGTTCCGTGCCAGCTGGGTGGCCTCGGTGGTCAACATCGACTGGCCGTCCAGGACCGGTCTCACCGCGGCCCAGCAGCAGGCCGAGTTGCTCGGCTGGTTCGACGATGCCGTCCGCCAGCACCACAACGCCGTAGTACTGCAGGTGCGTCCGACAGCGGACGCGTTCTGGCCTTCCAAGGTGGAGCCCTGGTCGCGGTACCTGACGGGCGTACAGGGTGGGAACCCCGGATACGACCCACTCGCCTTCGCGGTGGCCGAGGCGCACAAGCGGAACCTCGAGCTGCACGCGTGGTTCAACCCGTACCGCGTGTCGATGGGCACGGATCTCAACGCGCTGTCCCCGGAGCACCCGGCCCGACAGCACCCGGAGTGGGTTCTGGCGTACGGCGGCAAGCTCTACTACAACCCGGGAATCCCGGCGGTCCGCAAGCTGGTCGAGGACGCGATCATGGACGCGGTGTCGCGCTACGACATCGATGGTGTCCACTTCGACGACTACTTCTACCCGTACCCGGTGGCAGGTCAGGTCTTCGATGACGCGGCCACCTACGCGCAGTACGGGGGCGGGATCCCCACGCTGGCCGAGTGGCGGCGGAACAACATCAACCTGCTGATCCAGGAGCTGCAGCACCGGATCAAGGCGGCCAAGCCGTGGGTGAAGTTCGGTATCTCCCCGTTCGCGGTCTGGCGGAACAAGGCGACCGACCCGCTCGGTTCCGACACCACCGCAGGGGTTCAGACGTACGACGACCTCGCGGCGGACACCCGGCGGTGGGTCCGCGAGGAGTGGATCGACTACATCGTGCCGCAGGTCTACTGGGCGGGTGGCTTCGCTCCCGCCGACTACAACAAGATCGTGCCCTGGTGGGCGGAGCAGGTCCGCGGCACCGACGTGCACCTCTACATCGGCCAGGCCACCTACAAGGTCGGTACGTCGACGCAGTCGCCCGACTGGGCCGACCCGGCCGAGCTGAGTGACCACTTGGCCTTCAACGCAACGGTTCCTGAGGTCAAGGGCGACATCTACTTCTCCGCCAAGGACGTCCGGGCCGACCGGCTCGGAGCCACCAGTCTGCTGAACGCCACCTGGTACACCCGGCCCGCACTGGTCCCGGCCATGTCGCACCTCGACTCCCGGCCGCCGCTCCCGGTGCACTCCGTCAAGGCCGCCACCACCGCGACCGGCGTACGCCTGCAGTGGCGCGCGACCTCAGCCGACACCACGTCGTACGCGATCTACCGCCGCGACCTCACCGGCGGCGACTGGTGCCCCGACAACGATGCCCGCAACCTGCTGGCCACCCAGCGCACCACCGCGGCCACCCAGGAGACCTACACGGACGCCACCGCACTCCCAGGCCACCACTACCTCTACTCGATCACAGCCCTGGACCGCACCTGGAACCAGAGCATCCCGATCCCGGCAGTTGGCTAGGGGCGTGGGGTAGGGATGACTGGGGGTGTGGCGAGTTCGTAAACGTGGACGGTGCCGGAGGTGCGACGTGGGGTGGCTAGGTGGTTGAGGGCGGCCGGGACGGGGTTTACTCGTTCGTCGAACAGCAGCCAGCGGACGCCGTACTTCGTGCGCAGCGTCTCCAGGACCGCCTTGGTCGGGGCGGTGAAGGCCAGATCGTTGAGCTGTAGCTTCTCCTGGTCCCAGAAAGCATTCCGGACGAAGAAGACCTGCGCGAGGCTGAACTGCCACATCAGTGCCGTGGCGGCCACGGCGATGAAGACGTAGTTCAGCCCGTAGAACAGCACGGACAGCAGGCCGAGGATCGTGATCCGCCAGTCGAACCGCCGCCGGATCGCCGAGTAGAGCCAGCCGAAGGCCAGCCCGGCGCCGTACACGGGCAGTGCGGTGGCCTTGCTCGCCGACAGTACGGCGATCAGGACGGCAGCCACCACGAGCAGTCCCGCGACGTGACCCATCGACTGGTCCCCGGATCGCCGCAGGATCAGCGCGGTGACGCCGATCAGCGGTAGCAGCAGGACTGTCGAGAAGGCCTGGGTGGCGCTGATCAGCTCGCCCATCGACAGCGGACTGTCGTGGTAGAGCGTGTTGGTCTCTGCCCACGGCCAGGGCGCGAGATCACCGGCCAGCACGGTGAGGCCGGCGCCGATCGGAGCGGCGACCGCCCGGCCGGCGAGTACGACGGCGACCGCGGCCGCGCCCAGGGCGGTCATCAGGATCATCGAGAACGGCACGAACCGGTGAGTCAGGACGTCGAGCTCGATCCCGGTGATCCAGTGCGCCGCGGCCGTGTGGTTGTACGCCATCCAGTGGTACTGGAGCGGCTCGCCCGCGACGTACGGGATCTGTGGCGGGAAGTGATGGGTCAGCTCCGCGCCGAGGCTCAGCTGGAACGGCGAATCCGAGTTCGGCCGGTTCGCCGCCGGACCGTCCAGCGCGATCAAGTGCGAACCGACCCGCAGATACCAGGCCGAGGCCACCCCGACCGACACCATCAGGCCGGCCATCGCCCACCAGGGAAACGGCTTGCGAGTCGACGCCCTGGCTGGGAAGGCGACTACCAGCCCGAGCGCGAAGGCCGTGAGCAGCAAGGGCAGCAGGGGTACGTCGAGCCATCGGCCGACCGGGTAGACCAGCACCTCCAGCGCGAGGCCGAGGCCGGCTCCGAGGATGGCGTCGACGGCGAACCAGGCGGTGCCGCCGGTGAGACGCCGCCAGAACACCGTCCCTGGGAAGGCGACGACGGCGACGAAGTACGCGAGATAGCTCGCGGCAATCATGGACATTCCGGGCCCCCACCTGTAGTGCACCCCCGACGGCTGCACTACTAGGAACGAGGCCCGCGGGACCGGAAAAGTTGCGGAACGGCCCGGTTCAATAGATCTTTCTCAGCCCGGGGTGGTGCTCGGTGTCCCGGACGGGCTAGGTGTGCTTGCTGGTGGCAACGGGTAGAGCTGGTAGACCCGGACCGTGCCGGACTGGAACCGCAGTTGGGCGAGGAGGCTGAGCTCGGCCGGGATGGGGTTGATGCGCTCGTCGGCGAAGAGCCAGCGGACGCCGTACTTCGTGCGCAAGGTCTCCACGTTCTCCCGGGTCGGGGCGGTGAAGACCGCGTCGTTGGCCCGAAGCTTCTCCTGGTCCCAGAAGGGGCTGTAGAGCGCGTCGTTGGAGTTGTAGGCGTGGTTGTTGGCCTTGGCCGTGTACGCCCAGCCTTCGACCAGCACGCGTCGCTCTGCATAGCCAGGAATCCAGAAGGAGGCGCTGTGACACCTTTCGGCGTCCTTCACGCTCAGCCCACCTGTCTCAGCCGTGGCAGGTGGCCGATGGCAGTGGATGTTGGTGGCGATCAGATCGTCCGGCCCCGACTGCCGCCGGATGAAACGCGCCGCCTCGATCCCACCCGGGGCAATGGACTCGTACGTCGAACCGCCAGGCGTCGCGAACTTCTGCAGGCTCACGATGGTCGGCGACACTGTCAGGCCGAGCAGGGCCGCTACCGCGATCGCTGCCCACCTACGGCGTGAGCCCCGGAAGATCAGGCCCAGTACGACGATGCCCACGGCAACCACTATCAGCGCGACGACCAGTGGCTCGGCGAAGATCCGGTCGAGGCAACTGGTGTCGCGACAGTCCCTGATCAGGCCGTGCGACCGGGACCGGCCGTAGTAGATCGCCGCGACTCCGAGCGCGAGGGCGGGCGCCACCGCGAAGTACACGCGGCGATCCAGCGACGACAGTCCCCAGGTCGCGATCAGAACCCCGTAAATGAAGGCGCTCCGGGCGAAGAAGACCTGGGACTGGCTGAAGTGGTACAGGATCGAGGCGGCCACGATGGCCAGTACGAACCCGAAGACCAGCAACACCGCCATCGGGTCACGGGGAACGCGGGGGCGGATCAACAGCGCGCCCACGACCGGCATCAGCCAGCCGATGATGACGGCGGCCGACACGATCACCAGCACCGAGGGACCGGGCCGGACGTCGGGGGCGATCCCGGTGTACATCCCTTGCAGCATCGACCGGAAGGTCCCGGCCGGCTTGATCACCATCCCCTGGCTGTCGGCGCTCAGGATCACCAGGAAGTTGAAGCCGTAGCCGACGACGACCAGTACTGCGAGGACGAGCGCGCGCAGGTTGAGCCGACGCGCTCGCACGGACAGGTAGATCCACGCGGCGGGCAGCCCAGCGGCGTACACGGGTAGTGCGGTCGCCTTGGAGATCGACAGAACCGCGATGAGAACAGCCGCGACCAGGAAGAGCCCGGCCAGCCGCCCCCAGGACTGCCTGGGCTTTCGGTGCAAGATCAGGGCGGTGACCGCGATCAGCGGCAGCATCAGCACCGTCGAGAACGCCTGGGTCGGGCTGATCATCTGGCCCAGTGAGAGCGGTCCGTCGTTGTAGAGCGTGTTCGTCGTCGTCCAGGGCCACGGCGACAGGTCACCGGCCATCACCGTCAGCGCGGCCGCGATCGGTGCGGCGACAGCCCGCCCGGTCAGCACCATGCCGACCGCGGCGGCCGCCATCGCCGTCAGCAGCATGAAGGCGAACGGGACCACCCGCTGGGTCAGTACGTCGAGCTCGATCCCGGTGATCCAGTGCGCGGACGCGAGGTGGTTGTAGACCATCCAGTGGTACGCGAGCGGCTCGCCCGCCACGTAGGGGACCTGCGGCGGGAAGTGGTGGGTCAGCTCGGCCGCCAGCGACAGCTGGAACGGCGAGTCCGAGTTCGGCTTGAGTGCGGCCGGGCCGTCGAGCGCGATCAGCCTGGAACCGACCCGGATGAACCAGGCCGACACCACCCCGACCGACACCATCACCCCGGTGATCGCCCACCACGGGGTCGGCCGGTCGGTTTCCTCGCGTCGCGGCAGCGCCAGCACCATCCCGAGAGCCAGGGCGGGCAGGACCAAGGCGAGCATAGGTATGTCGAGCCAGCGGCCGAGCGGGTAAACGAGGGCTTCGCAGGCCAGGCCGAACGTAGTACCGAGCACTGCGTCGGCCGCGAACCAGCCGGAGCCGCCGGTGAGCCGCCGCCACAACAGCGTGCCCGGAACGGCGATCACGATCAGCAGGTAGGCGAGGTAAGCAGCCGGGATCCAGGCGCCCTGCGCCCGCAGCCCGATGAACCAGCCCAGCGGCAGCACCGGCACGCTCAGCAGGGCCACGACCACCGCGGCTCGCCCGCCCTTGTTCATCCCAGGTCCCCTCGTTCGCGTCCTTACCCATCCAGAGGACCGTTGGTGGCAGAAAGTTCCCGTCCAACTCAACGCGATGATAGGTCGACCGGTTGACCTGCTTACCGCGAGCACCGAACGTGACCTGGACCACTGCCGGCCTGCCGCGAGGTCGGCCGCAGGCGCGGTAGCCGCTAGGCTCTGGACCCATGAGTGAGTTGACGCGCGCCCAGATCCGGGACCTGATGGGCGAGGTGATGAAGGCGCAGGGTAAGACGCTGCCGAGTGAGGACAGTGCCGACCTGCGTGAGATCGGCTTCCGTTCGCTGGACTTCTCCGAGCTCGCCCTGCGGGTCGAGGACGAGATCGGCGACGAGCTGAACTTCGACGCCCCCGGCCTGCGGCAGATCGCCAAGGTCGGTGACGTCCTCGACTTCATCGAGCAGCTTCAGTCGGCGTGACCGCCCAGCGGCGTACGACCGCCTTGATCGGTGACGACAACCGCGTCGTCGTCGGTGGCAAGACGCTGACCTGGCGGACCCTGCACAAGCTGCCGCAGCTGCCGTCGCCGGCAGCCGTCCTGGTGGACAACGGCGCCGATGCGCTGGCGGCCGTCCGGCACCACGCCGTGCACGGCACCGAGCTGCTGGTCGCCACCTCGTCGCGGGTCGACCTCGCGATGCGCGAGGAGCTCGGCGAGTCCGGCTTCGCGGTGGTGATCGCGAAGGGCGACGAGAACTCCGTCACCCCGGCGAAACTCAAGCGGGTGGAGGAATCCGGCCGCGTCTGGCTGCTCACCTCCGGCTCGACCGGCCGGCCCAAGCGGATCGGCCACACGCTCGAGTCGCTGACCACCGTCCGCGGCCAGCAGCAGCCCCGCACCTGGCTGGTCCCGTACTCCCCGGGCACCTATGCCTGGTGGCAGGTCATCACGATCTCGCTCACCCAGGCCGAACAGGGCCTGGTCGTGATCGAACCGTCCGAGCTGGAGACCTGGCCGGCCATCGCGGCCGAGCACGGCGTCACGGCAGCCTCCGGTACGCCGACGTTCTGGCGCCAGACGATCTACCGCGACACCGAGGCGCTGGCCAACGTCCCGCTGGAGCAGATCACCCTCGGTGGCGAGCCGGTCGACCAGGCGATCCTGGACCGGCTGCACGAGATCTTCCCCGACGCCCGGATCTCCTGGATCTACGCCTCCTCCGAAGTCGGCGCCTCGATCGTCGTCCACGACGGCAAGGCGGGCTTCCCGAAGGCCTGGCTGGACCGCGATCCCGACCCCGAGTCGGAGCGGCCGATCCTGCACGTCGAGAACGACGAGCTCATCATCAGCTCACCGCACCACGGCGCCGGCCTCGAAGGCGCGCACCGGACCGGTGACCGGGTCGAGTTCGTCGACGACCGGGTGCTGATCACCGGCCGCCTGGACACCGACGAGATCAACGTCGGCGGTTCCAAGGTGTCCGCCGGCCTGGTCCGCAACGTGCTGATGGGCCACCCGGCCGTGGCGTGGGCCCGCGTGTTCGCCCGCAAGGCCCCGCTGGTCGGCCGGATGGTCGCCGCCGAGGTGGTGGTCGATCCGAGCATCGGGCCGATCACCGACGCCGACCTGGTGCAGTGGTGCACGAACAGGCTGCCGGACTACGGCGTACCGCGCCGGATCCGGTTCCTGGACGAGATTCCCCAGAAGGAGACCCTGAAAAGCGATGTCTGACAGCCCAACTCTGGTACCGCCCTCGACGGTGGTACTTGTCTCCGGTGGATCCAAGGGTCTCGGCCTGGCCTTCGTCACCGATCTGATCGACGCCGGCGTGAAGGTGGCCGCGTTCGCCCGGACGGTGACGCCCGAGCTGACCCAGCTGGCCGAGAAGTACCCCGACCAGGTGCACATCGGCTCCGTCGACGTCACCGACGAGAAGGCCAGCCAGGCGTTCGTCAAGGAGGTCGAGGCCAAGCTCGGCCCGATCGACGGCCTGATCAACAACGCCGCGGTCGGCCAGGACTCGCTCCACGTGCACACCTCGGCCGAGCAGATCGCCAACATCATCCACACGAACCTGACCGCGCCGCTGGTGCTGACCCGGTTCGTGCTGCGCCGGATGATGGCCAAGGGCCTCAAGGGCCGGATCGTCAACGTCACCTCGATCTGCGCCCAGCGCGGTTACCCCGGCTTGGTCGCGTACTCCGCGACCAAGGGGGGGATGGACTCCGCGACCCGCTCGATGGCCCGCGAACTCGGCGGCCGCGTGCTGGTCAACTCGGTCGCGCCGGGCTTCTTCGCCTCGGACATGTCCGCGGTCCTCGGCCAGACCCAGCTCGACCAGATCGTCCGCCGCACCCCGACCGGACACCTGACCGAGCCGGAAGAGGTCGTCCCGGTGGTCCGGATGCTGCTGCTGGACAACACCAACATCAACGGCCAGGTCCTCGTCATCGATGGCGCTGCCTCCATCTGACCTGCTCGCTTCGGCCTCGGAGCACCTGCGGGTCGGCTCCGTGGCCGAGATGGCGGACGCCGTCACCCGGTCGCACCTGCCCGACTTCCGCTGCGTCGGCTGGTACGCCGTACCGCCGGCCGGCTGGTCGGTGGTGATCGACGCCGAGTACGCCGAGCAGGTGGTCCCGGCGCCGCTGGCTCGCCGGTTCGGTGTCGACGAGTTCTGGCAGCGCTGGACCCGGGCCGAGTGCCTCTGCAAGCTCGCCGACGTCCCGATGCTCGCGTGGTGGCCCGAGCACGGTCTCGACGTACCGGCAGATTTCACCGGGCGATGGCGGACCCTCGAGCTGGGTCCGCTCATCGTCACGGTGGCGCTGGCCCCTACGCGGGCTTGATGTTCGCGTTCCGGTGGAACACGTTGTCCGGGTCGTAGGTCGCCTTGATCGCCGCGAGCCGGTCGTACTTCGCGCCGTACGACGCGCGGACCCGATCGTCCACGCCGTCGTCGCTGATCGCGTTGACGTAGCTCCCGATGCCCCGGCTGTACGGCTGGAGTGCCGTCCAGCACGACCGGACCCAGGCCCGGTCGTGCTCGAGCAGTTCCGGTGTCGGGCAGACCGCGACGATGAAGAGCGCGTACCCCGGTGAGCGGCTGCCGCTGAACGCGGTCGCGTCCTCCTCGACCTCCGAGAACGCCCCGTCCAGGCGGTAGAACAACATCACCGACAGCGGCGACTGCTTGCGCGGCAGCTGATCGGTGATCACCTTGATCACGTCGTCGGTCAGGTCGTCGAGGTAGGTGCCCTTGTCGTACGCGTGCTGCCCCCACGCGTTCGCCTCGTCGAGCAGCTGCTGCAGCGCGACGTACGGCATCGGGGTGGCGAACTCGAACAGCGGCGGCAGCGCGGCCCGGATCTCGTCCAGCACCTGCTCGTGCTCCTCAGGCTCCCCGAACCCCGTCACGATCAGGGCGTACCCGGGCTTGAAGTGGTGCTCCTCGGGGACGAACGGCGCCGGCGGCGCGTTCAGCCCCGCGATCACGATGTTCACCTCGCGGGGGAGGTTCGCGACCACCTCGCGGGCCATCCGGAGCATCTCCGGACCCTGGTCCAGCTCCCAGAACAGCAGGCCGAACCGGACCAGCGGGTCGACCTCGTGCAGCTGGAACTCGAACTCGGTCACGACGCCGAAGTTGCCGCCGCCACCACGCAGCGCCCAGTGCAGGTCAGGGTTCTCGTCCTCGGCGGCGCGCAGGATCCGGCCGTCGGCCGTGACGACCTGGGCCGAGACGAGGTTGTCGATGCTGAGCCCGAACTTGCGGGTCAGCCAGCCCATGCCGCCGCCGAGCGTGAGCCCCCCGACGCCGGTGTGGCTGACCATGCCCGCGGGCACCGCGAGTCCGGACTGCTGGGCCGCGGCGTCGAGATCGCCGAGCAGGGCGCCGCCGCCGACCCGGGCCCGCTTCGCCACCGGGTCGATGGTGACCTGGTTGAGCCGGCTCAGGTCGATCACCAGGCCGTCCTCGACGGTGCAGGCGCCGCCGGGGCTGTGCGCACCGCCCCGGACCGCGATCTCCAGGCCGTTCTCGCGCGCGAAGCCGACGGCACGGCTGACATCGTCGACGCTCCGCGCCTGGACGATCACCGCCGGGCGCTGGTCGACCGCCGCGTTCCACACCTTGCGCACGTCGTCGTAGCCGGGATCGGCCGGGCCGAGCACCGGCCCGCCGATCGTGGTTCTCAGGTCTCCGATGCCGCTGTCGGCAAGTTGGGTCATGAGTGGTCCTCCCCCTGGTTGGTCCAGCACTTTCACCGTAGATCTGCTCCGACCACAGCGATAGCTTCCTTGAGGAGATAGTTGCTCCGTCCCCTTAAACCAGCCTTAAGACACCCTTAGATGCTAACTCTGTGTGACGTAACCGCCGACCTGTGTGGCGTTTACGAGCACGCCCGCGGCTCGGGGTACTAGGCTTCGGAGGCCTGCTTCAGGGTGGCCAGCGACTCGACGAGGACTGCGTCCAGCTTCTTGTTGTTGAAGATGAGGCCGAAGAGGGGGCCCGCCATGGATTCTTCGACGGTGACGCGGGTGGAGTCGTCGTCGGTGGACTCCAGGACGAAACGGTGGACGACCTTGGCGCCGAAGGCGGCGCCGGTCCAGGCGATCTCGCGGGGGGCTTCGAGGACGGCGAAGCGGGCCTTCATCTTGGCGCCGCTCTTGACCCGGGTGAAGCGGCCGTCAACGGTGACGCCCTGGTCGAGCTGGATGTCCTTCACGCCGGGCTCGAGGTTGGTGTCCCAGCGCGCGACGTCGGTCAGTTTCTGCCAGACCAGGTCGATCGGCGCGGCGATGACGGCCTCGCGGCGGCCCTGGATCGCGGCCCGGTCGTCGATCCGGCCCTTCTTCGCGTACTCCTCGTGCAGGACAGCCAGCGACGGACCGGTGTAGAAAAGCGAATTGGGCATCTGACATCCTTCGTTAATGCAACTTTGTGTTGCAATTGCGCTGGATCATGCCAGCCCCGGCCGACGGATGCAATCACGTTGGAGGTCACCAGTGAGCCAGTCGGTGCGACCCGGTGCCACACCACCCGGTGCCAAACCACCCGGTACTGCGCGGCCAGGTGGGCGGACGGCGCAGAACCGGGCTGCGGTGGTCGGGGCCACCTTGTCCGAGCTCGCCGAGCACGGGTACGAACGGACGACCGTGGAGTCCGTCGCGATCAGAGCCGGCGTTCACAAGACCACCGTCTACCGTCGTTGGCGAACCAAGGAACGGCTCGTCACCGAGGCCCTCGAAGCGACCGCCGAAGTACAGATCGGGGTCCCCGACACCGGCGATCTGGCACTCGACCTGCAAACGCTGGCCCGCGGTGTGCGGTCCGTCCTGATGAGCACGGTCGGATCCGCCGCCGTCCGCGCCCTGGTCTCCGGTGCCCAGTCCTCCCCGGAAGTCGCGCGGGTACTGCGAACCTTCTGGGCCGGCCGCCTGACCAAGGTCATCCCCGTGGTGGAGCGCGCCGTGGCCGACGGCCGACTTCCTCAGGGCACCGACGCGATCGAGTTGATGAAGTACCTCGCGGCCCCGCTCTTCCACCGGATTCTGGTGACCGGCGAGCCGGTGACCGAGGCCGATGCCGACCGCGCGGCGACCGTAGTACTGGTTGCCGGCCGGGCCGGGGTGTTCGTTTGACCGCGCTGGAGACCGGAGTAGGTCGCAGCGATGATTCCGGTTCCTCGCGGTTGTCAGTACCAGTGACTGCGAGTTTCTGGAGGAGCTGTGAGCAAGGAACGAACCACGGTCGAACAGCGCTGGGTGCTGGCGCTGACCTCGATCGGCTCGGTGATGGTCGCCCTCGACGTCTTGGTGGTGGCAGCGGCGCTGACCACGATCCGGCAAGACCTGGGCGCGTCGATGGAACAACTGGAATGGACGGTGAACGCCTACAGCCTGAGCTTCGCCATGTTGCTGATGACGGCCGCCGCGATAGGCGACAGACTCGGCCGCCGCCGAACCTTCGCCGCCGGCCTCGCCCTGTTCACGGTCGCCTCGATCGGCTGTGCACTGGCAACGTCGGTGCCGTCACTGATCGCCGCCCGCACACTCCAGGGCGCCGGCGCTGCCATGGTGATGCCACTGGCGATGGGACTACTCGGTGCGGCCTTCCCGGCCGAACGTCGTGGCTGGGCGATCGGCGTCTTCAGCGGCATCACTGGCCTCGCGGTGCTGGGCGGCCCGATGATCGGTGGCGCTGTCACTCAGGGCCTTGCCTGGCAGTGGATCTTCTGGATCAACGTGCCGGTGGGTGTGCTGGCCATTCCCCTTGTACTGCGACGGATCCCGGAGAGCAGAGGTCCCGTACGACGGCTGGACCCGCGGGGCGCCACCCTGATCACGTTGGCGGTGCTCGGCCTCGTCTGGGGAGTGGTCCGTGGTGCGGTAGCAGGCTGGACGAGTCCGGAAGTAGTGGGCTCCTTCGTGCTCGGAGCCCTGCTCCTGTTGGGATTCCTGGCCTGGGAGAAGCGGGCAGCAGAACCGATGGTGCCGCTCAGCTTCTTCAGGGTCCGGGCCTTCTCCGCAGGGAACACAGCCGGCTTCTTCCTCTCTGCGGCCCTGTTCAGCGCGGTGTTCTTCGTTGCCCAGTTCATGCAGGCCGTGCTCGGCTCAGGACCGCTCAAAGCCGGCCTGCAGTTACTGCCGTGGACTGCCACGCTCTTCGTCGTCGCGCCGATCGCGGGCCGGCTGGTGGACCGTATCGGCGAGCGACCGATCGTGGTGGTCGGCCTGGTCCTGAATGCGATCGGGATGGCGTGGATAGGGCTGGTCGCGGATCCGGGCGTGCACTACATCTCGTTGGTGCCACCGATGATCGTTGCGGGCTGTGGAATCTCGATGGCGATGCCGGCCACACAGAGCGCCAGTATCGGCTCACTGCCTCGCGAAGCGGTGGGCATCGCTTCGGGGATCTACGGCATGACACGGCAACTCGGCGGTGCGGTCGGAGTCGCAATATTGGCCGCGGTGTTCGCCACCAATGGCGGCTATGGATCGCCAGCCTCCTTCAGCGCCGGTTTCACCCGGGCGTTGGTGGTGTGCGGCGTACTGTCGTTGGCTGGGGCCCTTGCTGGGCTAGGGATCGCCGTCCGGCGTACGGAGCCTTCGGCTGGCCCGGCTGTGGCGATGCGCTCGGTTGAGGAGGTGGGATGAACCTGGAGGAGGAGTTCGCGCAGTACCGGGGTGAGCTGGTCGCGCACTGCTACCGGATGCTCGGGTCGCTGCACGATGCCGAGGACTCCGTGCAGGAGACCTACCTGCGGGCCTGGCGTGGCTTCGCGGAGTTCGAGGGGCGTTCGTCCGTCAAGACCTGGCTCTATCGGATCGCTACCCGCGTCTGCCTGAACGCCTTGCAGCACAGCAGTCGCCGGATGGTGCCGTCTGCCCTTGGAGCTCCCGGTGCGGACCCGAACGACCTGGCAGCTCAAGCACTTGAGGTCAGCTGGCTGGAGCCGTTCCCGGACCTGCTGCTGAATGCGGACCCGGCTGCGGTGGTCGGGACTCGGCAGAGCCTTCGACTGGCGATGGTGGCCGCGCTGCAGCACTTGCCGCCGCGGCAGCGCGCAGTACTGGTGCTGCGGGATGTGCTGGCCTGGCCCGCAGCCGAGGTGGCCGAGTTCCTCGAGACTTCAGCTGCTGCGGTGAACAGTTCGCTTCAGCGCGCTCGTGCTGAGCTTGCGCGGCTTTCGCCCGCGGAAGAGGAGTTCAGTGAACCGGACGAGCCCGTACGCCGTGCGCTGCTCGACCAGTACGCGAAAGCCTTCGAGAACGCTGACCTGGCCGCGCTGGAAGGTCTGCTGACCCAGGACACCCGGTGGGAGATGCCGCCGATCCCGACCTGGTTCAACGGCAGGGACGACGTACTGCGGTTGCTGGCGGTCAAAGTCCTGCCAGGGGAGGGGAGACGGATCCTCGTGGAGACGTCGGCCAACGGCCAACCCGCCTTCGCTTGGTACGTCCGCGGCCGTGACGGTGTGTATCACGGTCATTCCCTGCAGGTGCTGACCATCACCAAGGCCGGGGTATCGGCCGTCCTCGCCTTCCACCGGCCGGATCTGTTCGCGTCGTTCGGATTGCCGGTGAGCCGGTTGTCCACAGGCTGAGTGGGAGGGCGAGCGGCGGGTTGGATCCGGATGGGAGACTTCGGAGCGTGACCGACGAGGAAATCCTGCGGATGCTGCCGATGGCGGCGGCCGCGATCGCCCTGGACGAGCGACTGGCCGATCAGTATCTGGCCCAGCTCGGCCAGTACGACGAGCGCGACCAGGCGCAGGTGGATCGTTGCGTCCAGTCGGCGCTGGAAGGGTTGATCCGCGCGGTCTGGTCGCGGGGCTGGGCGCCGGGGGATGTGGTCCAGCACGGCCGCCGGACGCTCGACCAGGTGATCGAGTCCCTGCTGCTCGCGGTGATCGCGTCGGAGCATCGCTCCTACCCCGTCTCGACCATCGATCCGCGCTGGCTGGAGCAGCTGAACGATCTCGGCATCGACCAGCCGTACGAGGAGATGAACCTGACGGTGTGGGCCGCTGATCGGCGCCTCGGCCGCTACCTGGGTCTTCATCACGCTCTCGTGCTGGCCGGCTTCCTGCAGACGTTGCCCGGCATCGCGCGGCTGTTCCCGCTGCCGGGTGCGGCGGCACCAGGTCGTCGCGGCCACTCTCAGCCGGCGAGCGGCAAGATGCTGGCCCGGATCCGCGCCTTGCTGGCGAAGGCCGAGGCGACGGACTTCCCCGACGAGGCGGAGGCTCTCTCGGCGAAGGCGCAGGAACTGATGGCGAAGTTCTCCCTCGATCGGGCGCTGGTGGACGCCGGCCCCGAGCATCAGCTCGACGATGATTCCGGTGCGCGCCGGATCTGGGTCGAGACGCCGTACGTGTCGGCGAAGGCGCAACTGGTCGGGGCGGTCGCGTCGGCGAACAACTGCCGCACGGTCTCGATGGAACAACTCGCGGTGGTCACGATCGTCGGCGCCGAGGTGGATCTGCAGCTGACAGAGCTGCTGAGCACCTCGCTGCTGGTCCAGGCGAACCGCGCGATGCTGGCGGCCGGGAAACACTTCGGCCGTCGGGGCGAGTCCCGGACCCGCTCGTTTCGCCAGTCGTTCCTGATGGCGTATTCGCAACGGATCGGCGAGCGGCTGCAGGCGACCACCGAGGCTGCCCGAGCCGCAGTGGCGGAGGCCGATGCGGACCGGTTGCTGCCGGTGCTGAGCAAACGGGAGGAACAGGTGGAGGCACTGTTCGTGAAGCTGTTCCCGGAGACGACCCTCCGGCGCACCAGGGTCTCCAACGGCGCCGGCTGGGCGGCCGGCCTGAGCGCCGCCGACGCGGCCCACCTGCAGGCCCGCCGCCCTGTGAACCGCTGAGGCATGCTGCTCTGCACCAGCACGAGTTCTGGTCCAGTCAAGCGTTATGCTGCACCCCGACCAGCCGTTTGCCCACCGGCCCGTTGACAGCGCGCACGTCCGGTGTTAGGAGCCTGATGTCACAGACCGTCGAGAAGTCGCCCCCAGTAGAGGCGGCTCCTCCGGACAAAGCTGTCGGGCGTCTTCCGCGCTGGATCTCCGCCGGCATCACAGCTCTGGTGCTGCTCGCGGCGACTGCCTTTTTCCTGAGCACCGCGGTCGACACGGGCCTGCCGACCGGCTCGGCGATCGCGGCTCTGCTCGGCCTCGCGGTCACCCAACTGGTCCCCGGCGTACTGGTCTGGCGAGTCGTGCGGCCGATGCGCGGCTGGTGGATCGAAGACGTGATGATGGGTCTGGTCACCGGCTTCGTGCTGGCGGTCGGGGCGCAGGCACTGGCCGGCTACACCGAGCAGCCCTGGATCTCGGCTGCGCTCCCGCTGCTGGTGGCGGTCGTCCTGATCGCGATGCCGCGAACCCGCGGCCGGATCCGGCGGGTCGGGACGAGCAACCTGCCGCTGTGGTGGGCACCTGCCGTCGTGCTGACGGCGCTGTTCGGCCTCCAGGACCTGAAGGCGTTCTACGTCCAGGAGCCGTTGACCTGGGCGAGTGGTTTCCGCGCGCCGTACGTCGACACGTATCTGCACCTCGCGCTCGCCGGTCAGCTCAAGCACCGCGGTCCGATCAGCTTCCCCTGGGTCCAGAACGAGCCGATGGCCTACCACTGGTTCAGTCACGCCTGGGTCGCCCAGGTCTCGACTGTCTCGAACACCGGGCTGGACGAGGTGCTGCTGCGCTTCTTGCCGGCGCTGATGCCGCTGGCGCTCGTCCTGGTGGTCGCGATCGCGGCGGTCCGGATCAGCGGGCGCGCGTGGACCGGTCCGGTCGCGGCGGTGCTGGCGCTCGGCGGTTCCGAGCTGAACATCTTCGGCATCCGCACCCCGGGGTATCCGATCGCGCCGTTCTCGCCGAGCCTGGCGCCGTCGATCCTGATCCTGATCGCGATCGTGGTGCTGCTGCACTTCCGCTGGCGCCGCGAGCTGACGCCGTACGGGTTCATGCTGCTGCCGCTGCTCGGGTTCGCCGCGTCGGGGACCAAGGGCTCCTCGATGCCGCTGATCGTCGCCGGCGTCGGCCTCGCGTTCGTCGCGACCCTGATCTTCGACCGGTCCGGGTTCAAGAGCCGGATCGTCGACGGCGTGATCTGCGTCGGCGCGCTGTACCTCGCGCTGGCGATCGTCTTCCAAGGCGCGACCTCCGGGTTGTCGCTGCAGTTCCACGAAGCCGCGAGGGCGACCTCGCTGAGCTCCCGGGTCGGCGTCCAGACCACGGCCACGTTGGCTTTCGCGGCCATTGTCACCGTGCTCGGCATCTGTGGCCGCGGCACCGGCCTGCTCTGGCGGCTGCGAACCGCTGAAGGCCGTCGGGACCCGATGACGTGGCTCCTGCTCGGTGGTGGTTTCGCCGGTGCCGCAGCCGTCGTCGTCTTCGTCCAGCCCGGCTTCAGCCAGTACTACTTCGCCCGCAGCGCGGGTCCGTTGCTCGCACTCGGATCGGCCGTCGGCCTCGTCACGTTGGTCGACCAGTTGAAGAGTCGTGCCTGGCGGGCGATCCTCATCGGCCTGGTCCTCGGACCGTTCTTCGTCCTGCTCCCGCTCTGGGAGGTCGGCGTGATCGTCCCGGGGCACGGCGGCATGATCCACATCGCGAAGATGGTCGGCGTGGCCAGCGCCGTCCTGCTGGTCGCCGGTGTGATCGCCTGGGTGCTGACGCCACGAATGAGGTTCACTGCCTTCTTCGCCGCGATCACCGTGGCGATCCTGGCCGGCGGCGTCACGACCGTCGTCCGGCTGCAGATCGACGCCCCGGAGACCGTCGTGTTGTCCCCGATCAAGCCGACCTCCTACCTGGCCGTCGGCAGGGACCAGATCACCGCGGCCCGCTGGATCCGGGACCACTCGGACGTCGACGACGTGGTGGTGACGAACCGGCACTGCGTCTTCCCGGTCGAGCCGAAGAGCTGCGACAACCGCCGGTACGTCGTGGGCGCGTTTTCCGAGCGGCAGATGCTGGTCGAGGCCTGGACCCCGAGCACCAAGTCCTTCGAGCTCGGCCCGAAGGGTCGCGAGGTGCTCACGGTCAACTACTGGAAACCGGACATCCTGGCCCTGAACGACGGCTTCGTCGCAGCACCCGACGCGGCCAAGGCGGCCAAGCTCTACGCCCTCGGCGTCCGCTGGATCTATGTCGACTACACCCGCCCGTACGCCAAGACCCTCGAGCCGTTCGCGAAGCTCCGCTACCAGAACGCGGCCGCCTCGGTCTACGAACTGCCCAAGGCCTGACCTGGTCCGCTAGGCGGGGACGGGCTTCAGGCCGGCCAGGATGATGTCGAGCAGGCGGCCGGCCTGGTCGGGGTCCATGTCGCGGCCCATGGTGATGCCGCCGACGAGCCGGAGGATGTCCATCAACTCCAGCTCGGGACGGACGGTGCCGGCCGCCTTGGCCCTGTTCAGCAGCAGGTCGCCGGCCTCGCGAACGTTCAGCTTGCAGGCCGAGAAGAACTCGGAATCCTTGCCCAGGGCAGCGGTCAGTTCACCGGCCAGGCTCTTCTTCGAGATGCTGTAGCCGACGAAGCTCTTCAGCCACGCCGCCAGCGCGTCGAACGGCCCGAGCTGGTCGGCGAACCCGTACGCCCGGTCGCAGACCGACTGGATCTCATCCACATAAACCGCTTCGAGCAGCGCCGTACGGCTCGGGAACCGCCGGTACAGCGTCCCGATGCCCACCCCGGCCCGCCGGGCGATCTCTTCCAGCGACGTATCGGTCCCGTGCTCCGCGAATGCCTCCCGCGCGGCAGTGACCAGCAGGTCGTAGTTCCGCGCCGCGTCCGCTCGGGACGGCCGCGTACAGGGCAGCGGCTTGGACTCTCGCCGCTCGCCGGAGCCGATCGGCGCCGAAGCGGTGGTGTTCATCCCGGCCTCCAAAAATTCCCTCGACAAATCACTTGAAAAAGCGGAGGTACCCTCCGTACTGTATCCGGAGGAGCGCTCCACTTCTTCTGTTTTCCACTCTAGCCCCTTCGGGGTAAGGAGCAAGTCACACTATGTCGGCAACATCCGTGGCGCCGAGCGGCGCCTCCACCGGCACGCCCGCGCGGCGGCCGTCGGTAGTCCTCGCGGTCATCCTGGTCACCCAGTTGATGGTGATCCTGGACGGCACCGTGGTGAACATCGCGATGCCCAAGATCCAGCACGCCCTCGACTTCAGCCCGTCCAACCTCTCGTGGGTCCAGAACGCCTACGCGCTCGCCTTCGGTGGTCTTCTGCTGCTCGGCGCCCGCGCCGGCGACCTGCTCGGCCGCCGCCGCGTCTTCATCACCGGCGTCACCGTCTTCACCGCCGCCTCCCTGCTCGGTGGCCTCGCCCCGACCGCCGAGCTCCTGCTCGCGGCCCGGGTCCTCCAAGGCATCGGCGGCGCGATCGCGGCTCCGGCCGCACTCACCTTGCTGATGCTCACCTTCAAGGAAGGGCCGGACCGGTTGAAGGCCCTCGGCCTCTACAGCCTGGTCTCCTCCGGTGGCGCGAGCGTCGGCCTGGTCGTCGGCGGCATGCTGACCGACTGGGTCTCCTGGCGCTGGGGTCTGTTCATCAACGTCCCGATCGGTATCGGCCTGGTCATCGCCGCCCGGCTGGTGCTCGCCGAGACGCCGCCGGAGACGGGCAAGTTCGACGTCGCGGGCGCACTGACCTCGACGCTCGGCATCACGTCTCTCGTCTACGGCTTCATCCGCGTCGCCGAGGCCGGCTGGGGTGCTGCCGAGGTGCTCGCGGCGTTCGGTGCAGGTCTGGTTCTGCTGGCGACCTTCGTCCTGATCGAGCGTCGCGCTACCCACCCGATCGTGCCGCTGCGGTTGTTCCGGGATCGCGACCGAGTGGCGGCGTACCTGACCATGCTGCTCTTGGTCGGCACGATGTTCGGGATGTTCTTCTTCCTCACGCAGTACCTGCAGGGCGTACTCGGCCTGAGCCCGCTGGCCGCGGGTCTGTCCTTCCTGCCGCTGACCGGTCTGCTGTTCACCGCGTCCCGGATCGTGCCGCGGTTGCTGGGCAGGGTCGACGGTGGGCGGCTGATGATCGCCGGTGCGATCTCGGTAACCGCAGGCATGATCTGGCTGACCAGGCTGACCATCGACAGCCACTACCTGACCGGAGTCGTCGGTCCGCTGGTGCTGTTCGGGCTGGGCGCCGGGATGATCTTCATCCCGCTGACCGGTCGCGCATTGGCCGGCGTACAGCCGGAGAACGCAGGCGCCGCCTCGGGTCTGCTGAATGTTCTCCAGCAGGTGGGCGGTGCCCTCGGCCTCGGCATCCTGGTCACCATCTTCGGTACCGCGAGCCGCTCGTCCATCGCCGACGGTGGTTCGGCCAACCCGACCGAAAGGGCCCGGGAGATCCTCACCGACGGTGTCCACGCCGCGTTCATCGGCTCGGCGATCTACGCCGCGCTGACGCTCACGGTGATCATCCTCGGCGTCCGCCCCTGGATCCGCCGCAACGCGGCCCCAGTTCCGGCGACCGCCCTCGAGCCCGAGGCCGTGGACTCGCACATCTAGCAGGAAGCTGTCGGCGACCGGCGGTGGGGCGCCGGTCGCCGATGCCGTGGCTCAGAACGGGCGTCGGTAGGTGACGCTCTTGGACTTGACGCTGAAGTCCAGGCTCTCGTAGAGGCCGAGTGCGCCGGTGGGGTTCTCGGCGTCGACCCCGAGCGAGGCGCGCTGGAAACCGATCCCGGCCGCTTCGGTCATCGAGCGGGTGAGGACGAGCCGACCCAGACCACGGCCGCGGTGAGTGCGACGGGTGCCGAGCTGCCCGATCCAAACATCGCGGACCCCGGTGACCGCGGTATCGGCCTCGTGCTCGTAGCCGAGGGAGTACGCCACGATCTGATCGTCGTCGAGGACCAGGAACGAGACCCCCGGGCGGAACCCGCGCGAGCCGGTGAACCAGGTCTGCCAGGACGACTCGTCTCTCGGGGTCGAACCCCAGTGGTCCCGCGTACGGGAACGACGGCGACGCTCTCGTCTACCTGACCTACTCGTTCACCACCGCCGACCGTCGCCGCCAGATCACCGTCTCGCTCACCCCCTGGGGTCCCGACCGGAATTCCACCGACGACGCCGTCGACGCGCTGATCGATCGAGCGCTCTGCTAGCCGGCGGGCTGCCGGCAAAGCCACGCCACCGCCAGCGGGTAGCGGTACTCGATCCCGCCGTGCGTCCCCTCGAACAACTCGAAGTGCACGCGCTCATCCGGTAGGCCGGCCTTCTGGACGGACTGCCGGAAGGCGGTCGCGCCCAGATCGAGGTAGTACTCGTCCTGCTTGCCCGCGTCGATCCACACCGCGCGCATCGACCGCAACGCCTCGCCGTACTCAGGCTGCTTGGCCATCTCCACCGGATCGTTCGCCAGCCACCGCTCCCAGATCTCGGGGACGACCACCCCGAGCTCGTTGAACGGCAGCTGGACTGTCCCGTCAGGCAACGCCGAGTACGCCGAGGCGTAGCCGTACATCTCCAGCAACTCCAGATCGAGCCGGCTGTTCTGCCCCGACCGGCTCCCGAAGTCGGCGAAGAACTTCTCGTACGACCCTTCGTACAGATCACGCAGTTGGCGGGCGCGCTGCGCGAACTCAGGCCGGTAGGCCACGTCGAACAAGGCGTCTCCGGCGTGGGTCGCCAGTGCGCCGAAGATGTCGGGCCGGTGCATCGGCGTCACCATCGCGGCGTACCCGCCACTCGACTTCCCGGTGATCGCGCGGTGGTCCCGATCGGCAAGCGTCCGGTAGCGCCCGTCCACCCACGGCACGATCTCGTCGCAGAGGTAGGTCTGGTACTGCCCGGTGCCGGGGGAGTCGAGGTACTGGCTGCCGCCCAATCGGGTCCAGCCGTCGACGAACACCACGATCGCCGGCGGTACGTCACCGGTCGCGAACATCGCGTCCAGCAACTCGGGGTACGGCTGCCGGAAGGGCTGCCGGTTGAACCACATCCCGAGGTGCCCGGTGTACCCCATCGCCACATAGATCGACGGGTACCGCTGCTCCGACCCGTCGTACCCGGGCGGCAGGTAGACCAGGACCGGACGTTCGTGCGGATCCCCGAGCACGTTTCCCCGCAGTACGGTGCTGTCGAAGACGGGCTGTTCGAACCGGCCGGCCAGTTCCGCGGACCAGGGCAACATCAGGCAACCTCACATCGAGTCGGGGGCCTTGATGCCGAGCAGGCCCAGACCATCGTGCAACACGGTCCGGGTCGCCGCGCACAGGCCCAGCCGGCCGGCCCGCTGTTCACCAGTACTCGGCAGCACCGGGCAGGTCTCGTAGAACGCCGAAAGCGCGCTCGCGACCTCGTACAGATAGGTGCACAACTTGTGCGGCTGCAGGGTTTCAGCAACCTGTACGACGGCGTCGCCGAAGCCGGTCAGCAGCAACGCCAGCCGCTGCTCGGCCGGCTCCGCCAGCATCGTCACAGGTCCGGGCGCCTCGCCGGCCTTGTCGAGCAACCGGGTCAACCGGGCATGCGCGTACTGCAGGTACGGGCCGGTGTTGCCCGACATCGCCACCATCCGGTCGAGGTCGAACACGTAGTCGTTGATCCGGTCACTGGCCAGATCCGCGTACTTCACGGCCCCGATTCCGACCGCGTCGGCGATCGCCTGCCGCTGGGCCGCCGGCATCTCGTCGTCCCGGCCGGCCAGTAACGCGGACGCCCGAGCGACCGCATCGGCCAGCAGGGAAGCGAGCCGGACCGTGCCACCATCTCTTGTCTTGAAGGGTTTCCCGTCCGGACCAAGAACGGTGCCAAAGGCAACATGTTCGGCCTGCGTCGTGGCGGGCAGCCAGCCGGCATTCCGGGCGAGCGTGAAGATCTGCTGGAAATGCAGGCCCTGCCGGTGGTCGACGACATAGATGATCCGGTCCGCGTGCAGGTCGGCCACCCGATACCGGACGGCGGCGAGATCCGTCGCGCTGTAGCCGAACCCGCCGTCGGACTTCCGGACGATCACCGGCAGTGGAGAACCGTCCCGGCCGACGAAGCCGGGCAGGAACGCACACTGCGCGCCGTCGGACTCCGTCAGCAGCCCGGCGGCCGCCAGGTCATCGACAATCCCTGGCAGTTGGTCGTTGTACGCACTCTCGCCGACAACGTCCGACCGGTCCAGCGGCGAGCCGAGTACGGCGTAGAGCCGGTCGAACTCGACCAGCGAGACCTCGACCATCTGCGCCCAGATCGCGAGCGTCGCGGCGTCACCCGATTGCAGCAGCACCACCCGGGCCCGGGACCGGTCCGCGAAGGCAGGCTCGGTGTCGAAGTGCTTCCGTCCCCGCTGGTAAAGCTGCTGAAGCCCTTCGATATCAAGGGATCCCACCTCGAGCTGCTCGAAGAGAACCTGCTCGACCATCATCCCGAACTGGGTGCCCCAGTCGCCGACATGGTTCTGCCGGATCACCTCGTACCCGACGTAGGCCAGCACATTGCACAGCGCATCGCCGATCACCGTCGACCGCAGATGCCCGACATGCATCTGCTTGGCCACATTGGGCTGCGAGTAGTCGACCACAACCCGCTCGCCCCGCGCAGGCAGCTGCCCGGCGAGCGAGTTCACCGCCGCCGCCAACACCGACGAATGCACTGTCAGGTTGACGAATCCAGGCCCTGCGATCTCCAGCGAGCACAGATCGTCCAGCTCGGCGGCCGCTACCAGCCGTTCCGCGATCACCCGCGGCGGCAGCCCGAGTGACTTGGCGAGCTTGAGCGCGAGGCTGGTCTGGAAGTGACCGAACTCGGGTCTTGTTGCCGCCCGCAACTCAGGGCCGACCTCGGCGTACGACGTACCGAACGTGGCCGTAGCGGCGGCGGACAACCGGGCAGCAAGGACAGGGAGTAAAGCGGACATGGCAAGGATCCTTCGAACGACGCACCGGAACAGGACTGAGGTGTTCAGACAGCGCGTCGTCGTCGCAGGCCCGGAGGCAGCGCACAGGGCGCTAGCGATCACCGGGCTCGTCGACATGGCCCTAAGTATGCACGATTCAGAGCCGGTGTGGCGACGGAGCCGGTCGCCGTTCCGCCAACGGGATCACCGACGGCAGCTCGTCCTCGCCCAGATAGATCCGCCGGACGACACGTTCCGCCGCCCGCCCGTCGTCGAACTCGCAGAACTTTTCGCGGAACAGTTGCCGGTGCTTCGCCGCCTCGGCCGAGGCGAACCGGCCGGTCTGCAGCGCGGCCAGCAATTCCTCCGACGACCGCGCCACCAGCCCCGGCGGAAACTCGGTGATGTCGAAGTACGTGCCGCGGGCGTTCTCGTACGCACCCTTGTCATCGACCAGCAGCATGATCGGCCGGTCAAGGTTGGCGTAGTCGAAGCTGATCGAGGAGTAGTCCGAGATCAGGACGTCGGCCGCGAGCATCAGGTCCTCGACCCGTGGATGGTCCGAGGCGTCCACGACTCGGCTCGAGTGCACCGACGGATGCTTCGACAGCGAGTAGTGCGTCCGGACCAGCACCCGGCCGTGCTCTCCGACGGCGGCGGCCAGTTGGTCCAGATCCAGGTGGATCCCGTCGCCACCGAGATCGACGAGGCCGGTAGGAGTCCGGACGGCGTCCTGCCCGTCCCGCCACGTCGGCGCGTACAGCACGACCAGGTGCGAGTCGTCGAAACCGAAGGACGCCCGAATCGCCCGTACTTCGTCCAGCGTCGCAGTCAGCAGCCGGTCGTTGCGGGGGAATCCGTACTCGAGTTCCTCGAAGTGCGACGGGTAGGTCCGCTCCCAGATCTCCGAGGAGTACCGGTTCGACGACAGGTTGAAGTCCCAGCGGTCGACCTGGCGCATCAGCTCGTCGAGATCCAGGTCCTTCGCCGCGATCGGGAAGTGCCTCAGATCCGTGCCCATCGTCTTGAGCGGTGTGCCGTGCTGGGTCTGGATGTGGATCTGCCCGTCGCGCTTCTCGACGTCCCGCGGCAGGTTCATGTTGCTGACGAAGTACGTCGCCTTGTTCAAGAGCTTCTCGTACGCCGGGGAGCCGGCCACCACGTACTCGACGCCCTCCGGGATGGCCGCGACGTGATCGGCGTCGATGACCCAGACGCCACGGAGCTGCGGTGCGAGCTCGGCCGCCTTCTCGTAGATCGCGCGGGGATTGCACGCGTACTGCTTGAACCAGTACGCGCAGTACAGGGCCAGGTTCGGATCCAGTTCGCGGTGCAGCAGCTTGTCGACGGCCTTGCGGGGACTCGGGAGCGAGGCGCTGCCGCGCAGCACCTTCGAGCTGAGCTTCAGCGTCGAGTACGTGGCGTAGTCGTCGTGGATCAGCAGCCAGCGCCGGAAGCCACGGCCGGTGCGATCGACCGCATACCCCTCGGGCTTCCAGCGCTTGGCGAAGGCGGCCGCCGCGTGGAAGAACTCGGCCCGGATCTCCGGGTCGACCCGCTCGGGCTTGGACAGCACGGCCAGGATGTGGTCGAGCGATCGGTCGAAGACGAACCGCCACCAGCTGGCCAGCTCGGGGTCGGCGGTGATGAACGCGTTCACCCGGTCGTATTGGTCGAAGATGTCGAACTGCCGCCGGGTCCGGGTGGCGTGGATGTTCCCGCCGGTCCGGTGCTGCCGGTAGTGCACGACGACCCGGTCCAGGGTGGCGATCCGGCCGGCCGTGAGCATCGTGGCGTACGTCCACGGCACGTCCTCGTAGTACCCGGCGGTGAAGACGAAGCCGTGCAGGCGGAGGAAGTCGCGCCGGTACGCCTTGTTCCAGATCACCTCGAGGAAGGTCAGGAAGACCGGTCGCTCCGCCGCGGTGAAGACGCCCTGGCCCTCCCGGGCGAAGGCGTCGTGCCGCTGGTTGCGGACCACCTTGCCGTCCCAGAAGATCCGCTCGTAGTCGAACATCACCAGATCCGGCTGGTTGGTGTCGCCGATCCGGGCGGAGATGGCCTCCAGCGAGCCGGGCAGGTAGACGTCGTCCGCGTCCAGGAACAGCACGTACTCGCCGCGGCACTCCTTGAGCGCGACGTTGCGGGTCAGCCCGAGCCCGACATCCTCGCTCAGATGCACCGCCCGCACCCGGGGGTCGGCCGCGGCGTACTCGTCGAGGATCCGGCCGGAGCCGTCCGTACTCGCGCCGTCGACCCCGATCACCTCGAGGTCGGTGAAGGACTGACCGAGCACCGAATCAAGGCAGGGTCGCAGCCAGGCCCGTGCGTTGTGACACGGGACCACGATGCTGAACCTCGGGACCCCGGCGGAGTCGGTGCTGGCGGCCATGAGACGTCATCCTAGGCTGCGGTCATGACTGCTGATGTCTTCGAGCCACTGGCGACGCTGGAGGGGGTCGGGTCGGCGGCGCGGGCCGCCCGGGACGCCGTCGATGTGCTGCTCCGGGACCGGGGCCTGCGCAAGGTCGGGTCGGACATGACCACCGAAGCTCTGCTCCGCGGCGCCCACGCCTCGGCCGCGCTCGCCGGTAGTCAGGAAACACTCGAGCAGGTACGCCGGGGCGCCACCGACCCTCGTGCCGCCGGCGCCGTCCGGATGACCGGCGAGCTGATGAGCCTCGCCCCACAGTCGAACAAAACCCCGGTACAGGTCTGGACCAGACTGCACCAGTTGGCGGCCGCCGAACTCGGCGGCGAAGACCAGTTGGGGCACTTGCGCACCAGTCGCGAGCCGCTGCCGGACGACATCCCCGGCCTGCCCGAGGCGCCGGGAGCCGACGAGATGTGGGAGCGGCTGCACGGCCTGGCCCGCGCACTGAGTGGTCCCACGAGTGCGCCGGGCATCGTGGTGGCCGCCATCGTGCACGCGGAGCTCGCCGTACTGCGCCCGTTCCCGACCGCGAACGGCTTGGTCGCGCGTGCCGCCGAGCGGGCCCTACTGGTTGCCCGCGGCATCGACCCGGTCTCGGTCACGGTGCCGGAGCTCGGTCATTTCGAACTGGCCGGTTCGTACGCGCAGGGATTACGTGATTACGCGGCCGGCGGATTGACCGGAGTACGTGACTGGCTGTTGCGATCTTGTGAGGTCGTGGCTCTCGGTGCCGAACGTTCACCGCTCAACATCTCTGCCCAGCAAGGGAAATAGCCGCCTTCGCCGAGATGCGAACGGCGCTCTCTGACGAGAGCGCCGTCGCTGGCACGCCATCCTGGTTACCAAGCGTGCACCTTGTCTGCCGCCTCGGTCCGGTCCTCTCGGAACGGCCTTGAGGTCGTGCTGCCCGGTTGGGATGGGCTGGTCGCCGCGTGGGTGCCTGGCTGCCGTGCAATCTCTTCAGGACTTCGCTGGAAGGCTCCGTCCTTATGCTTCTTTTGTACTCCGCCAAACCCTTCGTGGGAAGGGCTTAGCCGACCTTCATGAAGCTGTGAAAATTGAGGATCTGTCACACACCGTCGGTGCCACGAGCCCGCCGGCGAGCCGCGTAGAGCAGCACTCCGGCTGCCGCCAGCCCGGCGCCGACGACGGTCGCGGCGACCGCGGGACGGCGTACTTCGTGGAAGCGGGTGCGCTCGGCGAGTGCGACCGGCTTGCTGAAATCGAGCACCGGCCAGTCCCGCGAGATCGCCACCCGGCGCAGGGCGCGATCCGGGTTCACCGCGAACGGATGCCCGACGGAGGCCAGCATCGGCTCGTCGGTGATCGAGTCGGAGTACCCGTAGGAATCCTTCAGTGCATAGCCTTCCGCTTCGGCGAGCGCGGTGATCGCAGTCGCCTTGTGCGGGCCGTAGACGTACTCCTCGACCTCACCCGTGTACTTGCCGTCGGCAACTGTCATCCGGGTGGCGATCACCTTGTCGGCGCCGAGCATGGACCCGATCGGCTCGACCACCTCGAAGCCGGAGGAGGAGACGATCACCACGTCCCGGCCGGCCGCGTGGTGCTCCTCGATCAGGGTCACGGCCTCGTCGTAGACGATCGGGTCGACGATGTGGTGCAGGGTGTCGGCCACGATCGAGCGGACCGTTTCGACGTCCCAGCCTGTGCACATAGCGGACAGGTAGTCGCGCATGCGCTCCATCTGGTCGTGGTCCGCGCCGCCGAGCAGATAGACGAACTGTGCGTAGGCGCTGCGCAGCACCGTCCGCCGATTGATCAGCCCGCCGGCGTAGAACGGGCGGGAGAAGGCCAGGGTGCTGGAGCGCGCGATAATGGTCTTGTCCAGATCGAAAAACGCCGCCGATCGGGATGTCCCCAGGTGCTCCATGGGGTCGAGGATAGGTGCTGCGGCGAAACGCCAGGGGGCCCGGCCTTTCGTGTGGCCTACTCTCCCGTTAGACTATTGAGCAGTGTGACAGTGACACTGGTTCGGCCGACCTCCTGAGGGGTCTCCGGACGCCCGGAATTCACGTTCTCGGTTTTATCGAACTGAGATGTGTGGGATCCGGTTTCGGGGGGTACATACTTCTCGACAGTGGCAGACTGTCGCCTCCTGATCGGCCCCCGGCTCCTCCCCCCGAGCCCGTGGCCGAAGACGGCCCCCGGTCACCCCCCCGCCGGGGGCCGTCGCCTTTCCTCTTCCAGGTCGAGCGTCTCGAAAGCTCCCGGTAGAGCGCTTCCAAGGTTAGAAGATTGTTCAGTTTTACTTTTCCTGAGCGTGAGAGCGCTTCCACTTTATGTAGGGTCTTGACAATGTAGTTGACTGGTCACACTTTGTGAGTCATGAAACCGCGAACCCGCCCCCGCACTACCGTCGCGATCTTCTCCACCCTCCTGTCCGCTGTCCTCGCCGTCTCCGGCGTACTGCTGGTGTCCGGCACCAGCTCCGCCGCGACCAACCTCGTCACGAACGGGACCTTCGAAACCGGCACCCTGGCCGGCTGGTCCTGCTCGGCCGGTACGGGCGCCGCCGTCAGTGGTTCGGCGCACAGCGGGACCTGGGCGATCCAGGGCACCCCGACGTCCGGCGACATCGCCCGCTGCAGCCAGACCGTCTCGGTCAAGCCCAGCACGAGCTACACGCTGTCCGCCTGGGTCAAGGGCTCGAACGTGTACCTGGGAGCCGACGGTGGCACCAGCACGTGGAGCACCAACTCCGCCTGGAACCAACTGACGACCACCTTCACCACGAGCTCCTCGGCGAGCACGGTGACGGTCTATGTCCACGGCTGGTACGGCGTACCGGCGTACCAGGCGGACGACATCGTCCTCGACGGTCCCGGTGGTACCAGCCCGCCGCCGGACACCACGCCGCCGACCACGCCCGGTGGTCTGACCGTGGGCAGCCCGACCTCCAGCTCACTGGCTCTCGCCTGGTCGGGCCGCGTCGGATGCGAGCGGCGTAGACCACTACGACGTGGTCCGCGGCTCCGATGCCCCGCAGAGCGTAGGGAACGTCACCAGCTGGACCGCTACCGGTCTCAGCCCGAGCACCAGCTACAGCTATAAGGTGCGTGCCTGCGACGCGGCCGCAAACTGCTCGGCGTACGGCGCGAGCGTGTCCGGTACGACGTCGAGTGGCCCGACCGACCCGCCGCCCGGTGGCGGCACCCTGCCGAAGCACGTGCTGACCGGCTACTGGCAGAACTTCGACAACGGGGCCACGGTCCAGCGGATCCGCGACGTGCAGGCCAACTACGACTTGATCGCGGTGGCCTTCGCCGACACGGACCCGAGCAAGCCGGGCGGCATCACCTTCACGCTCGACCCGACCTTGTCGAGCCGGCTGGGTGGCTACACGGCGGCCGACTTCAAGGCCGACGTCGCCGCCAAGCACCAGGCCGGCAAGCGGGTCATCCTGTCCGTCGGTGGCCAGAACGGCACGGTCTCCGTCACCAACTCGACGGCAGCCGCCAACTTCGCCAGTAGCGCGCTGTCGATCCTGCGCGAGTACGGGTTCGACGGGGTCGACATCGACCTGGAGAACGGCGTCAACTCGCAGTACCTGGGTCAGGCGCTGCGGAGCCTGCGGACCAGCTTCGGCACCGGTCTGGTGATCACGATGGCGCCGCAGACTATCGACATGCAGGCCACCTCGTTCGAGTACTTCAAGCTGGCGCTGAACATCAAGGACATCCTGACCATCATCAATGTCCAGTACTACAACTCCGGCTCGATGAACGGCTGCAACGGGCAGGTCTACTCCCAGGGCACGGTCGACTTCATCACGGCGCAGGCCTGCATCATGCTGCAGAACGGGATCCGGCCGGACCAGGTCGGCCTCGGCCTTCCTGCCTCGTCCAGGGGTGCGGGTAGCGGCTACGTGTCGCCGACGATCGTCAACAACGCGCTCGACTGCCTCGCCAAGGGCACCAACTGCGGCAGCTTCAAGCCGAGCACCACCTGGCCCACGCTGCGTGGCGCGATGACCTGGTCGACCAACTGGGACGCCCTGAACGGCAATGGGTTCTCCAGCACAGTCGGCCCCCACGTGCACGCCCTTCCCTGACGGCATGCACAACTACCACCCCGTGCAGGTACTGGAAGCGCTCGGAGTCTGTTCCGAGGACGAGCAGCTCTACCGAACGCTTCTGGCCCGGCCGGAAGCCACTACTACCGACCTTGTCGCTGACACAGGCTGGGCCACCGCACGGGTGGCCCGGCACCTGAGGTCGCTGCTGTCACTAGGCCTGGCGTCCCGTACCGCGGGGCGCCCGGCCCGGTACACCCCGGCCGTACCGGAAGCCGCGGTCGAGCTACTCGCTCTCCGCAAGCAGGCCGCGATCGTCCAGGCCAGGCTCAGCGCTTCCGTGCTCACCCAGGAGTTTCGGGCTGCCCACGAGTCCGGACCTTTCACCGTGATCCGTGGGAGCAGGCCATCGCCCAGCGGTTCTACCAAGCCCAGCAGAGCGCCCAGACCGAGGTCCTGGTGCTGGACAAGCCGCCGTACGTCGTACTCCCGGTGGAGCCGCGCCGGGCGTACGGCGTGAGCTACCGGACGATCTACGACATGGCCGCGCTCGGCAATCCCGCCGAGCTGGCTGCTGCCCGGAGCGCTGGGGCCAGCTGCAGGATGCTCAGCGATGTACCTCTGAAGCTGGTCGTCTCCGATCGGCGGACGGGGTTGCTGCAGACCGGGCAGGAGGTCATCGAGCTGGGGCCGTCCAGCCTGCTGGATGCGCTGGTGCGGTTGTTCGAGCTGCTCTGGCAACAGGCGACCTCACTGACACCGGAGTCGTCTGGTGATGGTCCGCTCAGTGCGGAGGATCACCAACTGCTCGCGCTGGCTGCGGCGGGGCTGACCGATCAGGCGATAGCCCGCCGGCTCGGTGTCGCCCAGCGAACGGTCGAGCGACGGATGCAGCGCATCCTCAAGTCGCTCGACGCGACCACGCGATTCCAGGCAGGACTGAGAGCAGGGCAGCGTGGGCTATTGATCTAACTTCGGGATCCGACGCAGGAGGAGCGTCAGCAAGAAGGTGATGAGAAGCAGCCCGGTGGCCTCCAGCACGACACCGGGCCAGGCGGCGCGCGTCCACGCAGTACCGGCCAGGCCGCCGAAGACAGCGGATCCGAGGTAGTAGGCGAAGAGGTAGAGGCTCGCGGCCTGCGCTGTGCCACCGCCCCCTGCGTGGGCGCGTGCGGCTACCCAGCCGTTGACCACACCGTGCACCGCGAAGAAGCCTGCGGTCATCACCCCGAGTCCTGCGATCACGATGGGCAACGGCGAGGCCAGCGTAATTGCAACGCCCGCTATGGCGATGAGACAGCCGATCGGAACCACGGCCCGTCTGCCGTACTTGTCTGCCAGCCTCCCTGCCGTCGCTGAGCCCGCAGAGCCCAGCAGGTAGACACCGAACACGAGTCCTGCCAACCCCGGCCCAAGCCCGTACGGCGCGGCCGCCAGCCGGAAGCCGGTCGCGTTGTAGACCGCGACGAATGCGCCCATGGATGTCACTGCGATGCCGTAGAGCGCCAGCAGAGCTGGATCCTTCAGCACCCGGCCGGTCTGCTCGAGAAGTCGCCTTGGACTGGGCGGCGTGGCTACGAAGTTCTGCGAGGACGGCAGCAGGAACGCCACGAGCACTGCGCAGACTGTGGACAGCAGCGCGATGCCTCCGAGCGCCATGCGCCAGCCACCGAGGTCAGCAAGGCCACCGGAGACCAGCCGGCCGGTCATGCCGCCCACCGCCGTGCCGGCGACGTACAGGCCGCTTGCGCGAGCGTGGCTACTCTCGTGGATTTCATCACGAAGGTAGGCCATCGCTATTGCAGGCAGCCCGGCAAGCGCGATGCCCTGCAGGCCGCGGAGCGCAAGCAGAGCCGACCAGCTGGGCGCTAGCGCGCAGAGGACGGCAATGACCGCGGCTGCTGACACTGACCAACGCATCAGCTTGGTCCGGCCGAAGACCTCGGATGCCGGTGCTGCGATCAGTAGCGCGAGTCCGAGACCGAGCGTTGCCAGGGAGACGGTCAGCGCGCTCTGGCCCGGCGAGACCTCGAACACGCTCGCTAGCTCCGGCAGCAGCGGCTGGGTGCTGTAGAGCATGGCGAAAGTCGCCAGGGCGGCAGTGAACAGAGCTATCGAGACCCGGCGATACCCAGGATCACCTGGCAGGTAGCCGGCCGCCGTGGTCTCCGGGATGGTCTGCATTCCTTCGACGGTGCCAGATCTGCTGGCATACGTAAAATGTCGGAATCGGCTGAAATTGATACGTTATTCGTATGCATGTCGCCGATCTGCGCTGGTTCGTGGTGCTGGCCGAGTCCGAGCGACTGACCGATGCCGCTTCGACGCGCTGACCGATCCCGAGTCGGGCACGGTGCGGTTGGCTTTCATGCACTCGGTCGGCACCGGCGTCGTACCGGATCTGCTGACGGCCTTCCGTTGCGAGGCGCCCTCGATCCGGTTCGCGCTGCGCGAAGAGCCGTCGCACGAGATCGTCCGTGACCTGGACTCCGGCGAGGCCGAGCTCGGCATCACGGGTCCGCGGCCCGCGAGCGACCAGTTCGGCTGGCACCTGCTCGAGCGGCAGCGCCTCTGTCTCTACGTCCCACCCGATCACCGGCTGGCCGGTCTGAAGCGGGTCGCGCTGGCCGAAGCCGCTGACGAGCCGTTCATCGCGCTGCGGCCCAACTTCGGCTTCCGCCGGGTGACCGACGAGCTGTGCCGGGCGGCCGGGTTCACGCCGCAGGTCGCCTTCGAGAGTACGGACCTCGGCACGATGGATCGCCTGGTCGGCGCGGGCCTCGGCGTCTCGGTGCTGCCTGGCGGCGCAGTACGAGGTAGTGAGAGTGGCGCGACGCCGGTCCCGCTGGCCGGCGTACGGGCTCGTCGTGACATCGGCCTGGCCTGGCGGCTGCACCGCGAGCTGTCCCCGGCCGCTCATCGCTTTCGCGCCTTCGTCCAAACCTGGTGATTGCAGGTTGGTGCAAAGAGTCTTGGCCGCGGGCGGTCCGGCCAGGCAGGGTTCAGGTGTGCAGAAGTCATGGAAGTCCGTGAAGCCCACCAGACGGCAAATCTTCGCCGCCGGCGCTGTAGCGACGGTCGCATCGATTGCCTCCACCTCTACCGCGTTCGCGGCCGACGACTACGGCTCGGGTGAGCTCGGCCCGTGGCAGGACTTGTCGAACGCGATCGCCACGCCCGCCACGATCCGCGCTGTCCGCGACGCCAACGGGGTCTACATGTTCGGCGACAGCATCTCCGTCCAGGACGGGTACACCCTCGCCGAGCGGTTGCACACCGACGGGATCCTGCTCGCGGTGCACAACTGGTCCGGCCGCCCGACGACCCCCGCGGTCGACGCACTCCAGGACTGGGCGACCACCTACGGGATGCCGCAGCGGATCCTGATGGCGACGGGTACGAACGACATCTTCAATCCGCCCGTGTTCGCGGCCCAGGTCGATCGGACCATGAGCATCGTCGGCACCACCCGCACGGTCATCTGGGTCAACGTCCAGGCGTCGCGGACGAGTCAGGCGGCTGCTGTCCAGCTTGCGGACCAGCGCAACAGCGGTTGGATCAACCTGCAGCTCGCCGACGCCCAGAAGCGGCACCCGAATCTGAAGATCGTGCACTGGGCCGAGTTCCTGGCGGCGAAGCCGTCGCGGATGTCACCGACGATGTACCTGCGCGACGGCGTGCACACGACGGTGCCGCTCGGCCAGAACGCCCGCAACGAACTGATCGCCCAGACGATCAGCTGAGACCCGGAGTACGGCGGGCGGAGGGGCGCCCGCCCGCCGTACGAAAGGTTCTAGAACCCTGCAGTGATGCGGGTGAAGTCCCAGTCGCCCTGGGCGATACCGCTGCAGTTGGACACGACGCCGCCGCCCGCGCAGCCGCGGTCACGGTTCACCGACCAGAACGCCAGCCGGCCGAGACCGTTGCTCCTGGCCCAGTTGGTGATGTTCTGCCAGGTCGCCGTCGTGGTCATCTCCTGCTGGTCGGACAGACCGTTCATGCCGGAGATGCCCTGGTGGGCGTAGGCCTGCGCGGTGGTCCAGCCGAAGGTCGCCTTCAGCTTGTTGTTCAGACCCGTGGACGCGCCGACCGTGTCGTTGTAGATGTTGCCGCTGCCGAAGTCGAACGGCATCAACGTGAAGATGTCGATGTTCGCACCGAGCGCCGCGGACCGCTCGATCAGCCGGTTGCCGTAGTAGTTCGGGCCGGTGGTCGAGGTACCGAAGGTCAGGATGGTCTGGATCCCGGCGTTGTTCTGCTTGATGATCTTGAGCGCGCCCAGGATGCGGTCCTGGACGGCCTCGTTCTCGAACTCGTCGGAGTTCTCGATGTCGATGTCGATCGCCTTCAGGCCATAGGCGCTGATCACCTTCTGGTACGCGCCGGCGAGGAGCTCCGGCGTACTGCAGTTCGGGCCGAGCTTGTTGCCGCTCCAACCGCCGATCGACGGTACGACGTCGCCGCCGGCCGCGTGGATCGCTGCGATCGCGTTGGCGTCCGCGCTGCCCTGTAGTGGCCGCGCGCCGTCCCAAGCCGGGTTGCAGCCGCCGGACGACAGGATGAAGGCCATCGTGAACCACTTGATGCCGGTCGCGTTCATGACCGTCGTCGGGTTCGGCGGGTCACCCCAGCCCATGTAGAGGTACGGGGCAGCCTTCTTGGAGCCGTTGCCAGGAGGAGTGCCGCCCGTTTGCGTCGTGACGGAAACGGCGCTGCTCTTGGCGCCTTCGCCTGCTGCGTTGGACGCGCTCACCTGGTAGCTGTAGCTGGTGTTCGCGGTCAGGCCGGAGTCCGTGTACGACGTACCGGTCGGACTGCCGACCTTCGAACCGTTGCGGTAGACGCTGTAGCTGGTGGCACCGCTAGCAGCCGACCAGGACAGGCTTACCGACGAAGAGGTCGACGTACCGGAGAGTCCACCTGGTGCGCCCGGCACCGTGCCTCCGCCGCCTCCTGAGCAGGAACCACCATTCAGACGACAGGCGGCGAGACCTGGGAAGTTGCCCGGGTTGCCGTTGAAGCCGAAGGTGACGCTGGCACCAGGTGCCAACGGTCCCGCCCAGCTGGGCGGAGTGAAGGTGTGGGTCTGGCCACTGGTACTCCGGGTGGCGTCCCACGAACTGCTGATGGTGTAGCCGGACGGGAAGTCCAGTGCCACCGACCAGGTACTGAGAGAACTGGTGGTGCCGTTGGTGACAGTCACCTTGCCTTCGAAGCCGCTGCCCCAGTCAGAGACCTTGGTGAAGGCGGCGCTCGCACCGGCGGCCTGGGCTGCCGGGATGACGATCAGCGATGCCACTACGGCGGCAATCGCTGCTATTGCTACGGACAGGAACTTCTTGCGTTTCATGATGCTCCGATCAGTGGGCGGTACGTGATCAGACCCGTCCCCAGAGTGCGGGGACGTTCGGGGGCTCCCAGCCGGTCAAGGAGGTGTGGCCCTGGATGCAGCGGTAGGTGATGCCGTTGTAAGACACCAGTGCACCGGTCGCGTACGCCGTGTTGGGCGCCCACGGGGTTGCCGTCGGAGGGGTGGTCGGCGGCGTGGTGGGAGGTGTGGTCGGGGGCGTAGTGGGCGGAGTGGTCGGCGGCGTCGTGGGAGGCGTCGTCGGAGGAGTGGTCGGCGGGGTCGTCGGCGGGGTGGTGGGGGGACCGCTGCAGCCGGGGGTGTCCGCGTTGACGGAGTTGACGACGGAGTTGAAGAGCGTGACGCCCGGGTCGAGCGCCTCCATCGAATACATCATCGCGCCGGCCAGCCCGTTGCAGTGCGCGTAGTCCGCCTTCGCCTTGATCGACTGGGCGTTGTCACCGGTCCAGAAGGTGCCGTTGCTGTAGAACCAGGAGGACTTGGTCGCGTCGTCGAAGTACGTCCTGGCGGGGTTGTCGACGAAGCCGGTCAGCTCCTTGTAGAAGGACACGCCAGGCACGTTGCCGCTCAGTGCGTGACCGTCAGCGGGTCCGGTGGCCGTCTGGTACTTGCCGTTCGCGGTTGCCGGGACACCCTTCCATCCCCTGTAGTAGAAGGGGTATCCGATCGTCAGTTTGCTCGCCGGGAACCCGCCGGGGATCCCGTACGCCGAGTCGCCGGCGGTCCACGCCTTCACGGCGCTGTCGACGGAGTACTTGCCCTGGCCCGGCGGGATCGGGTTGCTCGGGTCGTTCGGTGCCGTGTACAGCGGGTCCTGGAAGTTGGTCGGCCCGGTGGCCTCCCAGCCGCCGTGCATGTCGTACGACATCACGTTGTTGTAGTCCAGGTACTGGCCGATCTTGTTCGTCTCGATGGTGGCGATCTTGTCCTGGCCCGCCGGGGTGGCGGCGGTCAGCCACATCTTCCTGCCGACACTGTTGCCGTAGGCATCCAGCTGGGAGCGGAGCTCGGCGAGCAACAGGGTGAAGTTCTGCTTGTCCGCGGCGCTGTAGTGGTTGCCGGTGTGACCGTTCGGCGAGCCGGGGTACTCCCAGTCGATGTCGATACCGTCGAAGATCCCGGCGGCGCTGCCCGGGCCGCCGAAGCCGTCGACCACCGGCAGGTTGCCCTTGATGAACATGTCGATGCAGGAGCTGACCATGGCCTTGCGCTTGGTGTCGCTGGAGGCGGCGTCGGAGAAGTACTTCGAGTAGGTCCAGCCGCCGATCGAGATCAGGATCTTCAGGTTCGGCTGCTTGGCCTTCAGCTTCTTCAGCTGGTTGAAGTTGCCCTGGATCGGCTGGTTCCAGACGTCGCCGACGCCGTCGACGCTGATGTCCGCGCCGTACGATTTGCCGTAGTCGGCGAACGCGTCGCCCGCGCCGTCACCGGCGTTCGGGTTGCTCTCGTCCTGGGAGGCCGCCGAGTTCGCCATGAAGCAGGTGTGGTTGGTCGGGTGGAGGTTCGCGAACGCGTAGTTCAGGAAGTCCAGCTTGCTCGCGGCACCGGTGGTGATCAGGGTCTTCGGGTAGAAGAGGTTCTGGTAGATGCCCCACTGGGTGAAGTACGCCGTCTTCACGCCGCCGCTACTGGCGGCCGCGGCTTGTGGGGAGGCCTGTGGTTCAGGTGGACCGGCGGTGGCGACGTTGACGCCGGCGACGGCGATCAGGGCGGTTGCGGCCACTGTGGCCGCGGCGGCGAAGCTGCGCGTTCTACTCATGGGGGCGGTCCTCCGGTCAGGAGCGGAGCAATACTCGGGTGTCCAGCAGGTGTCCAGACATGGACGGGGGCGGAACATTCTGCAAGAAACTTAGTTAAAGACATTTCTAAAACGAACCGTAGCCTTTAGCCGCCCGCCGGTCGCCAGGTCGAGCTGGCGGATTGCCGCAGCTGACGGAAATCCGACACCAGTTGTCCACAGGTTTCGATCGGCCCCGCCGGGGCCGTCGGTTGACGGCACGTTCTAGGCATGGACAACACTTCCTTGACGCCGGCGGTCCTGTTCGCCACCGCTGACGAGATGCTGCTCGACGACCTGCTGCGCCTGGCCGCGGCCGCCGAGGTGACCCCCCAGGTGGAGAACGACCTGCTCGGCCTGCGCCGCTGCTGGCAATCGCCCACTCTTGTCGTCGTCGGCCAGGACCTGGTCGAGCCACTCGCCCGCACCCAACCCGTACGCCGATCCGGCGTCGTCGTGGCCGGCGTCGACGCCGACGACCCGGAGGCGTATCGACGTGCGCTCGCGATCGGTGCCGAAGGAGTCTTCCCACTGCCCGCCGAGGAGGCCCGCGCTCGGTGACAAACTCGCGGACACTCTGGACGGCGGGGTGCGTTCGGCAGTGACGCTGGCCTTCGTCGGTGGCTGCGGGGGAGGCGGAGCGACCACGCTGGCCGCTGCTGTGGCGGTGACTGCGAGCCGGCGAGGACTGCGGACCATGCTGATCGACGGGGATCCACTCGGTGGGGGCATCGACCTCGCGCTCGGCAGCGAAACCGATCAAGGTTCCCGCTGGCCGGAGCTGATCAACGCTGCCGGGCGGGTCAGCGCCGGTGCGCTGCGAGCTGCTCTGCCGAAGGTGTCCGGCTTGGCTATCTTGTCGTGGGACCGTTCCGACGTGACCGCGTTGCCGCCGGAGGCGATGCGGTCGGTGCTGAGTGCGGCGCAACGGAGCAGCGATCTGGTGGTTCTCGATCTACCGCGCCGGGCTGATCCGGCCGCCGAGGAGGCGTTCGTCCGGGCGACGTCGACGCTGGTGGTCGTTCCGCGGGATGTGCGGTCGTGTGCCGCGGCGGCCCGGCTGGTGGCGCCGTTGCGGGATGTCGCCACCGATCTGCGAGTGGTCGCGCGGGAGCCCGCGCTGAACGGCTTGTCGGCCATCGACGTCGCCGATCATCTCTCGCTGCCGCTGGCGGCCAAGCTCGGCTTTGAGCGAGACCTTCCTTCCCTGATGGACGAAGGGCGGTTCGATCCGCGACCACGAAGTGCACTCGGGCGTGCGGCGTCCGAGCTGCTGGATCTCTTCGCGCTCTACGGATCGATGGCCGCATGAATATCGCGCCCGACCTCCTCGAGCGAGTCCGCGGGACCCTTGCGGCGCAGGGAGCGGAGCCGACTCCCGCGCGAGTTGCCGCCGCGCTGCGGGCCGATGGCGGGATCTTCGGCGATTCCACTGTTCTGGCGGTGGTAGCCGCACTGCGCCGGGAGGCCTTGGGTGCGGGGCCGCTCGACGGCCTCCTGTCCGAGCCGGGGATCACCGACATCTTGGTGAACGGAGCGAACGAGGTCTATGTCGACCGTGGCTCTGGCCTCGAGCGAGTCGCCCTCCGCACCGGCGACGAGTCCGCGGTCCGCCGACTGGCCACCCGGCTCGCGGCTGCGGCTGGGCGCCGGTTGGACGACGCCACGCCGTACGTCGATGTGCGGCTGCCGGACGGGACGCGGTTCCATGCGGTGCTGTCGCCGGTCGCTGCGCCAGGGACCTGCCTGTCGTTACGGGTCCCATCGCGCAAGGTCTTCGACTTGGAGGATCTGGTAGCCGCCGGATCGCTGCCTCCTGGCGGCGCTTCGGTGCTGAGGGATCTGCTGGATGCACGCCTGGCCTTCCTGATCAGTGGCGGCACCGGAACGGGGAAGACAACTCTGCTCAATTGCCTGCTGTCGTTGGTGGACGAGTCCGAGCGGTTGGTGCTGGTCGAGGATGCGAGTGAGTTGCGTCCGGACCATCCGCATGTGATCCGGCTGGAGGCGCGTCCACCCAACGTCGAGGGATCCGGCGAGATCACGCTGCGCGAGCTGGTCCGCCAGGCTCTGCGGATGCGCCCGGACCGGCTGGTGGTCGGGGAGGTTCGTGGTGCCGAGGTGGTGGACCTGTTGAGTGCTCTGAACACCGGGCACGAGGGTGGCTGCGGCACAGTCCACGCAAACTCGGCTTCCGACGTGCCAACCCGCCTTGAGGCACTAGGCGCAATGGCAGGCCTGGGCCGCGACGCCTTACACAGCCAGGTGTCTTCGGCACTGCAGGCCGTGATCCACCTGGTGCGAGGCCCCGATGGCCGCCGGCGCGTCTCCGAGATCCGGGTGATCAGCCGGTCGACCGACGGCCACGCAACAACTCTGCCCGCAGTACGTTTCGTTGCCAATGGCAACCTTGAACTCTGCGACGGCGCCACCCGCTTCACCCAGCTGCTCGCAGGTGCCGCATGAGAGTCCCAGCTTTGGCCAGTGGCCTGGCCCTGGCCGCCATCCTCGCGATCCTGCCGTCCCGCGGACGTGGGCTGCATCGCCTGGCCGGTCCCAACGCTGTCGGCGTCTCGGACCGCAGGCGGCTGCTCTCCATCGGGGGCATTGGCCTCGCCCATACTGCCCGCCGACGGCTCGGCATCCTTGCGGCTGCCGTTGTCGGCGCGGCCGTCCTCGCGGGGTCACTCGGTTTGCAACTGGTGGTCTCCATCGTGGCTCTCGGCGTCATCACCACGGTCATCTTCTGGCAGCGGGCCAAGCATCGTCGGCGCTCCGCCGGTGCTGCTCTGCGAGTTGAGGTCATCGAGGCCTGCGATGTGCTCAGTGCCGATCTGACCGCTGGCCGGCCGCCGGCCGAGGCCCTCGAAGGTGCTACGACGATCTGCGCTGACCTCCGGATCGCCTCAGCTGCTTGCCGCCTCGGTGGTGACGTGCCGGCCGCGCTCGATCTTGCTGCCGAATCTCCTGGCGCCGAAGGGCTTCGCGCCTTGGCCTCCGCTTGGCGAGTGGCCGAGGAGTCGGGTGCTGCCTTCGCGGGGATCGTCGATCGCCTGGCCGACTCGTTGCGAGCCGACGAGGCGATTCGCCGTCAGACAGCGGCCAGCCTCGCGGGGGCTCGTGCGACGGCTCGCCTCCTCGCAGTACTGCCCTTTTTCGGCGCTGCCCTCGGGTATGCACTCGGCGCCGATCCGATCGCGTTCCTCACCGGTTTGCCAGTTGGCTGGATCTCCCTTGCTGCGGGTCTGGGGTTGTCGGTCGCCGGACTGGCCTGGACTGATCGCCTCGCCGAGGCTTCGTGATGCTGATACCTGTCGTGCTCGCAGGAGTCGCGGTCGCTCTGCTCATGCCGGGCAGACCAGGCCCACGACGACTCGGCCGCCGACGTGGCCGGATCGCCAGCCAGTTGGCCTTCCCCGCATCTTCCAGTCGACATCGTCGAGTGGCCGGACTCGCCGCCATCGGCGCGCTACTGCTCTTCGGCTTTCCGCTGGGCTTGCTGATCGCACCCGCGATCGCCTTCGCCATCCCTATCGCGCTGAGTCGGCTGGAGCCAGCTGCTGAGCGGAAGCGCCGTGCCCGCATCGCGGCCGACATCCCCTTGGCCGTCGACCTACTCGCCGCCTGCTTGCGAGCCGGTCGCCCGCCACAAGCAGCTGTCGGAACAGTCGCGAAGGCGATCCGTGGTCCCCTGGCTGACCTGCTGGCTGGGGTCGGTCACCGACTCGCCTTAGGCACAGACCCGATCGAGGCCTGGTCCACTCTGCTTGCGGAGCCGGCCTGCGCCGGCCTCGCCCGCGCAGTGCAGCGCGCTCTACGTTCTGGCGCCCCCTTGGCGAAGTCCCTCGAACACCTCGCCGACGACTCACGCCAAGCCCGCCGCTGGGCCGTCGAGGAACAAGCTCGCGCCGTCGAATCCCGAGCCGTCGTCCCCCTCGGCCTCTGCTTCCTCCCCGCCTTCGTCCTACTGGGCGTCGTACCGACCGTCGTCGGATCGCTGAGCGGAATCCTCCACCTGTTCCGGTGACCTTCTCCCGTTCAGGCGAGCGTCTCCCGTTCAGCTGGGCGTCTCGCGGTATCGGTCGAGATCGGGGGCAACGTTCGTCGCGAAGAATTGAGTCACGCGGTAGTCGCAAATCCCCGCGATCGCGAACGGATCCGTCTGCACAAGCTCTCGGACCGCCGTCGCATCATTGCCGAGCGCAAGAATGATGCCGCCGTCGCGAGGCTCCTTGCGTCCCGAGGCGACGAAGATCCCGGCGTCGTACTGAACCTTGACCCAATCCAGGTGATCGGCAAGGAACTCCTCGACACGCTCGAGCGGTGCGGTATAGGTCAGCTCCAAAACGAACATGCCGGCCACCCTAATTCGTCGCAACACCCAGGAGCGCTCCGGCACCGACGGCCGGCTCCCGGAGGACGGCGCGGTCGGCTCTCTATGCGGTGACGAGCCCGCCAGTGCGGACGACGTCAGGCGATGGTATCGGTAGCGGGTGGTGGTCGGCGGGGTCGGGTGGGCGCCACTTTGTTGATGCGTTCGGGTGGCGGCTCGTAGTTGACAGGGCTATTCCGGTATCGGCGTCCGGTGGGGCTGATCCAGGTACAACTGCCATCGACATTGGAGTGGATCTCCCAGCCGCCTTCATGCTTGAGGCGGTGGTGGTGGCGACACAGGCACCACAGGTTGTCCGCGGTGGTACGTCCACCAGCGGCGAACGGGACCCGGTGGTCAACGTCGGTGAACTCCGCAGGCCGGTTGCACCCGGGGAACTGACAGGTGCGATCCCGCAGCCGGACAAACCTGTCCAATGCGGCTGACGGTGTGTACCTATCGGGATCGCTTGGTGGCGGCCGATCGGTCATCCGAAGCTCAATCCGCGCACCACTACCGCGAGCCGCATCGAGAGCGGCGTTAGAGGCGGGAGCGGGACGGACGGTTGTGCCAGGACGGCGGCTGTTGGGAGTGGTACGAAGGTTCGGTAGCAGCCTTTGCGCGAGGGCGTTGATGAGGTGCTTGCGGAGGGAGCTTTGCGGGATGGGGCCATGGTGGTCGACTTCTCCGCCAGTCGCCACCTCCCCGTTGATCAAAGCGCCCACTTCGGCGCCAGTTGCATGGATCACCACTGTCGCCTCTGCTCCGATTGCGGCCTCATTGATGTCCAGATCCACAGACAGGTCGCGATCGGCCGGGAAACTGGGATCGCCGGCCTCACCGTGGTGGCTGTCGCGCTGTTTGCGCGCATCACGATCGGCCGCGCGGCCGAGGTCGCCGTACCCGTGGTCAAACGCCCGGTCTCCGAACGGTTCGTCGCCCAGATCATCGACCGGCTTGTAGCCGTAGTCATCGGGCGGCTCAGTGGCAACAGGCGGGTCACCATCAAACGGATCGCGACTGGAGTCGCCATACGGTGCGTTGCCGTTCTGCTGGCCTTCACCGATGGGCTCGCCAGGGATGGGGGTGGTGTGGGTGCGCTTGGTACGTGGGAGGAGACGTCCTAGGACGATGTCGGAGCAGAGTTGGTCGGTGGTGCGGGAGTCGCCGTTGCGGCGGTAGCGGGCGGCTGCGCGATGCAGGCTGGCCATGACCGCGGCGGCGTCGATGGCGTCGTGGTCGTGGACGAGGGTGGCGCGGCCGTCGCCGTCGGGGAACATCCGCACGGATCGTTCGTCGTGGGCGCGCCGGTGGCGTTTATCCATTGCGGCCGGGGATCGGCGGGCTACCTCACGCTGGCAGGCCTGCTTGATCCCTGCCAACGGGTAGGTCCGTGCCCAGGCGAGGATGGCGGCCTCGGCAGCACGGATGTCGTCGATGTTGTCCAGAACCGACAGCTCCTGCACGATCGTGAACGCGGCCCGCTCGGTCAGCCAGCCTTCCCGGAGCGCACGCAGGGTGGCGGGGAAGTTGTGGACGAGTTCGCAAGAGGTGTGGATCCGGCTCGTTGCGTGGCCTCTGCGCAGATTCAAGATCAGGGCGAGTTCGTCGGCGACCGAACGCAGGTCACCCGCGACCCAGCGGCGTTCGCCGGGGTTCGCGGAGCGGTCGCCTGGCTCGGGGTGGCGGTGCCCGAGGTCGGCCGATACGCCGTGCAGGGACTCTTCGAACCCGGCGATCGCCTCTGCTTCCAACGCGGCCAGGCGAGCCTTGGACCGCTCGATCGCCTCCAGCCGATCCGCCCACCCGTCGTCGCTCAGCCCAGTGGTGTCCTGGGCCAGGATCGCCTCGAGCAACGCCGCTCCGTGGCCGGGGTCATCGGCGATGTCGTGGCGCAGCAGGCTCTGCCGTCGCGGCCGTGGAGCAGCCTGCGGCGGCACACCCAGCGGCGCCGTACCGGGCGGCACCGCACCCAGCGGCCCCGCTCCCAGCGGCACGGGGCCAGGCAGGGCCGGGCGTGATGGCCCGTCTGCTGGTTGACCGCTAGGGAATCTGCTCATGAATCGACAATATGTTCGAATACACTTCGAATCAACTTGGTCGTCCACAGCTCCAGGTCCCATCGAGTTGACGAAGGTGATCTGACGCGTGCGTAGTACTTGCCTAAGGCATCTTGTGTAGAGCTCGCGGAACATCTGTCGAGAAGGTAGGTGGTTGATCCTGATGTTGAAGTTGTTCATCTTGCGCGGATGGAGATCCCGTGGTGTCGGTGAGGTAGTTGTCCCCAGGTTGAAATCTCCTGCTCTGCAAGGGCTTCGGTGACTGCATCTTGTCAGTGAGTCGATCGGAGCAGCCGGTCGGCAGATCAGGAGGTTTCCCATGTCCAAGGCGCTGGTGGCAGTCCGCCGCTTCCGCAAGTTCAACGAGCGTGGCGCGGCGACCGCCGAGTATGCGGTGACGATGGTCGCCGCCTGCGGCATCGGCGGCATTCTCATCGCGTTGCTGAAGTCGTCCGCGATGCTTTCCTTGCTCAAGGCAATCATCAACTTCGCCCTCAAGGCCGCCGGGCTCGACGTCCAGATCTGACCGGCGGACCCGCCGCGGCGCACCATTCAAGGCCGCGGCGGGTCCGCTCCTCGCCCACCGACGAAGGAGCACGAGATGCTGACGACCCTCTGGACACGACTGCACCCTCGACGAGGACGCGACCGCGGCGCTGTGACCGCCGAAGTCGCCTTCGCCATACCGGTGCTCTTGGCAACTATGGTGTTCGGCCTCTGGATGGCCGGCGTGGTGATAGCGAACATCCGCTGCATCGACGCAGCAAGAGACGTAGCCCGAGCGATAGCCCGCGGCGAACTGCCCCAGTCAGCCCAGCAGCTAGCCACCCACACAGCACCCGAAGGCGCAACGGTCTCCATCACCCACGACGGCCAAGACATCCACGTAACAGTCACCGCCGACGTAACCCCCGAGTGGCCCCTACTCGCCAAACTCCCACCCATCCACGCCCAAGCCCAAGCGACAATCCAATCCGAACCAGCCACCCCCACCACCCCATGACCACCCCCAACAGCCCTTACCCGCGGCCCACCCCCTGCCGTCCGACCGTCCGTGTCGGCGTCCCGTCCTGCCGACCACCAACCATCAGCCGACACTGTTCGGAGCTGGGTGCTGGGACCTTGCTGGCCCTGTGGGTCGCGATGGCGCTCCTGAGTGCGGGAATGGTGGCTGTTCTCTGGGCTGCCGTGTCGGTCGGCACCCATCGCGTGGCGGCTGCTGCCGACCTGGTGGCTCTGAGCGCGGCGCAGGCCCTGCAGAGCGGGGAGGACGATCCGTGCCGAACAGCCCGGCGGATCGCCGCGAATCAACGGGTCGATCTCCATAGCTGTCAGGTCGAAGGCGAGACCGTTGCGATCGAGGTCGGGGTGGTCCTGCATTTCGGCCTCCTGGGATCGCCTACCGTCAGCACCCCCGCCCGCGCGGGCCCCGCCGGTTGAAAGGGGGGAGACTTGGCGAGATGACGGGTGAACGGGATGGCGAGTGGGATCGGCTGATCGTGGTTGATGCGGCCAACGTGGTGGGGTCGCGGCCGGATGGGTGGTGGCGTGATCGGCCGGGCGCGGCGCGAAAACTGCTGGACAAGTTGACCACGCTGAACGAGCGACTGGCCGAACCGGCCGAGGTGGTCGTCATCCTCGAAGGAGCCGCCCGACGAGCGATGGACGATGCCCCGGACCTGGGTGACCTGCGGGTCGTCCTCGCCGGCGGCTCAGGCGACGACACCATCGTCGATGTCGTAAAGGCGGCCGCCGACGACAACCCCGAAAGGACGATCACAGTAGTCACCGCCGACCGCGGCCTCCGCGACAGAATCGAAGCCCATGGCGCAGGCTCGGTCGGCCCCCGTTGGCTCTGGGACCACCTCGACCAGTAGCCGGAAATCCCGAACGGCCAACGGTGTTAAGCCGATAAGCGGCACTTGCGGCACAGGGAGTGGTTGGCGCGCTCAGGTGGAGTTAGTCGGCGAGCCAGCCGTTGTGTTCGGCTATCTGGATGGCGTCGGCTCTGGTGCGGGCGCCGGTCTTGCCGATGGCGGACCAGAGGCGGGTGCGGACCACGCGTTCGGAGACGGCGAGTTTCTGTGCCATCAGGGCGACCGAGCCACCGTCGCGGGCGGCGCGCAGAGTGCTGGTCTCACCTTCGTTCAAAGGGGTCTCGGTGTACTGCAGGGTCTCGGCGGCCAGGTTGGCGTCGACGACGCGGAGGCCGAGGTGCACCCGGCGGACGGCGTCGGCCAGTTGAGGGGTGGGGCTGCCTTTGAGTGCGAACCCCTTCGCGCCGGCATCGAGGCCACGGCGGAGATGGCCGGGGCGGCCGAAGGTGGTCAGCATGAGTACGCGGCACTCGGGCATCGAGGTCCGCAGTTCGGTGGTCACGTAGATGCTGTCGTGCCCAGGGCCGGCGGTGTCGAGCAAGGCGACGTTCGCGCGGTGGCGTTTGGCGGCGCCGACGACGTCGTCGGTCCGGTTGACCTCGGCGACGATCTCCAGATCCCGTTCACGTTCGAGGCCGCTTCTGAGGACGCCTCGGCTGAGGATCTGGTCGTCGACCAGCAGCAGCCGGATGCGGTCGGGCAAACGAGCCTCCGGGGTGACCGTCCGGGCGCTGGGGAAGTGCGTCCGGGAGGAGTTGGGCAAGACTTCGGTTCCAGATCATGAACGCACCGTGCTGGTGACGTCCAGATCAACGACCCATCTCTATCAGATTGCGACCAGATCGCGACCGGAGCACCACCGCCCCAGCCACAAACCCCCAGCCACAAACCCCTGATGCGGTTGCCGCCTTGATCCGAAGGCTGGCGGTTCAGTTGGTGACGGAGAGGAAGCGGTTGTCGTGGCCGACCAGGACCGTGCCGGTGGTGGCGGGAGCAGGGACGGTTTCGTAGTCGCTCCGGATGGCGTGACGGCTGCCGTCAGCGGTGACCAGAAGAGTGTTGGGGGCATCGATGACGACCAGTTCGTTGCCGTTGTGGAGCACGACCGGAGCGTCGTACCCGGCGGAGATCGCCGTGCGGCCGGCCGCCAGCCCTGCCAGTACTGCGGGGACCAGTTCGTCGGGACCCTCGGCGGCGGCGTCGATGGCTATCCAGGTAGTCGGGATTCCGGGCGTGGTCAAGGAAGCAGGGTTGTGGTAGTCGCTGCCACCGATCGGAGTCGTCGAGCCGAGACCCCAGGCCTGCCACCAGGCGACGGGGCCGCCCCAGCGATGGTCCAGCCAGGAGGAGTGCCAGACCTCTGCCAAGGGTGGGTGCTCCGGGAGCGGGTGGCGCCAGGAGCAGTCACCACCGAGCGGATGGTTGATCGAGAGCAGCCCACCACGTCGGGCGACCTCGGTGACCCAAGCGGAGGCCGGCCGGCGGAAGTCGATGACGCCGATCGCGCCGAAGGCGTTCGCGTGCCCGGCGTCCGTGGTCACCTCTTGCCCGGGGATGAGCCCGATGCCGAACTGCCGGCCCAGCCCAGGCAGCTCGGCGTGATGCGCCTCGGTGTTGTGGTCGGTGATCGCCATGACGTCCAGCCCGGCGGATAACCCCAGCGCCGCGAGGTTGGCGATCGGGGTCGAGCCGTCCGAGTGAAGTGAGTGCGCATGGAAGTCACCCGCCACCCACCGGAGCCCGTCCGCAGCGGGCAATACGCGGCGCGGCGGTCGAGCCGGTACGCCGACAGCCGCCGTCAGCACGGCGTACTCCTCCAGTCCTGGGATCACTGAGACCGGTCCGGTGACAGCCTCGATCACCAGCTCGACGCCCTCGACGGGGACGCGGTGCAGCCCGATGACCACGAACCAGGTCCCAGCCTCCAGCTCACCAGCTACGTACCCAGGCGTAGCAGCGGTAGGAGTGATCGCGAAGGACTGCCGCGCTCCACCGGACCAGCCGCGCCAACCGCTCGCACCCTCGCATCCGAGGTCGATCACCGCGCCCTCGACGTTCGGGACAGTCAGGGTGACCGACAGCCCGTCACAACCAGGTGGGATATCGACCGGTAGCGAATGCCAGACCGATGAAGCCCTGTCGTCGAGGGTCCAGCGCTGGCGGTAGCTGGTGACGGCCATCAGACGGCGGCAGCGGGTTGACGGGCCAGCAGTTCGCCGGACTCCTTGTCGTACAGCAGGACCCGCTGTTCCGATGCCGTGAGGACCACCGGCGTACCAGGAGACGGCTCGTCCTCCTCGGGCACCGTGACGCCGATCAGCGTGCCGGAGCAGTCGACGGTGACGAGTGACTGCGTGCCGAGGTTCTCGGCGACGACTACCGAGCCGCGGATCGCCGGCCCACTCACGTCGCCCGTCGACAGTGTCAGGTACTCCGGTCGTATGCCGACCGTCACCTCCGCCCCGGCCGGTACCGAACCAGTAGTCGCAGGCAACGATCCGCCGGAGACCGAGACGCCGTGCGACGCGACCGTACCGGGCAGCAGGTTCATCGGCGTCGACCCGATGAAGTTGGCCACGAAAGTGTTGGTGGGCCGCGCGAAGACCTCGCGCGGGCTACCGAGCTGCCGCAACTTTCCGGACTGCATCACGGCGATCCGGTCGGCCAGCGCGAGCGCCTCGGCCTGGTCGTGGGTGACGAAGACCGTGGTGATGCCGAGATCCTTCTGCAGCTTCTTCAGGAACGTCCGCGCTTCCAACCGGAGCCGCGCGTCCAGGTTCGACAGGGGCTCGTCCAGCAGGAGCACCTTGCCCTCGGATGCGATCGCTCGCGCCAGCGCGACCCGCTGCTGCTGACCACCGGACAGCTGAGCCGGCCGCCGCTCGAGTAGTCCCTGCAGGGACAGCTCGTCACCGGTCTTCTCCGCGACCGAGGCCCGGGTAGCCGCCGCGACCCGTCGTACCTTCAATGGGTAGGTGATGTTCTCCGAGACCGTCATGTGCGGGAACAGGGCGTAGTCCTGGAAGACCATCGCCACCCCGCGCTTGCCGGGCTCGGTCCTGGTCACGTCGGCCGAGTCGATCCGTACCGTTCCCTCGGTCGCGGACTCCAGTCCGGCGATGGTCCGCAGCAGCGTCGTCTTGCCGCAACCGGACGGACCTAGCAGGGCGAAGAACTCGCCGTCGGCCACCGTCAGGTCCAGCCCGTCGACGGCGCGGACGCCGTTCGGGTAGACGGTCGCGAGGCCTTCGATGTCGATGCCGGCCATCAGCTCTTGATCCCTCCATGGAAGCGGAACCCGTAGCGCGAGTTCACCAACAGATAAAGCACGACCACCGGGATCGAGAACAGCAGCGAGAAGACCGGGATCACCGAGAGGTTGGCGCTGCCGCCCTCGTCGGTGAAGGTCTGCAGCAAGACCGCGCCCGGCTGCTTGTCGATCGACCGGATCAGCAGGAACGGCACCAGGAAGTTGCCCCAGGAGTTCACGAACGCCCAGACCATGATGGTCGCGAGGCCGGGCCGCGCGACCGGCAGCACCACGTCCCGCAGGATCTGCAGCGTAGAGGCGCCGAACACCCGCGCCGACTCCTCGTAGCTCTTCGGTACTGCGTCGACGAAGTCCTTCAGGATGAAGATTGCCGCCGGCAACAGGCCGCCGGTCATCACCAGCGCGACACCGAACCGGGAGTCGATCAGCCCGAGCTGGAACATCATCACGAAGATCGGCACCATCGCAGCGGTCCCGGTGACTACCGACGAGAGCAGCAACAGCCCGTACAGCAAGGCGTCCCGCCCAGGGATCCGCACCCGGGACAGCGCGTAGCTGGCCAGCGCGGCGAAGGCGGTGACGGCCACAGCTGTGGTGATGCAGATCAGTAGCGAGTTCACCATCGAGTGCAGTGCGTACGGATGGTCGAGCGTCTTGCGGACGTTGTCCAACGTCCAGTCCGGCCAGTGCACGCCCAGCCCGGGTGACTTGTCGAAGGGCGCCGAAGCGATCCACAGCATCGGTACTGCGAAGAACAGCGTGATCGCACAGATCAGCACATAGAAGCCGATCCGCCGCACTATGTAGGCAGGGTCGACGTACGCCGGCCTCATGAGCGCCTCCTCAACAGTCGCAGGTAGAGCAGCGCGACCAGCAGGTTCGCGATCAGCAGCAGGAAGGAGATGGCCGACGAGTAGCCGAGCTCACCGCCTTGCAGCGCGACGTTGTAGATGTAGACCGGCACTGTCTCGGACTCGTGGTTCGGCCCGCCCTTGGTGAGCAGGAACGGCGAGAAGTCGTTGGCGGTCCACAGCGAGATCAGCAGCGTGTTGGTCAGCACGTGCCCGCGGATGTGCGGGAACACCACGTCCCGCAGCGTCTGCCAGCCAGAGGCTCCGACCATCCGGGCCGACTCCAGCTGCGACGGTGGCACCGCCTGCAGCGCGGACGAGTAGAGCATCATCGAGAACGCCGTGCCTCGCCAGGTGTTGAACAAGATCAAGCAGACCATCGGGTAGTCGATCAGCCAGGCGGTGCCCTGCGTCCCGAGGATGCTGTTCAACGTGCCCGTGTCCCGGTCGAAGAACGCGATCCACAGGTACGCCACCACGGTCGACGGCAGGATCCAGGCCAGCAGGACGAACCCCTCGACCGTACGGCGTACTGCCGGTCGCGCGCGGCGCATCGTCCAGGCCAGCGCGAAGCCGAGGATGTTCTGGCCGATGATCGCCGACCCGAGCACGAACAGCACGGTCAGCCAGAGCGCGTTGTGGAACAGCGCGTCGTTCAGGGCCTTCGTGTAGTTGGACAGCCCGACGATCGAAGGCGAGACGGCCTCGACACCGGTCAGCCTGTAGTTCGTGATGCCGATGTAGATCGTCCAGATCGCCGGGAAGACGAGGAAGGCGCCGATCAGCAGCAGGGCCGGGGCCAGGAAGCCGACGGCTCGGGTAATGCCGAGCCCGGCGACGTCCTGGGCCGGAGCACGGACCCGTGCCGGGCGTCCCGGCACGGGTGCGGATGCTGTCGTCATCAGTTGCTGGTGACCTTGTCCTTGCTGCCCGCGGCAGCCTCGACAGCGGTCTGGTAGCTCTTCGCCGCGGCGTCGGTGGACTTACCTCCGACCACGTCCGCGGTGGCCTGCTGCAGCGCGGCAGAGATCTTCGGGTACTCCGCCAGACCCGGCCGGTACTGCGTGAGCGGCAGCACCTTGGTCGCGACGAAGTTGAGCATCGGGTCGCCGGCCAGCACCTCGGTGTTGACGTCCGTGCGCTGGGTGATCTTCGCGGCACCGTCCAGCGACGCCTTGACCATCTCTGCCGAGTTCATGAACTGCAGCAACTCCCAGGCCTGCTGCGGGAACTTGGTGTTCGGGTTGATGGCGGTAGCGCCACCGCCGGACATCGAGACGAAGTCCTGGCCCTTGACGCCGCCGCCCGGCTTGCTGGCCGGAATCAGCGCGTAGCCCACCGCGGTGTCCCGGTCGGACATCTTGGCGACGCCCTCCTTGGGCTCCACCACGCTGCGCCACAGGTAGTCACTCTCGAGCAGGATGCCGATCTTGTTCGCGGCGAACTCGGCGAACGACTTGTCCCGGCCCTTGGCCTCGCGCTGCAGCACCGGGTCGCCCAGGGCCGCCGCCGTAGATGCTCTTGTAGAAGTCGAGCACCTGCCGGACCTGTGTGGTGTTGCCGAGCCACTTGCCGTCGCTGTTGATGGTCGCGCCGGTACCCACCAGGAGCGGCAGCACACCTTGCATCGCGGTGGCCTCGCCCATCGCCGTACCGGCGTTGATCTGGACCGGGGTGACGCCGGGGAGCTTCTTCAACGCCTGAGCCGCGCTGATGATCTCGTCCCACGACTTCGGCTGCCAGTCGGCCGGCAATCCGGCCTGGTGGAAGAGCTTCTTGTTGAAGAACAGCACCCGGCCGTCGGTGCCACCCGGTAGGCCGTACCGCTTGCCGTCGTACGAGCCGAGCTGCTGGACCGACTCCGGGATCTGCTTCCACCCGTCCCAGTCGTCCACCTTGGCGGCATCGCCGACCGTGTCGGTGAGCGGCTTGATGTAGCCGGCCTGGGCGAACTCGCCGACCCAGATGCCGTCGAGGTTGAACAGGTCAGGGCCGGCCTTGTTGGACAGGTTGAGCGCGAGTTTCTGCTTGTAGACCTCGTCGTCCGAGCCGTCGCCCTGGAACTTCACCGTGACGTCGACGCCCTTGGCCTTCTGGGCCTCGACGAACTTGGGGATCAGGACGTCTTCGGTAAAGGTCGCGCCGGCGCTGCTCTTGCCGCCCTTGACCGAGTTCGCGCCGATCGTCAGCTCGACCTTCTTGGCGTCGGAGTTGCGGTTCGCGTCCTGGTCGCCGGACTTGTCGCCGGACGAACCGAGACAGCCGGTCAGCAGCAGGGTGGCGGCCGAGCCGAGGACGGCCAGCCGGGACAACCGCGAGATTCGTCGCATCAGGGGGGCTCCTTGCGGGGGTCGGTGCAGGCGATGCCGGTCCACCTTGGCACTCGGGAAGAACTATGTGAAGACATTTACTACGAAGATTCGCAAAACGTTGTGACTTTCCTACCAACGGTTGCCGGGAGCTACTTCGCAGAGTCACCGGAATCCGTCAAATTAGATGCAGGCGGCAAGCATTGCGGTGAAGTTGAAGTTAGCTCGCGGTTTCATCACAAAGAGTCCGCTTCTAGATACACAGGGTTACTGCGGCGGGTAGCGTCAGTGCCGATCGGGTTCCCTGGAAACGGAGGTGACGAAATGTTGCTCGGACTTCTGGACGACCTTCTCGGATGTGGCTACTACTGGCACCATCACTGGCACGACTACTGCTGCTGGTGGTGATCCGGCGGCGGTGATCGGAAGTCTCCGCTGACGCGCAAGCAGCGGATGCCGACCGGATCCACCGCTCCACCGCTCCACCACTCGAGCACGCAACGGTTCACAACTGAAGCAAGTCGGTTCACCAGCGAAAGGACCGAAAAGAAGCGGCCGGCCCCGAGATCGTCGGGGCCGGCCGTCCTCTGTGTGGCTGAGGATCCTCCTCGGTCAGCGCCTGGCCAGCTGCATCATCTGCTTCGGCAGAGTCGTCATCTGCGCCGGAACCGGGCTCTTGGCCCGGACCAGGTCGAGAAGGCTCGTCGCGGCGTTCGCGATCGGCAGCGGCAGGGCCAGGCCCAGCGATGCCAGCAGTGCGTTCACGAGTGCCAGTATCGCGCCAAGGATGTCCAGGCCCGGCAGCGGCAGTGCGCTCCAGCCCTGGTACGGAGCGCCGGTGGCCGCCAGGTCGCCGGTCGGCTGGGCCTGCTTGGCCTTGCCCTTACCGAGCAGCGAGCTGAGTGCCAGTCCACTCGCCGCGTTGGTGAAGGAGCCGCTGCTCTCGTCGTAGTTCCACTTCTGGCCGGCCCCGTCGCGGCAGGGCAGCACCAGAACCGGCGCGTCCGCCGGCGGCGTGACCAGGTCCGCGCCGGTGTCCAGGCAGGCGCCTGTCTTGGCAAGGGCGCCACCGACGCTCTTGCTCATCGCCACCTGCAGCTGGCCCTTGGCGGTGCGGACCCATTCCTGGGTCTTGCCCTCCTTGCCAGGAGCGCACGCCATCATCACTGCCATCGGCACCTTGTTCGCGGTGACGAAGGTGAGGCAGTAGCGGGTGTCGGCCCGGCTGGCGATCTGCTTCACGACGCCCACCTCGACGCCCGGTGGTGGGCCTACCGGCTGGGACGGTGCGGCTGCCTGCGCCGGGATGGCCGTGGCCAGGGCGACGCTGACGGCGAGCACTGCGACGCCGGTGCGACTCAAAATTCTACGGATGATCAAGACAACCTCCAGAGGTCGTGCTATCTCGCGGCATCAGGTCGTCGGGACCCGAGGCGAGGAGCGTGTCCGGTTCCGGGAACCGCGACGACATCCCAAGCGCTGTGGGATGAGGTGCGGGTCGATCCCCCGTGAGGAGGCGGTGTGGCCCGGAAGGCCGAAGTGACTCAACGCGACGTTGACGCCACGACCAGTAATACACAAGAGGTCCGGAGGTGGTGATGGACATTTGATGTCACTTGATGCCAATGGCAACTAATTGCCAGCATCGAACAGTTGCCCAAGGCATCGAAATCTGGCTGCAGGATCGCCGTGCCCCGGCTGTACGACGGCTGTGCCTCGATCGAGATAGTGCAACTTTTTCTATCTCTTCATGCCCTTGGGGGAAAGAACCTTCATTTCCCGTTTTCGGTGCCTTCGGCAACAATATGGCGGTCGGTGGCGAGCCGGTCCGCCTCGTCGAGGTCGACGGTGCGGCTGCTCTCGTCCGCGTCGACGTCGGCGTGGTGGCTGTGGCGGTCGCCGTGGCCGTCGGTCTCGTCGTGATCGGCGGTGGTGGCTGTCGCGCCGCCGGTCGGTTCGGTGGCCGACGGGGTGGTGGCGACCTGCTGGCGGAGCTCCTTGACCTCCTTGTGCCGGCGGTAGCCGCGACCGAGTCCCTTCTTCATCAACCACAGGCCGAGGAACAGAGCGATCCCCGCCGCGGCGCCGAGGAAGAACAGGGTCGGAACGGACAGCCCGAAGTCGACGCCGAAGACGGACATCCTGGTCGAGTCGCCGGATGAGACCGAGACGCCCAGACCGAAGAGGACGGCCAGGACGATCAAGACGATTCCAAGGGCCAGCATGATCGCTGCCTTTCTTCCAGCAGCCGAACTGCTGGCGGTTTAGGCCTGAAGGAGGGCTGTGAGCAGCGCTACGGCGCCGCCCTTGTCGAGTGGGTTGTTCCCGTTCCCACATTTGGGTGACTGTACGCACGACGGGCATCCATCCATGCACTCACAGTGTGCTATCGCCTCACGTGTCGCGGTCAACCACTCGCGCGCCGCCGCGTAGCCGTGTTCTGCGAATCCGGCCCCGCCCGGGTGGCCGTCGTACACGAAGACCGTCAGCCTGCCGGTGTCCGCGTGCTTGGCGGTGGAGACGCCGCCGATGTCCCACCGGTCGCAGGTGGCGAACAGCGGAAGCAGCCCGATCGACGCGTGCTCGGCCGCGTGCGCGGCCCCCGGTACGTCGGTCAGCCCGAGTCCTTCGACCAGGGCGTCGGGCATGGTCCACCAGACCGCTTTGGTCCGCAGCGTGCGCTCAGGGAGGTCCAGCGGCTGCTCGTCCAGGATGTTGCCGGTCACGAGTTCCTTGCGCTGGTACGAGATCACCTGGCTGGTCACCTGGACCCAGCCGCGCGACAACTCCGCCGAGCCCCAGGCGCTGCTCCGCTCGGTGGCGAGGATGCCGATCTCCGTCTTGTCCCGGGCGAACGTGCTGTAGTCGGGGGAAGCCTGCTCGACGATCGCGGCGTGGCCCTCCAGATCCAGGCTGCGGACGAGATAGGACTCGCCGGCATGGATGTAGACCGCGCCCTCGTGCACGCTCGCGTGGGCCGAACCGCCGTCCACTGTCCCGAGCAACCGGCCGGTCCGGTCTTCCACGATCTGCACGGTCTTGCCGCCGGCGGAGCGGATGTCGATCGCGTCGACAGCCCGATCCCGCCGCGTCCAGAACCAGCCGTGCGGCCGCTCCCGCAGCAGACCTTGCCGGACCAGCTGGCCGATCACGTTCTCGGTGGTGGCTCCGAAAATCTCGTAGTCGGCCGGTGTGAGCGGTAGCTCCTGGGCTGCCGCGCAGAGCTGCGGCCCGAGCACGTACGGATTCTCCGGGTTGAACACGGTCGCCTCGACCGGCCGTCCGAAGATCGCCTGTGGGTGCCGGACCAAATAGGTATCGAGTGGGTCGTCCCTGGCGACCAGTAGCGCCAGCGCGTCTCCACCGGTCCGCCCGGCTCGCCCTGCTTGCTGCCAGAGCGACGCCCTCGTCCCTGGCCAGCCAGACAGCAGTACTGCGTCCAGCCCAGCGATGTCGATCCCCAGCTCCAGTGCGTTGGTCGCTGCGACTCCGGTGAGCTCCCCGCTTTGCAGCATGCTCTCCAGCCGGCGCCGCTCCTCCGGGAGATACCCAGCCCGGTACGCCGATACCTGGTTGGCCAGAGCGGGATCCACCTCGGCAAGGTTGTCCCGTGCCGTCATCGCGACCGTCTCGGCGCCACGCCTGGATCTGACGAAGGCCACCGTCCTCACCCCGGACACCACCAGGTCGGTGAGCAGATCCGCGACCTCAGCCGTAGCGGAACGGCGTACGGGCGCTCCGTTCTCTCCTCTTGACGTGGTCAGCGGCGGCTCCCACAGCCCGAAGGAGATGCCGCCGCGGGGTGAACCGTCCGCGACCACCTCCACCATCGGCAGGCCTGTCAGCCGTTCACCCCATACCGCGGGCTCGGCAACCGTCGCGGAAGCACAGATGAAGATCGGGTGAGCGCCGTACTGCGCGCAGACGCGTCGGAGCCGGCGCAGTATCCCGGCGACATGTGCGCCGAACACGCCGCGGTAGTGGTGGCACTCGTCGACCACTACGTACTGCAAGCAGCCGAGGAACCGGGCCCAGCGCTGGTGGTTGGGCAGCACCGATCGATGCAGCATGTCGGGATTGCTCAATACATAGGTGGCGTGGTCGCGCGCCCAGTCCCGCTCGGTCCGCTCCGAGTCACCGTCGAGCGTGGTCGGCCGCAGCCCGGGCACGGAGTACGCCGAGACTGCGCGCAACTGGTCGTGCGCCAGCGCCTTGGTGGGGGACAAGTACAGAACAGACGCCGTACGCCGATGAGGTGACGCCGCCTGGGCAATGCTCAGAGTGGCGAAGGCGGGCAGCAAGTAGCCGAGTGACTTACCGGAGGCCGTGCCGGTGGCAACGACCACATGCTTGCCGCTGTAGGCAGCCTCGGCTGTCGCGACCTGATGGGTCCACGGCTCGGTCACGCCGGCATCGGCCAGTTGGCTCAGCACTTCGGGCGGCACCCAACGCGGCCAGCTGCCGGTCTGTCCCTGCCGTGGTGGCACGAATTCGACGTGGGTGAGCCGTTCTGCCCGGCCGGGTCCGGCAGCCAAGCGTTTGAGTACGACCGCTGCCTCACCGCCGTTCTGCATCTGCCCACTCACCGCCCTCACGCATACCGCGAGCGTAGTGGTGGCCATCGACAACCATGACGCGGCGATGGGACCGGGGAGGTGCACGAGCGGATGCCGACGGCGGATGCACGCCTCAATTTTGCCGGAGGGTCGACGCGGGATGAGCCGAGGTGAAAGAGTTTTCCGCAACGGCCCTACTCACGGTCCGTACATGGTTGAATGCAACAGTTCACGGGATCGGAGGCCGAAGTGGATCTGTCGCTGACGACGCGCACGGAGGGCGGGCGCACCGTCGTCGAGGTGGGCGGGGAGGTCGACGTCTACACCGCGCCGAAGCTGCGCGAGACTCTCGTCTCGCTGGTCGACGCGGGGCAGTACGAGTTGGTTGTAGACCTTGAAAGAGTGGAGTTTCTGGACTCGACCGGACTGGGGGTCCTGGTCGGCGGACTGAAACGGGTGCGTACCCACGACGGGTCGCTGTCGCTGGTCTGTACGCAGGAACGGTTGCTGAAGATCTTCCGGATCACCGGCCTGACGAAGGTTTTCGACATCCACCCGGATGTCGCCTCGGCGATCTGAGCCGGGGGAGCAGGTAGCCCTGTAACTACGCAGGGTGAGCTGCCGCTCGACCCGCCCGGGTATGGCGTAGACCACCCTGTCATCAGGTCTGGTCGAATACCCGTTAGAGTGACCCACCGCGCCAGGTCATTGGCGCTGTTTTGTATTTCCCAACCCTTCGGTAGCGGCTTACGGGGCCGTCAAGCCCAGAGGGGTTGCCAACAAGGAGGACGGATGTCCGCGACGCTTGCTGTACAAGCGGTGGATCTTTCGTCGAGCAACACCACGCTGGTCATCGTCGTCGGAGTGATCGCGATCTTCGCGGTCGCCATCGCGATGGTGTTCCGCGGTCAGGTGCTTGCCGCGAACGATGGCACCGAGAGTATGAAGACGATCGCCCAGGCGGTCCAGGAAGGTGCATCGGCCTACCTGAACCGCCAGTTCAAGACGCTGTCGATCTTCGCTGTGGTGGCTTTCCTGCTGCTGTTCCTGCTGCCTGTGCACAGTGACGGCGACAACGACACCACGCTGAAGATCTTCCGCTCGATCTTCTTCCTGATCGGGGCGGGCTTCTCCGCCACGATCGGCTACCTGGGCATGTGGCTCGCGACCCGGGCCAACGTCCGCGTCGCGGCGGCCGCACGGGACGAAGGGCGCGAACCCGCCATGCGCGTCGCGTTCCGGACCGGTGGAACGGTCGGAATGGCGACCGTCGGCCTCGGCCTGTTCGGTGCGGCCCTGGTGGTGCTGCTCTTCAAGGGTGACGCCCCGACGGTGCTGGAAGGCTTCGGCTTCGGCGCCGCCATGCTCGCCATGTTCATGCGGGTCGGCGGTGGCATCTTCACCAAGGCCGCCGACGTCGGCGCGGACCTGGTCGGCAAGGTCGAGCAGAACATCCCCGAGGACGACCCCCGGAACGCGGCGACCATCGCCGACAACGTGGGCGACAACGTCGGTGACTGCGCCGGTATGGCCGCTGACCTGTTCGAGTCGTACGCCGTCATGCTGGTCGCCTCGCTGATCCTCGGCAAGGCAGCCTTCGGCGAGCAGGGCCTGGTCTTCCCGCTGATCGTGCCGGCCATCGGTGCCGTCACCGCGGTGATCGGTGTCTTCCTGACCAAGCCGCGCGCCGGCGAGAACGGCCTGAAGACGATCAACCGGGCGTTCTACATCTCGGCCGCGTTCTCAGCGGTCCTGTGTGCGATCGCCGCGTTCGTCTACCTGCCGAGCAAGTTCGGTGACCTGACCGGCGCGACCGAGAAGATCGCCGCGCAGGACGGTGACCCCCGGGTCATCGCGACGGTCTCCGTCATCATCGGCATCGTGCTGGCCGCGATCATCCTGGCCCTGACCGGTTACTTCACCGGTACCGAGGACAAGCCGGTCCAGGACGTCGGCCGCACGTCGCTGACCGGTGCCGCGACCGTCATCCTGTCCGGTATCTCGGTCGGCTTCGAGTCCGCCGTCTACACCGCCCTGGTGATCGCCGCTGCTGTCTACGGCGCCTTCCTGGTCGGTGGTTCCGGTGTGCTCGCGCTGTTCGCGATCGCGCTGGCCGGTGGCGGTCTGCTCACCACCGTCGGTGTCATCGTCGCGATGGACACCTTCGGTCCGGTCTCCGACAACGCACAGGGCATCGCTGAGATGTCCGGTGACGTGGACGGCGAAGCGGCCCAGATCCTGACCGAGCTGGATGCCGTCGGTAACACCACCAAGGCGATCACCAAGGGCATCGCGATCGCCACCGCGGTACTGGCGGCGACCGCACTGTTCGGTTCCTACACGGACTCGATCTACGCGGTGCTGAACGATGCCGGTGACGCCGCGTTCAACGCCGACGCGCTGGTCTTCGACCCGTCGACGCTGGTCGGCCTGATCGTCGGTGCGGCCGTCGTCTTCATGTTCTCCGGACTGCTGATCAACGCCGTCGGCCGCGCCGCCGGCGCGGTCGTCTACGAGGTCCGTCGCCAGTTCCGCGACATCCCCGGGATCATGGAAGGCACGGGCAAGCCGGAGTACGGCAAGGTCGTCGACATCTGCACCCGTGACTCGCTGCGGGAGCTGGCCACCCCTGGTCTGCTCGCGATCGCGGCCCCGATCGCCGTCGGTTTCGGGCTGGGCGCCTCGGCGCTGGCCGGCTACCTGGCCGGCGCGATCGCCAGCGGCACCCTGATGGCCGTCTTCCTGGCCAACTCCGGTGGCGCCTGGGACAACGCGAAGAAGCTGGTCGAGGACGGGAACCACGGCGGCAAGGGTTCGCCGGCACACGAGGCCACCATCATCGGTGACACCGTGGGCGACCCGTTCAAGGACACCGCCGGCCCGGCCATCAACCCGCTGATCAAGGTGATGAACCTGGTCTCGGTGCTGATCGCCCCGGCAGTGGTCGGAATGTCGAAGATCGGCGAGGACACCAACACCCCGCTGCGGATTGCCATCGCCCTGGTGGCGCTGGTCGTCATCATCGCGGCAGTGATCGTCTCCAAGCGCCGGGAGTCCGTCATCTCGGACACCCCGGCCGAGGTGAACGCGGCCGCTTGATCTGAGCACAGCACGAAACGCAAGGCCCGCCGGAGCTTTCCGGCGGGCCTTGCGTTTTGTATACCGCCGTTCTCCGTACTTTCGGTGGTTCGGAATCGACTTTCGGCTGATGCGTCCGCCGGGCGGGTGAGGGATCGTCGGGGACGGGTCAGGGAGTCAACCGATGGCGCAGGGCCTGACAGCAACGGCAGAATCCACCCAGAGGTGGACACACCGGATCCGCCCGGGGTCCGATGTGATGACCCGACCTGGCCTCGATACTGATAGCTACAGCTCGCCCGAAAGGTCTACTGGCGCGCCACCGAACGAGGAGTACGGCGATGATCGAGGCAAACGGCCTCACCAAGCGATACGGCGCAACCGTTGCCGTTGACAACCTGTCTTTCGAGGTCAAACCCGGCAAGGTGACCGGCTTCCTCGGCCCGAACGGGGCCGGCAAGTCCACCACCATGCGGATGATCCTCGGGCTCGACACCCCGACCGCCGGCGATGTCCGCATCGACGGCCAGCACTACCGCGACCTGCGGCAGCCGCTGACCAAGATCGGCGCCCTGCTGGACGCCAAGTGGGTGCACCCGAACCGCTCGGCCCGGGCCCACCTGGCCTGGATGGCCGCCTCCAACAAGCTGCCGAAGTCGAGTGTCGACAAGGTCCTGGAGATGGTCGGCCTCAGCTCCGTCGCGAACAAGCGCGCCGGAGCCTACTCACTGGGTATGTCGCAGCGCCTCGGAATCGCCGGCGCCCTGCTCGGCGACCCGGAGATCCTGCTCTTCGACGAGCCGGTCAACGGCCTCGACCCGGAAGGCATCGTCTGGATCCGGACCTTCATGCACCGGCTGGCCGATGAGGGCCGGACCGTGCTGGTCTCCAGCCACCTGCTCTCCGAGATGGCCCTGACCGCCGAGGAACTGATCGTGATCGGCCGCGGCAAGCTGATCATGCAGAGCACCACGACGGAGTTCGTCGACCGCGCCAGCGGCACCACCATCAAGGTCCGCAGCCCGCAGCTGGACCAGCTCCAGGACGTTCTGCAGCAGCAGCAACTGGTGACCCGGATCGAGGACGTCGAGGACCAGGGCAAGGTCCTGTTCATCGAGGGCGACGTGTCCACCGACCAGATCGGTGAGACCGCAGCCGCGCAAAGCATCACGCTGCACGAGCTGACCCTGCAGCGGGGTTCGTTGGAGGCGGCGTTCATGCAGATGACCGGCGACTCCGTCCAGTACCACGCGCAGGACGAGATCGCGGCTGTGGCCGCGGTTCCGCCGGTCTCCGGCGCCGAGGTGGCCGCCGGGCCGAAGGAGGACAACTGACATGTCGGTCATCGCAGTAGAGCGGATCAAGCTCTTCTCCACCCGCTCACCGTGGTGGTGCATGATCATCGCGGCCGTGCTGAGTATCGGCCTGGCCTCGCTCTTCACCGGCTTCATCAAGAGTGCCGATGAGCAGCAGGCGACGGTCTTCATCACCCAGGGCGGAGCGCAGCTCAGCCAGATGGTGATGATGGTGATGGCCGCGCTGGCCGTCACCACCGAGTACCGGTTCGGCACCATCCGGACCAGTTTCCAGGCGGTTCCGCAGCGGGCCAGCCTCCTGCTCGGCAAGACCGCCGTCGTGGCGGCGCTGGCCGGCATCGTCGGCCTGGTTGCCTCCTTCGGCGCCTGGGCGGTCGGCAACCTGTTCGTGAACTCGGACGCGATGGCCATCGACACGGCCGCCGAGTGGCGGCTGGTGGCCGGGCAGGGTCTCGTGTTCGCGCTCTCCGCCGTGATCGCCATCGCGGTCGGCATCCTGATCCGGCAGAGCGCCGGTGCGGTGGCGATCCTGATCCTGTGGCCGCTGGCCGTGGAGAACCTGTTCAACCTGATCCCGAAGGTCGGCGACGACATGGCGCACTGGTCGCCGTTCGCCAACGCCAGCTCCTTCCTGAACCAGGGACAGGACTTCGGGCTGGCCGGTGGCCAGGGCGGCGACTACGCGATGGGTCCGTGGCTGGCGCTGCTGTACTTCGCCGGCTGGGCGGCTGTGCTGCTCACCATCGCCCTGTTCAGCGCGAGCAGGCGGGACGCCTGATATTCGCTGACTGTTGGACGGTTGGCCGACCGGTGGTCGGCTGACGGGGGTAGAAAGGCCCGGCCGGGCTGAGGGGTCCTGGTCGATTGCGGCCCGTGGAGCATCCACCAGATGCGCCACGGGCCGTTTCCCTTTCCTGCGGGCTCACTGCCCGGCAGCCACTGTCTGAGAGCGCTCTGGCGGGTGGCCCTGTAAAACGTCTAACCTGCCGGGCATGACCGACTGGGCGCAGGTCCGCGCCGATGGATTTCCTGTCCCGACCGATCGTGCGCTCGGCGATCTCGTCGCGGAACTCTCGCTGATGCTGCGGTCGCCCGACCCCGTCGTCCGCGACGTCCACGCCTACTCGACGCTCGCGACCTGGATCGGCAAGGGCGTACTGAGCGCCGACCAGCTCCGCGCGCTCGGGGACGAGATGACCGGCCGGTTCGGCGACGACGAGATCCAGGCCCGGACGTTCGCGCCGCTGATCCTCGACGCGATCGTCTCGGCGGGGGTCTTCGAGCCGGCCTGGGTGCCGCCGTTCGAGCGCTGGTACGTCGCGGAGGATGATCTGCGCGGCCACGATCCGAAACTCGGCTGGCTGCACGCGATAGCCCACGGCAGCGACCTGCTGGGGGCGCTGGCGCTGTTTCCGGCCGTCGAGCCGGTGGAGATGCTCCGGCTCGGTATCGGGCGGCTGCTGACCCCCACAGAGCACGTGATGAGGGATCTCGAGGACGACCGGCTGGGATTCGCCCTGTCGGCGGCCCTGACCCGACCTGACCTCAGCGCGGCGGACGCGACCAGCTGGCTCGACCCCGCGGTCCGCGCGATCAGCATGCACAACCTCGGCGGGATCGCCGCCGAGTCCTCGAACACGCTGCGCGCGCTGCGGGTGGTCTACGTGATGGTCGACACCGGTGTGCTGCTGGACCGCGAGCAGCCACCGGTCCAGGTCCCGCACCGTGATGCGATCAAGCCCAAGCTCGTCGAGGTCTTCCACGCCGCGACGCCGTACTACTTCTGATCGATGACCAAAACACTCGCCACCGTGATCCGGGAGAACTACTCGGCTATTGCCACGACGTACGACGGCAAGTGGGCCGATGTCCTCGCCGTGCACGGGCGAGCCGTGACCGATCGCCTCGATCTGGCGGCGGCCCGTCGGGTCGCCGAGATCGGCTGTGGTCCGGGCCGGCTGCTGTCTTATCTCGAACGGCTCGCTCCCCAGGCTCGCATCATCGGCACCGACCTGACCGAGGCGATGCTTCGCCGGGCACCCGCTCGATTCGCCCGGGTGGCCGGTGACGCCGAGGCGCTGCCGTTCGCCGAGGACAGCCTGGACGCCATCGTCATGCCGTTCGTGCTGTTCCATCTCCCTGACCTCCCTACTGCTTTGTCCGAGGTACGCCGGATTCTGGCGCCTGGTGGTTGCTTCGCCGCGGTGACCTGGTCGGGCCACGACCCGCACCCGGCGTACGACGTGTGGGTCCGGGTGATCGACGAGCACGAGGCTCCGCCGGATCCGTCGCCGCAGATGCCGTCCGGCGCCGTCACCTCCGATCCGGTCGAACTCGAACTGGCGCTGCGAGCCGCGAACTTCGACCCGGTCGACATCACCGTCGAGCGGTTCCGCCATCGCCCGACGGCCGGGGAGTTCCTGGCCCACTCCCAGGTCATCGGTTCGATGGCACGGCGGATCGCGCTGCTCCCGGCCGACCGGCGCGCGAGCTGCTTGGCGGCCGCGGAGCGCGAGCTGGCCGGACTCGAACCAGAGGCCTTCACCGAGTCCGGAACCGTCCTGTACACAACCGCTCGCTGAGTCAAGAGCCTGCAGCGGCACCCCGAACCAGGCCGGTCCCGCCAAGGGGACAACTCCGGGATCGGTGGCGACACCGTCTGGGAGGATGCGGGAGTGGATGCGATAGCGGAGCAGTTGCGTGCTGAGTTCGACGTTGCCGGCTACACGGTCGAAGGCGTTGCCGAGCGGTTGAGTGGCCTGGCCAGTGGTGCGCTCGGACGGAACGAGACGACGCTTGCCTACCGCGAGACGGCGGCGGGCGAGCCGATCGACGCGATGATCAGGCTCTTCTTGTTGCAGCGCACGGTGTCGGCAGAGACTGTCCGCAAGGCGTTTCCGCAGACGTATCAGGAATTGCTTGCCTTGGGCATCATTGTGGAGCGAGGCGGCGACGTGGTGGCGGCCGTTGATATTCGGCCTCATGCCGGTGCTGAGCGGCAGTGGTGGGTGGTTGCCGATCTGATGCCAGGGCTGGACGGCCGGCGCGAGCCGATGCGTTCCGACTACGTGCTCGGCATCGCACCAGCGAGTCTGAGTCTGGTCAACCTGACTGTTCCGATCAAGGCCGGGAAGGCGCTCGATGTCGGTACCGGGTGCGGTATCCAGGCCTTGCATCTGAGCGATCGGGTCGATCACATCGTCGCCACCGACGTGAATCCACGCGCGCTCCGGCTGACCCGCTGGACGGCCGCGCTGAACGGTATCGACCTCGACGTGCGCGAAGGCAGTCTCTACGAACCGGTCGCGGGCGAACGATTCGACCTGATCGTCAGCAACCCGCCGTACGTGATCGCGCCGCCGAGCGACGGGCGGCTCACCTATCGGGAGACGGGGTTCGCAGGGGATGCGGTGGTCGAGCAGCTCGTCCGGCAGGCGCCCGGGCAGCTGACCGAAGGCGGCTGGTGCCAGCTCCTTGCCAACTGGACCTGCATCAAGGGCGAGGACTGGCGAGAGCGGATCGCTGGGTGGACTGGGGATCGCGCGGCATGGGCGGTTCAACGCGAGCAGTTGGACCCCGCGGAGTACGTGGAGTTGTGGTTGCGGGACGCGGGGCTGCACGGCCGGCCGGAGTACACGAGCCGGTACGACGCCTGGCTGCGCTGGCTCGACGAGCAGCAGGTCGAGGCGATCGGGATGGGGTGGATCAATCTGCGGAACCTCCCGGGCAGCCTCGACGCGGAGGAATGGCCGTACGAGATCGAGCAGCCGATCGGGCCGTTCGTGCTCGACCGGTTCGAGCGTCGCGAGGGGCTACCGGCCGAGCTGACCAGCCTGCATCTGGTGGTTGCCGACGACGTGGTCCAGGAGACGGCCGGGCAGCCAGGTGCGGAGGATCCGGCGACGATCGTGCTCCGGCGGCAACGCGGAATGCGCAGGGCCGAGCAGGCCGACACGGTCCTGGCCGGGTTCGTCGGAGCCTGTGATGGTGACCTCAGTGTCGGCCAGATCCTGGACGCGCTGGGGAGCCTGCTGGAGCGCGACGACCTGCATGCCGAGTATCTGCCGAAGGTCAGAAACCTTGTACTGGAAGGCTTTCTCGACTACTGACGCGATCGGCGGCGGCGCTTCTCGGCGTACATGCGGGTGTCCGCTTCGGTGAGGAGGTCGGTGACCGGCGTGCCATCGGTGCTGGCGGCGTGGCCGATGCTGAGCCGCAGCATCATGAACCACGGCTCGTCGGCGGTACCGGCCACCCGTTCGGCGGCGGCCTTGATCCGCTCGACCAGCTCGCGAGCGCCGCGGTCGTCAGGATTGTCGAGCACGACGACGAACTCGTCGCCACCTGCCCGGGCCACGATGTCCTCGGCCCTGCATTGTTCGGTCAGGAGCTGCGCGACCAGACGGAGTACTTCGTCGCCACAGGCATGGCCGTGGCTGTCGTTGACCACCTTGAGGTTGTCCACGTCGATCGCGATCACCGCGACCGAGCGACCGGAGGCGGTGGCCAGCGACATCCGTTCGTCGAGCGCTCGCCGGTTGCCGACGCCGGTCAACGGATCTTCCCGAGCGGATCGCCACTCGGCGTCGTGCCGGATCGAGAGTTCGTGGTTCGCGAGGGCGCTGCGGACGGCGTACAGGCCGCGGAGTCGCTCGGCCCACCAGCCGCGCGTGATCGCCCGCGCGTACTGCAGACCTGCCGCCGCGCCCGTGTCTCCCGTGCCCGCGACGATCTGTACGGCGGTGTGCCGGACCAGCGCCTCGACCGGCGGATCGGAGGTCGGCGGGAGGTCGGTGCCGGCCCGATCGGCGGCTTCCAGCGCATCGTCGAGCCGGCCGAGCGCCGCGTAGGCCTTGGCCAGGTAGGCGCCGGCGATCGCGGCCAGCTCCATCGAACCGAGCTTGGCCAGTTGATCGCGGCAATCGCGCAGGATCACGGCCGCGCCGGCCGGGTCGGTGTCCCGGTCGCAGGCGGCCAGCCACATCCGCCCGGTCATCGGCCAGTACCCGATCAGGTCGGCCCGGACGATCACCTCGATCGCCTCACCCGCCCAGCGCCTGGCCTCCTGGTGCCGCCGCAGGATCTCCTCGTCGTACGCCGGATCGCCGAGCCGCTCCATCTCGTGGGCCCAGCGCAGGTTCGACTCGGCCAGGTTGAGCCGGTTGATCGCGGGGGACTCCGGCAGCCCGAGCGGATCCGAGTCGGCCTCGGCGGCGAGCTCGAAGTGGGGGATGCACAGCTCGAACAACCGCAGCAGGTCGTACGCGTACCCCAGACCCGTGTGGGCCCAGCCGGCCAGCCCGCTGTCCCTGGTGTTGGAGAGCGCGTTCTCGGCTGCGACCAGGTCGGCGACCGAGTCGCCGCCCTCACCCGTGCGGATCAGGGTGACGATCCGCAGCGCGAGTGCGTTCGCCTCCCAGCCTGGCTCGTCGATCGCCCGCGACACCCGGATGCAGCCGTCGACGGCGTCCAGCGCCTCCTCGGCGTCATTGCCGTGGTGAGCGGCGACGGCCCGGACGTACTCCGCGGCGGCGCGTTCGTGCGACGGCTCGGGGCCGAGCTCGCCCAGCAGCCGGCGGATGTCCGCCGCGGCCTCGGCCGGGTGGCCCGACTGGGCGCGCGTCATCGCCGCTGCGATCCGGGCGGTCACCCCCGACGTCTCGCGCACGCCACCTCCCCTTGCCGCGCTCACCGCGCGCGGCGCTTGTCCTCGTACAACCGGCTGTCCGCCATCGGGATCAGTAGTTCCACCGCGACTCCTTCGGCGGTCGCGGCGGACCCGATGCTCAGGCTCAGTCGGCTGAGCCACGATTTCGGCGTCGTTGCCGCGACGACCGCTACCGCCGTCCGGATCCGCTGGGCGAGCTGAGCACCACCCTTCGCGTCCGGCTGGTCCAGTACTACGAAGAACTCGTCCCCTCCCGATCGAATCACGGCATCGGTGGCACGTGCCTGTTCTACCAGGAGAGCTGCAACAACCTGCAGCAGTTCGTCACCGCAAGCGTGCCCATGGGTGTCGTTGACAACCTTCAGGTCGTCCACATCGATGGCGAGCAATGTCACTGCCCGCTGCGAATCCCGGGCCTCGATGAGCCGCTCGTCCAGGGCTCGCCGGTTCCCGATGCCGGTCAACGCGTCGTGCCGGGCGGCATGCCATTCGGCATTGTGTCGTGCCGACAGATCATGCGTCTCCAGAGCATGTCGTACCGCGTTCAGCGCGCGCCGGCGTTCCTTCCACCACCCCCGGGCCACCGAGCGCGCATACGCCAAGCCTGCAACGGCTCCGAACTCGTCGCTGCGGGCCGCGAGCTCCGACCTGGTCTGCAGTACCAGCATCACCGTGGCCGGATCCGCCAACGGAATCAGGTCATCCAGGGCCCGATCGGCTGCTGCGTTCGCGGCCTCGATCCTGCCCTGCGCGGCCAATCCCCTGGCCAGGTAGGCGCCGGCGATCGCCAGCCTCTCGGTCTCGCCGAGCTTGCTGATCTCGTCGCGGCAGTCCTCCAGGTCCGCAACAGCGCGGGCCGGATCGGCGAAGGTGCGGGCGGCGGCAAGCCAGAGCCGGGCGCTGAGCCGCCAGTACTCCTGGCTCTCGTCGTCGACGATCACCTGCTCGGCTTCCATCGCCCAGTGCTCGGCCGACGCCAGCCGCTCCCGGATCTCTCCCTCGTACGCCGGATCGCCGAGCCGCTCGAGCTCGTGTGCCCAGCGCAAGTGGGTCTCCGAGAGGTTCAGCCGGTCGATCGCCGGGACCTCGGCAAGGTCGAGCACGGCCGCCTCCGACGAGGCCGCGATCTCGTAGTGCGGCACACACAGCTCGAACATCCGCAGTACGTCGTACGCGTACCCGATGCCGGTATGGGCCCAGGCCGCCAGCCCAGCGTCGGTGGTCCGGCTCAGAGCGTGCTCAGCGGTGACCAGGTCGTTGACTGTGTCACCGCCGCGGCCACTTCGGGCCAAGGTGATGATCCGGATGGGCAGCGCGTTCGCTTCCCAGCCCGGCTCGTCGATCGCCCGCCCGACAGCCAGGCAGGCGTTCACCGCGGCCAGGGCCTCGTCGGCATCGCTGGCGTGGTGAGCGGTGACGCCGCGGACGTACTCGGCGAGGGCGAGCTCGCTGCAGGGCTCGCTGCCGAGCTCGGCGCGGATGACCCGAAGCTCGGCAGCGGCGGTCACGTGGCCGCCGGACTGTGCCAGCGTCATGGCGGCGGCGATCCGTTCCGTCAGCCGGCCACCGCCCATCACCATCTAGCCAGTCCCCTCGCAGGTCACCCGTTTGTTCGGGTCGGACCGCCCATTGTGTCCGCGTCGAGGCTCGCTGTCACTGTCTTGTCGCTGCGGCGACAAGCGCAGGGGTCAACCTGCAACCTGCTGGGACTCCACGGCGTGCAGCTGGACGGGCAGCGACTCGACGCCGTAGACGATGGAGAAGTCACGGAACCGCAACTGCTCCTCCGATACCGCCAGCGACAGGTCGGGGAACCGGTGGGCCAATGCGGTGAAGGCCGCGCGCAGCTCCATCCGGGCCAGCTCCGCACCGACGCAGCGGTGCATGCCGTGCCCGAAGGCGAGGTGTGCGGCAGGGGCGCGTTGCGGCCAGAAGTCCTCCGCGTCGAGGCCGAAGACGGTCTTGTCCCGGTCGGCGCCGGACAGCGACACCGCGACCAGATCACCCTTCTTGACCTGGTGACCGAACAGTTCCTGGTCGTGCTTGGCGAACCGGGGGAAGGCCACCTGGACCACGGTCAGGTAGCGCAGCAACTCCTCGACGATCGCGTCGACGGCGGTCGGATCGGTCCGGATCCGGGCGAAGTTCTCCGGGTCGCGCAGCAGCACCAGGGTGCCGAGCGCCAGCATGCTGGCCGACGTCTCGTAGCCGCCCAGGAACACGCCGTCGGCGAGCCCACCGAGCTCGATGTCGTCGATCGTGTCGCCGTGCTCGCGGATGATCGAGCCGATCAGGCCGTCACCCGGCTCCTTGCGCTGCTTGCGGACGATCTCGAAGAGGAACTCGCGGGACTCGCTGGCCGAACCGAAGACCCCGATCCCGCCACCGGACAGGTCGAACCGGGCCGGGCCGAGTGCGCGGAACCGGTCGCGATCGGACTCCTCGACCCCGAGCAGGTCGGCGATCAGCAGGAACGGCACGTTGAAGGCGAAGTCGGCCACCACGTCGACGACGGGGCCCTTGGCCTCCATCAGGTCGAGCTGGTCGTTGACGATCTTCTCGATCATCGGCTCCAGCCGGGCCAGCCGGCGCTTGGTGAACTCCGGGGTGAGCAATTTGCGCAACCGGGTGTGGTCCGGCGGATCGGTGAAGCCCAGGCCGCCGATCCCCTCGGACGGTTTGTTCGGGTCCGAGCCGATCATCGGCCGGATGTCGTTGCTGAAGTTCTCGCTGTCGGCCAGCACGACCTTCGCCTCGGCATGGCCGGTGACCATCCAGACGTTCAGCCCGAACAGGTTGGCCAGTTTGTGGACCGGCTCGACCTCACGGATCTGGCCGAGCTCCGGTACCGGGTCCAGGCCGCTGCGCCGCAACGGCATCGAGACCTGGCGCGGGAACACCCGCATCTTGGACAGGTTGAGACCACCCTTGCGGGTGGTTCTGCTCAGTACCCGGCTGCCGACCCATCTCTTCAGGTATGTCGCAACCATGACTCCCACGCGCCCTCTCTGACGTGCTGCCCCCGACGGCTTTTCGGTACATCCCGAAGTTAGCTGTTCCGCGGACCGGATCTGATGGTGTTGGCACTACTAGCGCGGTGGCGCTGGCACCACCATGGGAGGGGGCCATGGTTCTGCCGTCGTGCCAGTCAGACCTTGTCATGCCCGAGGGCCGGGATACCACCGGAACCCACCTGTACCGTCCCCTGGGACGGCGAACAGGTGGGCTCCGGGGCACCTCAGGGCAATTCCAGCCGAAAGTCGGATGCGTCAGGGGTTCTTGCAGGCTAGCTTCGCGTCCGCCCAGTCGGCGTGATCACTGGTGACGCCGTCGCCGGCGTCGGTCACCTGAAGGGTCAGGGTCTGGCCACCGGTGGTGTCGACCGAGACACCGGCCGTTGGCGACGTTCCGGTGAGGAGCTCCGATGTGTACTTCGTCACGCCGTCGACGGCGACCTTGAAGCTCACTTTGCCACGATCCTCCATCTCGTCGTCGACTCCCACCTTGGCGGTGAAGGTCGTGCAGTTGCCACCGAGCCGGACACTCACCGAGGACGGCGCGTGCGTGCCGAGGCCCTTGGCGTACTGCGTGCCGTCGAGCGTGATCGGCCCGCCGTCACCAGCCGCGTCCTCGCCGTTGCTCTTGTCCCGTTCGACCGGTCCCCAGCCGTTGGCCGAGTCGGTGAACTCCAGGTCGCTGACCCAGGGCTGACCGGTCGGTGCCGGCGGCAAGGGCTTGTCGGCGATGGTGGCCGCGAAGAACCCGAGTCCACCGCCGGGCAGCTTGATCGCCTTCACGGTCTTGCCGGGAGTCAGCGGTACCGCGGTGTAGAAGACCCGGTAGTCCGTGGTGGTGTTGCCCAGACCGGCCGGTGTGTAGCGGCCCTTGACCGAGACGGCCAGAGCGGCGCCGCCGGTGGTCGGGTCCTGACAGCACCAGTTCGGCAGTTGTAGCGCGGACGCAGACTCGGTCCCGTCGGTATAGATGACAGTGACACTGCCTTTGGCGTTCAGACTGGCTCCGGCCCCGAGCAGGGCGAGGTGGGAACCGGTGCCGGACACCAGGATCGGTGCAGCCTGGTCCTTCACCACGTTCGGCGTACCGGGTGCGCCGGTAGGCCAGGTGAACTGGGCGCCTTGGACTGCGACCGTCGCGCCGGGTGTGTAGCCGGCTGCTGCGAGTGCTTCGCCGTTGAAGCTGTCGCCCGAGCCGTCGAAGTTGCCCTTGGCATAGGTCGTCGCGTCACTCACGCCGACCACGGTCGCTGCTTGGGACAACGACGCGTACGGCAACTGTGCCGTTGCCACCGCACTGTTCGTATAGGAGTTGTCGTCCACCTTGTACGACGCGTCCACTCGCAACGTGAAGCTTGCCGGCTTCACATCAGTGCCGGGAGTCACCTGAAGCTTGGTGGTGACGGTGGTGCCCGGATCGACCTTGGCAAAGGTGTTCGAACCGGTGGAGGTCCAGCCGTCGGGGAGATTCAGCGCAAGCCGTACGTCGCGCATCGTCGTCGTACCGCCATTGTGGAAGGTGGCGGTCACCTCGGTCGCCTGACCAGGTGCGTTCCACAGCGAGGGAGTGGCGAGCTCCGGAGTTCCGAAGGTGTCCGAGACGGTCTTGCCGCCACCGACCGAGGTGGTTCCGGCGAGGCGGACCGTGGCGGCACGTGCCGTTGAGATCGAGGCGGTCTTCACCAGCACCACGCCGTTCTCGTAGTACCAGCCGGTCGAGGCCGCGAGGTACGCGTTCTTGCTGACCACCTTGGTGAGCTTCTTGTCGTCCACGGTGACGTCGCGAGGCGCAGTACCGGTGTGCACGGTCAGCTCGTACGGGCGGGTGGCCGGCTTCGCGGCGTACGTGCCCTTGCTCTCGCCGATCTTGACGGTGACGTCGCCTCGAGCGGCTGTGGGTGCGGTGACCTCCAACTGCTGCATGGCCGACTTGGCCTGCTTGTAGTCGCGAGTGACCCGGTCGTCCTCGTACAGGGAGAACGACGACTTGCCCTGCGGGTAGATGTCGACAGTGAGCCGATCGCCGAAGCCCTGCTCGGCAGCCGAGTTGATGCCGTTCTTCCACATCGGGACGATCGCACCGGCCTTGACGAACAGCGGCAGGGTGTCCAGCGGTGCGTGGTAGCCGTTCACCGTGGTCGGGCCCTGGTAGACCTTGCCGGTCCAGTAGTCGACCCAGTTGCCCTTGGGCAGGTAGATGCCGCTCTTCACTTCGTCAGCGCTCCAGCTCGGAGCGACCAGGAACTCCTTGCCGGCAAGGAATTCGTACTTCGCGGCGTCGCCCCAGGTGTTCGGGTCGTTCGGGTACTCCAGCACCAGCGAGCGGTTCAGCGGCGCACCGGTGCGGTGGGCCTCGGCGGCGTACGAGTAGAAGTACGGCAGCAGGCGCTCGCGCAGCTTGAGGTACTTGCGGTTGATCGAGGTGAAGGGCTCGCCGTACGTCCACGGCTGCTTGAACGCCGGGGTGGCCCAGCCGGACATCGTCATGAAGGCCGGGTTGAACACCTTCCACTGCAGGTCGCGCGTGTAGCTGGTCGGCGAACCACCGAAGATGCCGTCCACATCACCAGCGCTGTAAGCGATCCCGGAGTTGCCGGAGCCGGTGATGGCGGGGATCTGCCACTTGATCGCGTCCAGCGAACCGCTGTGGTCGCCGGTCCACTGCACCGCGCATCGCTGCGCGCCGGCCCAGCCTTCCACCATCCAGGCGTAGCCACGGGCGTTGCTGTACTGCTCGATGCCGTCGTGTGCGGTGTCGCAGGCGCTCAGCGCGTACCGGTAGCCCGGTCCGACCCAGGCGACGTCCAGCTTGCGTACTCGCACTCCAGCATCGCCTACCTCAGCAGGCTGCCTGTCGAGCGACGACTGCGTCCACAGGCCCATCTGAATGTTCCGCTTGCGCAGCTCGTCGCCGGTCTGCTTGAGCGCGGGGATGTCCCGCTTGCCCCACCAGGTGCCGTCGACCTGCTCGGAGTCCGTGTTGGCGGAGTAGCCGCAGCCGTAGTCGTCGTTGACCAGCATCCAGCCGCCAGGCATGTCGTTGTCCCGGAACTTCTGGGCCACCTTCACCGCGTCCAACGTGGTGACCTTCTCCGGGTTGACCTTCCAGTCGTTGCTGGAGTCGGGGTCGGTCCCGTAGTGACCACGGTTGTAGCAGTCGGAGTCGCCGTACTCGAGGCCGTAGATCGGTGGCATGAACGGCCGGCCGGTGAGCTCGGTGTAGCGGTCCAGCGAGGTCTTGAGGTCGCCGACGAAGTAGTACGCGTCGAACCGCTTCTCGTCGTGTTTGGTGACGACGGGGTCGGTGAAGCTGTAGCTACCTGGCGTGAAGGTGTTCCGGAGTACGCCGTAGCCCGCAGTGCTCATGTAGTACGGCGAGGCGTTCGGGTTGCCGCCGTCCTCCCAGTTGAAGTCCTTGGCGACCGTGATGGTCTGGTCGCGGTGGGAGAACCGGCCGTTCTGCATGCCGCCGCCGAAGAACTGCTCACTGGCGCCACGACCGAGCGACTGGGTCGTCGACGTGTCGTTCCAGGACAGCGGGGCCGTCTCGGCCCAGACGAGCTGACCGTTTGACCGGTACAGCGAGAAGCGCAGCGGCGACTTGTTCGCCCGTACTTCGATCGCGCCGGTCGTCAGCGAGTAGTAGCTGCCACGGTCACGCCAGTCGGTCTTCGGCTTGCCGTAGTCGGTCTTGGCGACGATGTTCGAGGCCGGGGCGCCCGGGTCGGTCGGTGGAGTGTTCGCGGGATCGGTGAAGGTCCCGTCCGGCGCGAGCCAGATCCGGAACACGTCGTCCTTCAGGAACACCACCCGGACCTTGGCGGCGCCGGCGCTCAGCGTGTACGTCGAGGCGTCGGCGGTGAAGCCGGTCACCGCGCCGAGGGAGGTGTCTCCAGCGGTGGGCTGGGCCGTCGCCGGTGAGGCGCCACCGGCGACCAGGGCACCCGCGACCAGAGCTACTGAGGTGCCGGTCAGGAGTGCTGAACGTTTAACTGATAGTGATGAACGTTTAAGGCGGGCAAAGATGCTCACGAGTGCCTCACTTCACGCAACTATGAACAGGATTGCGCTATTTTTAGCTCACCGCACAGCCGTTGTCACTAGGTCGCCACTCGCCGGAGCTGTCACGAAGTTGAGACGAGGTCTCCATCGGACGGTGGACCCGCGCCGGGGCCGTCCCGGTCACGATGATTCGCATGGCGAACAATCAAGTTTTCAGTCGCCGTCGGGCCCTGGTCGCGGGGCTGGCGGCCGGCGCGCTCCTGTCCGTTCCCGCGCTTGCCCAGGCGGCACCCCGCGAGGCCGAGCCGGGGCGGCCGCTGGCGGCGGACGAACCGCACGTCAAGCCGGCCAAGCTGAAGCTGCCGGAGCCGACCGGCCGGTACCGCGTCGGTACGACCGAGCTACACCTGGTCGACAAAGCCCGGACGGACCCGGCGGCAAGCGCGAACTGATGGTGAGCGTCTGGTACCCGGCTCGTACCGGGAGTGACGGGCCGGTAGCGAAGTACATGCCGTCCAAGACTGCGGACGCCGTCCAGGCGCCCTGGGTCTGGGCCGGGCTGCCCGAGGGCACCTTCGACTACGCGAACAGCAAGACCCACGGCCAGGTCGGCGTTCCCGTCCAGCGCGGCAAGCACGCGGTCGTACTGTTCTCTCCCGGCTACCCGTTCAGCCGGCTGCTGAACACGGTCCAGGTCGAGGAGCTCGCCGGCCACGGGTACGTCGTCGTGACGATCGACCACACCCACGAAGGCCCGGTGACCTTCCCCGGCGGCCGCTTCGTCCCCGGACTCGAGGACGAGCCCGACGGACCGACGTACCAGCGGGCGATCGCGACCAGGACGGCCGACACCCGCTTCGTACTCGACCAGCTCACGCTGCTTTCGTACGGCGTCAACCCGGACGCGGAGGGACGCGCCCTGCCGTTCGGCCTGCGGACGTCGCTCGACCTGCACAAGATCGGCATGTTCGGTTTCTCCGCCGGTGGGTTCACGACCGCCAACGCGATGCTCGAGGATCCCCGGATCGAGGCCGGCGCAGATCTCGACGGGATGCTGCAGTACGACTTCGACAACGGACCGCTGGGCAAGGTCGCGAAGCAGGGGCTGAACCGGCCGTTCCTGCTGTTCGGATCGGACACCAGCCAGCGGACGGATCCGAAGTCGGCGTACTACGACAAGTCGTGGGCCTCCTTCTGGCAGGCGCAGCAGGGCTGGAAGCTCAACCTGCAGCTCCCCGGCTCGCTGCACCAGTCCTTCTCCGATTACCAGCTCGTCTACCCGCAGCTGCTGCCGAAGATCTTCGGCGAGGGCTCGATCGTCGACGACTCGATCGAGCTCCGCGTCGGCACCGTCGCCCCGGACCGCAGCGTCGCCGCGCAACGGGCGTACCTGGTCGCGTTCTTCGATCAGTTCCTGACGCACCGCCCGCAAACCCTCCTGCGCAAGCAGTCCCCGAAGTACCCCGAGGTCGAGTTCGCCCACTCAGATATTCGCCCACTGAGATAGCGGCGGAGTTCGTCCGCTGAGTGTGCCCTGGGTCTCGTACGACGCGCGGTGGCCGTGGGTTTTTGGCCACTTTCTGGAACGCTGATGAGGGTGGCGACGCCCCGAGCGGTTACCGTGCGTTGAGAAATGCGTTGCCTTCGGCCGTACTCTGTCCTCGAACGGGTCGGCGGAGTTGCTCCGGGGAACAGTGGTCCGACCGTAGGCGTTGAGGCAACAGCTGAGTGGCAAGAGCTAGGAGCGCAGTGGCAGGGGTATCCGGTACCAAGGCAGCAACCAGTCGTCGTCTGGTGATCGTCGAGTCGCCGAAAAAGGCGCGGATGATCGCCGGCTTTTTGGGCGCCGGGTACGTGGTGGAGTCCAGTTTCGGCCACATCCGCGACCTGCCGAAGGGCGCCGACGAGATCCCGGCGAAGTACAAGGGCCTGCCCTGGGCGCGCCTCGGGGTCAACATCGAGGACCACTTCGACCCGCTGTACGTCGTACCGGCGGACAAGAAGCAGCAGATCCGCAAGCTGAAGGACCTGCTCAAGGACGCCGACGAGCTCTACCTGGCCACAGATGAGGACCGCGAGGGCGAGGCCATCGCGTGGCACCTGCTGGACGAGCTGAAGCCGAAGATCCCGGTCAAGCGGATGGTCTTCCACGAGATCACCCCGAAGGCGATCCAGGACGCGGTCGGCAGCGCGCGGAGCATCAACGACGCGCTGGTCGACGCCCAGGAGGCCCGGCGCATCCTGGACCGGCTGTACGGCTACGAGGTCAGCCCGGTGCTGTGGAAGAAGGTCATGCCGAAGCTGTCGGCGGGCCGGGTGCAGTCGGTCGCGATCCGGATGGTGGTCGACCGCGAGCGGGAGCGGATCGCGTTCCGCAGCGCTTCCTACTGGGACCTGGACGCCACCCTCGACGCAGGTGAGGGGAAGACGCCCCGGCTGTTCCCGTCGCGACTGGTCTCGGTGGACAGCAAGCGCGTGGCACAGGGACGCGACTTCGCCTCGACCGGTGAGCTGAAGAGCCAGAACACGGTTCACCTGGACCAGTCGACGGCGACCGCGCTGGCCGCCGCGCTGCAGGACTCGCAGTTCACCGTCCGGTCGATCGAGTCCAAGCCGTACACCCGCAAGCCGTACGCGCCGTTCCGGACCACCACGCTGCAGCAGGAGGCCGGGCGCAAGCTGAACATGTCCGCCTCCCAGACGATGCAGATCGCGCAGCGGCTGTACGAGAACGGCAACATCACCTATATGCGTACCGACAGCGTCACGCTGTCGGACACCGCGATCACCGCGGCCCGGTCCCAGGTCCGCGAGCTGTACGGCGCGTCGTACCTGCCGGACAAGCCGCGGGTCTACACCTCCAAGGTGAAGAACGCGCAGGAGGCGCACGAGGCGATCCGGCCCGCCGGTGAGCAGTTCCAGACCCCGGCGCAGACCGGGCTGAGCGGCGCGGAGTACCGGCTCTACGAACTGATCTGGATGCGGACGATCGCGTCCCAGATGAAAGACGCGGCCGGTAACAGCGTGTCCATCAAGATCGACGCGAAGGCCACGTCGGGGGAGAACTGCGAGTTCACCTCGTCGGGTCGCGTGATCACCTTCCACGGCTTCCTGAAGGCGTACGTCGAGGGTGCTGACGACCCGTCCGCCGAGACCGACGACCGGGAGACGCAGATCCCGGACGTGTCCCAGGGTGACGTGCTGCCGGCGAGCGAGGTGCTCGCGTCCGGACACGAGACCAAGCCGCCGGCCCGCTTCACGGAAGCGACGCTGATCGCGCAACTGGAAGACCGCGAGATCGGCCGGCCGTCGACGTACGCGTCGATCCTGGGCACGATCCAGGCCCGCGGGTATGTGTACAAGAAGGGCAACGCGCTGGTTCCGGCGTGGCTGGCCTTCGCCGTGGTCCGGCTGCTGGAGGAGCACTTCACCCGGCTGGTCGACTACGCGTTCACCGCCTCGATGGAGGACGTGCTCGACGAAGTCGCGGCCGGAAACCTGCAGCGCGAAGGGGTGCTCGGCCGGTTCTACTTCGGCGAGGAAGGCATCGAAGGCCTGCAGTCGATGGTGAGTGATCTGGGTGACATCGATGCCAGGGAGATGTCCACGTTCCAGGTCGGTCCGCAGGACAGCGGGATCGTCGTTCGCGTCGGCCGGTACGGGCCGTATGTCGAGGACAAGGACGAGCAGCGCGCCAACGTGCCGGAGGATCTGCCGCCGGACGAACTGACTGTCGAAAAGGCGCTGGAGCTGCTCAGCCAGCCGTCCGGGGTCGAGATCGAGCTGGGGGTCGCGCCCGAGAGCGGGCTGCAGGTCGTCGCCAAGGCCGGCCGTTTCGGTCCGTACGTGACCGAGGTGCTGCCCGAGGACGCGCCGAAGAGCGCCAAACCGCGGACCGGGTCGCTGCTGTCGTCGATGACGCTGGACACGGTGACGCTGGCGGACGCGCTGCGGCTGCTGTCGCTGCCGCGGGTGGTCGGTAAGGACCCGGAGTCCGGGGACGAGATCACCGCGCAGAACGGCCGCTACGGTCCGTACCTGAAGAAGGGCACGGACTCGCGGTCGCTGCAGACCGAGGACCAGATGTTCGACATCACCCTCGAGGAAGCGCTGAAGATCTACGCCGAGCCGAAGCAGCGTGGACGCCGGGCTGCCGCGCCGCCGCTGAAGGAGCTGGGCGAGGACCCGGCGTCGGGTCAGCCGGTGGTGGTGAAGGAGGGCCGCTTCGGTCCTTATGTCACCGATGGCGAGACGAATGCGACGCTGCGCAAGGACGACTCGGTCGACACCATCTCGCTGCTGCGGGCGGCCGAGCTGCTCGCGGACAAGCGGGCTCGTGGGCCGGTGAAGAAGACCGCGAAGAAGGCGCCTGCGAAGAAGACGACCGCCAAGAAGACAGCGGCCAAGAAGGCGACGACCAAGAAGACCGCCGCCAAGAAGACGACCGCGAAGAAGGCGACCGTCAAGAAGGCTGCCGCCGAGAAGTCCTGATAGGTCAGACTGAACCATGGCGACTGTTTCGAAGGACCCGGTCGACGCCACCGCGCAGCGGCTCCGCGAGCGCGGTGAGCGGGTCACCCCGGCCCGGCTGGCGGTCGTCGAGGTGCTCGCGAACACCGAGGAACACCTGAGCGCGGAGCAGATCGGCGAACGAGCCGAGCAGCTCCGGCCGGGCATCCACCGGGCGACGGTCTACCGCGCGCTGGATGCATTGGGTGAGTTCGGGTTGGTGACGCACGTTCACCTGGGTCGAGCTGGTACGACGTATCACCTGGCTGGTGACCTGGCGCCCCGGCACCTCCACCTGCGCTGCAGCGAATGCGGCAAAGTCCTCGACGTAGCCGGCGACATCCTCGACCCAGCCCGCCGCAAGGTCCTCCGCGAGCTGGGTTTCCGCCTGGCTCCCGAACAGGTCGCGCTGATCGGCACCTGCGCCGCCTGCTCGACTTAGCCCGTACCCCGATTCGTCCCTGCGGTACCGGATGGCGGCGGACCGCCAGGCCATCAGTACCTGCGATGGCGGGGAGGTCGTGGTTTCGGCTGAGCGTGATTTCGCCAGATCCAGGCGACGGAGCCCATCCACTGATGGCCTGGCGGTCCGCCTGTGTCGCGGGGAGTGGGGAGCGCAGCAGGTGACTGTCCATATCTGTTCATCGGTGTGGAGTTGTGAACAGATCGGTCGTAGGGTCGATAGCTGTGACCTATGACCACAGCTATGTCGAAGACTTCGCCGCCGGCGCGAACGTGATGCCGGCGCGGGCCTGGCTGGATGATGATTCCGGCCGGATCTCGCTGACCGGTGACTGGAGTTTCCGGTTGTCGCCGAGTGTGGCTGACGTGCCGGACGACCTGAAGGACCCGGATACCTCGTCCTGGGACACGATCAGCGTGCCGGGGCACTGGCAGCTCAGCGGGTACGGCGAGCCGGCGTACACGAATGTCGTCTACCCGTTCCCGCTCGAGCCGCCGTTCGTGCCGACCGCGAACCCGACCGGTGATTACGCCCGCGCCGCCGAGGTGCCGGCCGACTGGGACGGGTCGCGGATCGTGCTGCGGTTCGAGGGGGTCGACTCTCGGTTCGCGGTGTACGTCGACGGCGATCTGGCCGGCTGGTCCTCGGGCAGCCGGCTGCCGACCGAGTTCGACCTGACGGACCGGGTTGCCCCGGGCAACAGTGTGCGGATCGTCGTCCGGGTGCACCAGTGGTCGGCGGGCAGTTACCTCGAGGACCAGGACATGTGGTGGCTGTCCGGGATCTTCCGCGAGGTCAACCTGCTCGCCCTCAAGCCGGAAGCACCGACCGACGTGTTCGTGCACGCCTCGTACGTCGATGGCAGCGGCACGGTGAAGGTCGACTCCGACGTACCCGGGACGGTCGTCGTCGAGGAGCTCGGGCTGGAGTTCCCGACCGGCTTCGAGACCCCCGTCGCCGAGGTCGAGCCGTGGAGCGCCGAGAGCCCGCGCCTGTACGACGCAGTAGTGCGGACGGGAGGCGGCGAAGTACGCCTCAAGGTGGGTTTCCGCACCATCGCGATCGCCGACGGCGTCCTCACGGTCAACGGCAACCGCGTGCTCTTCAACGGCGTCAACCGGCACGAGTTCCACCCCGACCGCGGTCGCGCGCTGACCGAGCAGGACATGCTCGACGACGTACTGCTGATGAAGCGCGCCGGGATCAACGCGGTACGGACCAGCCACTACCCGCCGCACCCGCACTTCCTCGACCTGTGCGACCAGTACGGCCTGTACGTCGTGGACGAATGCGACCTGGAGACGCACGGGTTCGGGTACGAGCCGCAGCCGCCGGACCTGCCGAATCCGGTGATGGACCCGCGCTGGCGCGACGACCTGGTGGCCCGGATGAGCCGGATGGTCGAGCGGGACAAGAACCACCCGAGCATCGTGATCTGGTCGCTCGGCAACGAGTGCGGGATGGGCGAGAACCTGCGCGCGATGTACGAGTGGGCGCACGACCGCGATCCGTCCCGGCCCGGTGCACTACGAGCGGGACACCAACGCGGAGTTCGTGGACATCTATTCGCAGATGTACACCTCGCCCGAGGACGTCACGAAGATCGGCGAGGACACCTCGTCGTACCGGGGGCTGCCGTTCATCCTGTGCGAGTACGGGCACGCGATGGGCAACGGGCCGGGCGGGCTGTCCGACTACCACGCGCTGTTCGAGAAGTACCCGCGCTGCCAGGGCGGCTTCATCTGGGAGTGGATCGACCACGGCCTGCGGACCACCGTCGACGGCACGGAGTTCTACGCGTACGGCGGGGACTTCGGCGAGAGCATCCACGACGGCAACTTCGTCTGCGACGGGCTGCTGTTCCCGGACCGGACGCCGTCGCCCGGCATGACCGAGTACACCAAGGTGATCGAGCCGTTGGTGATCACTGCCGGCGCCGATGGTCAGATCAGCATCACCAACCGGTACGAGGTGCTCGACACGAGCCACCTGACGTTCCGCATCGTCACGGAGGTCGGCGGCGAGCGGGTCGACGCAAGCACGCTGCAGGTGGCCGCTATCGCGCCTGGCGAGACTGCGTCGGTCAAGCTGCCGGCTGAGGTGATCGGCCAGCGCGAAGCCGGCCAGCCCGAGACCTGGCTGACGGTTACTGCCGAGCTGGCTGACGGTACTGCGTGGGCCGACGCCGGTCACCGCGTTGCCTGGGGTCAGGTTCGCCTCGACCAGCCGGTGGCGCCGCGACACGTGGGTGCCGCTACTGCCGAGGGTGGTGCGGCTGGCGAGGCACGGCACGCGCGTGCCGAGGCTGCGAGCGAGGACGTCACTGTTGGTGTCGACGGGATCGCAGTAGCTTCACTGGGTATGCAGAACGCCCGATTGGACGTTTGGCGCGCTCCGATCGACAACGACGTGATCCCTGGCGTTACTGACGCTTGGAAGGAAGCAGGACTGCATCGAGTGCAGCACCGCTTGGTGAGCGCAGGCCTGAAGGACGGTGCTTGGGAAGTAGTCACCCGTACTGCGCCGCCCGCGCTGCAGTGGGGTCTGGTCGCCACCTGGCGCTGGAGCCACACGCAGGACGGCGCTGTCGCGCTGGACCTGTCCGTGCAGCCAGATGGCCAGTTCCCGGCGACCCTCCCGCGACTGGCGATCACCTTCGAGCTGCCGCGCGTCGACCAGGTCGAGTGGTTCGGTACCGGACCGGGTGAGGCGTACATCGACACCCGCAAGGCAGCCGCAGTCGGCAAGTACTCCGCGACAGTGGACGAGCTACAGACCCCGTACGTGCGTCCCCAGGAGAACGGCCACCGGATCGACACCCGCTGGGCGACCGTCGGCCCGCTCCGGATCGAAGCGGCCCCCGACCTGTTCGGCCTTACGGTGCGCCACTGGACCACGGCCGACCTGGAGAACGCGAAGCACACCCCCGATCTGATCGCAGGCGACACGACTTACGTCACCCTCGACCTCGCCCAGGCCGGCATCGGCTCGAACTCCTGCGGCCCAGCCCTCCCCGACCCCTACAAACTCCCCACCGCCCCGGCGTCCCTCTCCCTGCGCTTCACCACCCGGTAGCCGGTTCCCCGGCGGCGACCCACCGCCGCCGGGGACCTATCAGGCAGAGTTGTCGGGGGGCACGGATAGGCTTCGGAGTGTGCCGGAGGTGTATGACCCGCTGACTGACCCTGCACCGGCGCACGACCTGCGCGCGGTGTTGCGGATCCGGGCGTTCCGGCGGCTCTGGATCGCGTTCGGGCTGTCGAGTCTGGGCGACTGGATCGGGTTGCTGGCGCTGACCGCGATGGCCAAGGCGTTCGCGGGTGACGACTACCAGGCGGCGAACTTCGCGATCGGCGGGGTGCTGTTCCTGCGGGTGCTGCCGGCGCTGGTGATGGGGCCGGTGGCCGGCTGGGTCGCGGACCGGCTGGACCGGCGCGCGACGATGATCGTCGGCGACCTGATCCGGGCGGCCTTCTTCGTCAGCATCCCGCTGGTGGGCACGCTGACCTGGGTGTTCGTCGCGACCGTGCTGATCGAGATCGTCAGCCTGATCTGGGGGCCGGCCAAGGACGCCAGCGTGCCGAACCTGGTGCCCAGGCATCGCCTGGAGGCGGCCAACCAGCTCAGCCTGATCACGACGTACGGGTCCGCCCTTCCGGCGGCCGCGATCTTCACCGCGATCACCCTCGTGACCCGTGGTCTCGGCGGCAATTTCTCGATCAACCTGGCCGTGTACGTGAACGCCGCCAGCTTCCTGGTCTCCGGTCTCGCGATCGTGTCGGTCGCCGAGATAGGCCGCTCCGGCAGCCACGACCATGAGAAACACCCGACGCTGTGGCGCACGATGGTCGAGGGCTGGTCGTACGTGACCGGTACTCCGGTGGTGCGCGGCCTCGTGGTCGGGATATCCGGCGCCTTCGCGGCCGGTGCTGTCGTGATCGGGCTCGGCCGGACGTACGTCGAGGGCCTGCACGCGGGCGATCCCGGCTACGGCGTGCTGTTCGGGGCCGTCTTCGGCGGTCTGGCTCTCGGGATGGGGTTCGCCCCGCGGTTGTTCTCCGGGCTGTCGAGGCGCAGGTTGTTCGCGGCCGGTCTGGTCGGTTCGGGGATCGGGCTGGCGGGGCTGGCGCTGATCCAGCAGATCGAGATCGCCACCATGATCGCGATCGTGCTCGGCTTCTGCGCGGGCGCGTCCTGGGTCTCCGGGTACACGCTGCTCGGCCTCGAGGTGCCCGACCACGTCCGCGGCCGGACCTTCGCGTTCGTCCAGTCCGCGGTCCGGACCGTGCTCGCGGTGACGCTCGCGGTGGCCCCGTTCATCGCCGGTGCGATCGGCCGCAACACGGTGAACCTGCCGGGCGACCGCTCGATCAGCTACAACGGTGCCGCTACGACCATGTTGATCGCTGCCGTCCTGGCCGGCGTGATCGGGATGATCGCCTGGCGGCAGATGGACGACCGCCCCGGCGTGCCGTTCTGGCGGGATCTGCGCCGCAGCTTCGGCAAGACCCCTGGCGTCTACCCGACCACCGGCCTGTTCGTCGCGCTGGAAGGCGGCGAGGGCGCAGGCAAGTCGACCCAGTCCGCGCTGCTGGTGAAGTGGCTCGAGGAGCAGGGTCAGCAGGTCCTGCTCACCCGCGAGCCCGGCGCCACCGATCTCGGTAAGACGCTGCGGCAGATCGTGCTCGACCCCGCGACGGGCGACATCTCGCACCGGGCCGAGGCGCTGCTGTACGCCGCGGACAAGGCCGAGCACGTCGACGCGGTGATCTGGCCCGCCCTGAAGACCGGCGCCGTCGTCATCACCGACCGGTACGTCGATTCCGCGCTGGCCTATCAGGGCTCCGGCCGCGACCTCGATCTCGCCGACGTCGAGCGGGTGAATCGCTGGGCCACCGACGACCTGCGGCCGAACCTGACCATCCTGCTGGACCTGCCGCCGAAGAGCGGCCTCGGCCGGTTCGAGGAGCGGGACCGGATCGAGGCCCAGTCGGCCGACTTCCACGAGCGGGTCCGGGCCGCTTTCCTCGAGCTCGCGGCCGCCGAGCCGCAGCACTATCTGGTCCTCGACGCGTCCCTGGAGCGCGAGCAGCTCGCGCTGCAGATCCAGGCCCGCCTGCTGCCGATCCTGCCGAAGGCGAAGCCATGACAGTTTGGGATGACCTGGTCGGCCAGGAGCCGGCCGTCGCGGTGCTGAAACGAGCCGTCAACGGGGCCGCCGCGCGGATGCGGGGCGAGAGCGGGACGGCGACGAACGGCATGACCCACGCCTGGTTGATCACCGGGCCGCCAGGCTCCGGCCGGTCGAACGCGGGCCGCGCCTTCGCGGCCGCGCTGCAATGCCTGAACCAGGGCTGTGGCGAGTGCAGCGTCTGCCGTACGGCGATGGCCGGTTCGCACCCGGACGTGTCGCTGATCCGCACCGAACTGCTCTCGATCCGGGTCAGCGAGATCCGCGAGCTCGTCCGCCGGGCCGCGATGAGCCCGACCCAGGGCGGCTGGCAGGTGATGGTGATCGAGGACGCGGACCGGCTCACCGAGCAGGCCGCCGACGCCTTGCTGAAGAGCATCGAGGAGCCCGCGCCCCGTACCGTCTGGGTGCTGTGCGCCCCCACGGTGGAGGACGTCGTGCCCACGATCCGGTCCCGCTGCCGCCTGCTCGTGCTGCGGACGCCGCCGGTCGCCGCGATCGCCGAGATGCTCACGATCAAGGCCGGCGTCGAGCCCCAGCTGGCCGGGTTCGCGGCGCGTGCGGCGCAGGGCCACATCGGCAGGGCCAGGGCGCTGGCCCGGGACGAGGAGGTGCGGGACCGCCGGAACAAGGTGCTGGAGGTTCCATTCGAGCTGCGCGACATCGGCGCCTGCCTGAACCGCGCCCAGCAACTCGTCGACGCCGCCAAGGCCGAATCCAAGGTCAGCGCGGCGAAGGTGGACGAGCGCGAGCGGACCGAGCTCGAGCAGGCGCTCGGGATGGGCACGAAGGGCGCCAAGCCACGCGAGGCGGCCGCGGCGATCAAGGAGCTAGAGGACCAGCAGAAGGCCCGGGCCAAACGCTGGGAACGCGACGTGCTCGACCGGTCACTGGTCGACCTGATGGCGCTCTACCGCGATGTCCTGGTGCTCCAGACCGGCGCCGGCACCGAGCTGATCAACGCCGAGCTGCACCGCAACATCGAGCAACTGGCGACCAGGACCAGCCCGGAGCAGACGATTCGCCGGATCGACGCCCTCGCGCACTGCCGGGAAGCGATCGAGGGCAACGTGGCGCCGCTGCTGGCGCTGGAGGCGATGACGATCGCCTTGTTCGAGGGATGAGACGCCCGTCTGACCAACGGACGCCGCTGTAACGAAGCAGGCGGTCGCGCCGATGTCAGCGGTGGCTGGCCCTCCGGCGGCCGCGTCCCCCGAAGGAATTGCATGACCCAACCACCGACTCCGATCCAGCCTGTCCGGACGCGACTCCCGTCGGCCGAGTCCTGGCTGACCGGCGTACCGCTGCCCGCGCAACGGCAGTTCGACCGGTACGCCGTGGCGGGTTTCGTGGTCAGCCTTCCCGGTCTGACGGCCCCGATCGGCGCAGTACTGGCGCTCGTCGGCCTGGCCCGGATCCGGAAGTCGGGCTCGCGGGGCAGGGGACTGGCTCGAGCCGCGCTGGTGATCAGCGGCTGCTGGGTGATCGCGATCGCCGTCGCCGCCGCGCTCGGCCTGTACGGCGAACACAAGGCCGGCATCGGGCGGTCCGTCCAGATCGCCCAGCTGGATGTCCGGCAGTGCTTCGACGCCGACCTGGACGGTGACGCCGCCCTCAAGGTGGTCACGATCGCCGACTGCGCGTCCGGGCACACGGGTGAGGGGTACGCGAAGGTGACGGCCGCGCTGACCGGACTGTCGACCGAGGAGAAAGGCACCGGCGCCACCCAGGCGTGCGCGACCGCCTTCCAGGAGTTCGTCGGGAAGCCTTACGTGCAGTCGGAACTGGACATGTACTACGTGGTGCTGGAGGATCGTCCTGTTGCTGACGGCAACGTCCTCTGCCTGGTCGGCAAGCCCGGCGAGCAGCTGACCGGTACGATGCGCGGATCCAAGCGCTAGTGCCCGGCAGGACACCAGCTTCTCGGGGGGAGAAACCGTGAGCTACCCGCCTTACCCGCCGGACCCGAACCGGCCGCAGGACACACCGCCGCCGTCGAACTTCCCGACGTACGGGCGGCAAGACCAACCTGCGCAGCAGCAGAACCCTGCAACCCCCTTCGTGCCGCCCAGTTCACCGGTCCAGGGCCCGCCGTACCAGGGGGCGCCGTACCAGGGTCAGCAGCAGAACCCGCAGTACCAGGTGCCGCCGCAGGGCCCGCAGTACCCAGGGCCGCAGTACCCGCCGCAGTACGGGAACGGGTATGGCTATGGATATCCGGGCGTGCAGCAGGTCAAGACGAACGGTCTCGCGACCGCTGCTCTCGTCTGCGGTCTGGTCTCGATCTTCTTCTGGATCATCGCGCCGGTCGCGATCGGGCTCGGGATCGCAGCGCTGGTGCAGATCAAGCGGCGGCACGAGAGCGGTACCGCGCAGGCCGTCGTTGGTCTCTCCATCGGCAGCGTGGTCAGCCTGGTGGGTGCCGTGGTCCTGGTGTTCATGTTCGCGCTCGACTGGACCGGCAGCGAGCAGGACTACGGCTCCGACGAGCCGGTGGCCTCGTACTCCGCCACGCCGGACCACGTCTACGTCGACGACCTGATCGTCGGCGAGTGCTTCGACGACGGCTCCGAGGAAGGCGCGGTGGTTCGGCAGCCGTGCCCGGAGTCGCATGACGCCGAGCTGATCTCGAACGTCACCTTGCCGTCCGGTGTCTATCCCGGTGACGCCAAGGTTGAGGAGTCCGCGCGCGTCGCCTGCCGCCGGGAGTTCACCAAGTACATCGGGATCTCGCCCGACAAGTCGGAGCGCAAGTCGGTTTTCTGGGGGCCGGACGAAGAGCTTTGGAACGACGGCGACCGGATCGTCGTCTGTGCCGCTTACGCCACCGGCGGTGACCAGCTCCGCGGCAGCGTGAAAGGCACCAGGCGCTAGGACCCACCTCATTTGCCGACTCCCACGTAGTGTGGCCGCGTGGGAATGGTGATGGCGGTGTCGTTCGAGCGCTACGGGCGGCTGTACTACCTCGACCCCGGCTCGCATCGACCGCGGGTCGGGGACAAAGTGCTGGTCCCGACCGACGACGGGCCCGAGGTGGCCGAGTGCGTCTGGGCCCCGCAGTACGTGACCGAGGAGATCGGCGGGCTGCCGCTGTGCGAAGGCATCGCGTCGGCGGCCGACCTGGACCGCGACGAGCAGAACCGGCAGCGCCGAGCCGACGCGCGGCTGACGGCCAAACGGCTGATTCGCGAGCACGGCCTGCCGATGAAGGTCGTCGGCATCGACTTCGTCGACCGCCGGGCCGATGTCGACCAACTCGTCATCATCTACTTCTCGGCCCCGCACCGGGTCGACTTCCGTGAGCTGGTCCGCGATCTGGCCCGTGGGCTGCGGGCCCGGATCGAGCTCCGCCAGGTCGGCGCCCGCGACGAGGCCCGGCTGCAGGGCGGCATCGGCCCGTGCGGCCGCGACCTGTGTTGCGCGACCTTCCTCAAGGACTTCGAGCCGGTCAGCGTCCGGATGGCCAAGGACCAGGACCTGCCGCTCAACCCGCTGAAGATCTCCGGCGCGTGTGGCCGCTTGATGTGTTGCCTCAAGTACGAGCACCCGCTCTACCAGGAGTTCAACGCCAAGGCGCCGGCCACCGGTACGGCGGTCGAGACACCGGCGGGGGACGGGGTCGTCGTCGGGCACAACGTCCCCAGCGACACCGTCGTAGTACGGCTGGCAGCTTCCGGGCGCCGGTGTGCGTGCAGTAGGGCGGACGTGTGTTCGCCACGCCAGCAGTACGAGGCGTCGCCCACGACCACGCCGGACGCAGTGCCGGTGGAGATCACCACAGCGCCAGTGGTGCAGCAGGAACAGCCTGGTGAGCCTGCCGTCGAGCAGACTCCAGGGGAGAGTGGCGGAACGCGACGGAAGCCGCGGCGCCGGCGCCGGCTGAGTCAGGCAGGCGACGAACAAGACACGGGAGACAGCTCGCAGTGATGACGCGCAGGACGATCGCAGCTCTGGCAGCCCTGGCGGTACTGGTGAGCGGATGTGGAGTGGCCAGCAGGGCCCAGGACTCCGATGGCGCCGGTGGTGTGTCGCCAGGCGGAGGCAGTACGCCGAAGGGGCCGACCGGGCCGGTCCCTGCCGGGCTGGAGAAGTTCTACAGCCAGCAGCCCAAGTGGGAGCGCTGCGGCTCGGGGAACCAGTGCGCCACGATCAACGTGCCGCTGGACTACTCGAACCCGGCCGGCAAGACCATCGAGCTCCGCGCCCGCAAGGTGCCTGCCCGCGACCGGACCGGCAAGATCGGCACACTCTTCGTCAACCCGGGTGGCCCGGGCGCCTCCGGCCAGCAGTTCGCGGCGGGGGCCGGGTTCGCGCTCGGTCCGGCACTGCTGCGCAAATTCGATGTGATCGGCTGGGATCCGCGCGGGGTCGGCGACTCGACGCCGGTGAGCTGCCTGGACACCGAGCAGATGGACAAGTTCATCGCCACCGACGGCAGTCCGGACAACGATGCCGAGATCACCGACCTCAACAACGAGGCGAAGATCCTCGCCGACGGCTGTGAGAAGCGCTCGGGCGACCTGCTGCCGCACGTCTCCACCCAGGACGCGGCCCGTGACATCGACGTACTGCGGGGCATCGTCGGCGACTCGGAGCTCTACTACCTCGGCTATTCGTACGGCACGCTGCTCGGCGCGACCTACGCGGAACTGTTCCCGAAGAACGTCGGCCGGCTGGTGCTCGACGGCGCGATCGACCCGTCGTTGTCCTCGGAGGTCAACAACCTCGCCCAGGCGAAGGGCTTCGACACCGCGCTGGACGCCTTCGCCGCGGACTGCGCGCAACGGAGTTGCCGGCTGGGCAGCACGAAGGCGGAAGTCCTCGCGAACGTGGACAAGCTGATCAACGAGACCGACGCCAAACCGCTCCCCGGTGACGGCAAGCGTCAGGTGACCCAGGCGATCGCCGTCCTCGGGATCATCTTCCCGCTCTACGTGAAGGAGTACTGGCCCCGGCTCGAGGACGCGGTGGTCGACGGACTGGACGGCAAGGGCGCACGGCTGCTCGCGAACGCCGACGACTACACCGACCGGACCGCGAGCGGGTACAGCAACAACGCGGGCGAGGCGATCTACGCGGTCAACTGCCTCGATCGCCCGGACCTCACCTCGGTGGCGCAGGGCAAGGCGGAGGAAGCGAAGTACAAGGCGGCGTCGCCACGGTTCGGCTCGTTCCTGCTCTGGGGTTCACTGCCCTGCGCGAACTGGCCGGTGAAGCCGACGGGCAAGCCGCACGTGATCACGGCCGCCGGGTCGAAGCCGATCGTGGTGGTCGGTACGACGCGCGACCCGGCCACGCCGTACGCGTGGGCGGTCGGGCTCGCCAAGCAGTTGGAGAACGGCGTACTGATCTCCAGGGACGGCGACGGGCACACCGGCTACCACGAGGGCAACAAGTGCGTCGACACTGCGGTCGAGACCTATTTGCTGAAGGGCACGCCGCCGTCAGGCGACATCGAGTGCTGAAAAGCCTGTTGGGGCCGTGCTGAGGGCTAGTTGGGGCGTTCGTCGCCGTCGCCGTCGCCGGCGTCCTGGGGCGGGAGCTGCAGCGTGTCGGTGGCGTGGTCCAGGACGGCCTTGAGGGCGTCCTGGTCCTGCGGGCGGCCGCCGACGGTGATCTCGATCGCCGACCGCTTGCCGCCATCGGCCGGGAGCCAGCGCGACAGGCCCATCCGCGGGCCGCGCACCTTGTCCACGTAGGTGTAGATCAGGGTGCCGTCGGTGCTGCTGATCACGTTCAGGTCCTGCTCGTCGATGCTGTTCGCCCGGGCTGTCACCAGCGCGTCCGGCGTCTGCTTGCTGCCGCGGGTGTCGAACCGGATCTGCCAGACGCCGGTCGGGTCCGCGAACCGCGGCCTGGCCCCGGTCTGGGAGCTGGCCCAGCCTTCCGGCACCTCGGCGGTCACCGGGGCCTTGTCGGTGCCGAAGGTCTGCGAGACATACCGCAGCGAGCCGGCCTGCAACCCATCCGTCGGCCCGGGCGTACTGGGCGCCGTCGTGGGCGTCGACACCGAGCGTGCGGCGGTGTCGTCGCCGTTGTGGTGGATCGCCAGAACCGCGCCGAAGACGGCCATCCCGACGGTCATCCCCGCCAGAGTGGCCAGCAGCGCCTGGTGCCTGGGCGTGAGCATCCCGACCTCGCCTTCCGTTGCCTCGCCTTGATTATCGGGTACGAAGGGGGCTTCGCAGAAACCCGGCGTACGCTGGCCCGTCGTGGAGACGGACGAGGCCCTCGACCAGGCACTGAGCCGGTACGACGCGGGTGAGGCGGAGCGGGCCGACCTCAAACTTCTGGTGAAACAATTGCTGAACCTTCTGGTGGCGAAGGCTCCCGGGCACGCGGTCGAGGTGCGCGTACCGCCGTACGGCGCGGTGCAGTGCATCGAGGGGCCGCGGCATACCCGCGGTACTCCCGGTGCGGTGATCGAGATGCCGGCCGAGATGTGGATCGCCCTCGCACTTGGTCGCATCACTTGGTCCGATGCGCGCGCCACCGGCAAAGTTCGGGCCAGCGGGGAACGCACGGACCTCACAGCCCTGCTGCCACTCCTGAAACCCGAAAGGTGAGAGGGCTTCGAGAGCGGCTGAGCCGGCTCAGCGTCGATCTGGGTCCTTGGCGGGGGTCGAAAGACTTCCGGATCCTGTTGATCTCGGGGACGGTGTTCTTCCTCGGCGGCATGGTCGGCTACGTCGCGCTGCCGTACCAGCTCTACCAACTGACCGGCTCCAACTTCGCCGTCGGCGCGATGGGCCTGGTCACGATCGCGCCGCTGGTGATCTTCGGCCTGTACGGCGGTGCGCTCGCGGATCACCTGGACCGCCGCAAGACGCTGATCGCGACCGGGATCGCGCAGGCCGCGATCGTGGCGGTGGTGCTCGCCAACAGCCTGCTCGCCCATCCGCAGGTCTGGGTGATCTACGTCTGCGGTGCCCTGACCGCGATCGCGACCTCGCTCCAGCGACCGAGCCGCGAGGCTTTGCTCCCGCGAGTGGTCAAACACCAGGAGATGGCCGCGGCGGTCGCGCTGAGCTCACTCACCATGCAGGTCGGCCAGCTCGCCGGCCCCGCGCTGGGCGGACGGCGATCGTCAGCGGCGGCATCCTCTGCGTCGCCGGCGTGGTCGGTACGACGGTCTGGCCGCGCGAGTTCTGGCGGTACGACGCTCGCACGGACGAGCACGCGATCCGCGAACGCGACCTGCGGACCGCGGCCGAGACAGCCGGATAGCCGAGATGGAGCAGGTGGCTTCCGCCATCGGACTGACCGGCATCAGGGTCGAGAAGCCTGGTGAGGTGGAGGCCGCCGTCCAGCAAGCCTTCGCGATCGCCAAGAGCAAGGAGTTCCTGGAAAGCTTTGAGTAGGCTGGGTCATCATGCGCATGCGTTCGGTAGTTGGCCTCGTCGGTGTTGCCGCCTTGCTGGCTGGTTGCAGCGGGCCCGGCAACGAGGATGCGCCGAACGTGCCGCCGCTGGTGTCCGTCCCCACCACGGAGACGCCGACGCCGACTCCGACACCCACCCCGAGCGGGCCGGCGACGTCGAAGGTGGCCGACACGCTCTGCACGCGGGTGAACGAGACGCTGGTGCAGACCACCCTCGGCGTACCGGTGGTGCGGATCCAGCCGAAGCAGACTCCGGCCGACTTCGGGCTGCCGACGTACGACGTGTGCCAGCTGGGGCTGAGCACGAGCCCCAGCGGTCCCGTACTCCGGATGGGCATCTCGGTCCTGCCCGCGACCAAGACGGAGCTGGCGGCCGCGCAGAAGGCGTACGCCGCGACGAAGGCGGAGCCGGCCAAGCCGGTGGCGCTCGGCGACGGCGGGTTCGGGACGAGCCGCTTCGTGGTGTTCCTGCTCGCCGGGCGGCTCGTGAAGGTGAGCGGTCCGCCGGCGACCTTGGCGAAGTACGTCGTACTCGGGCAGGAGGCCGTCCGGCAGGCGCCGGGGTTGCCTTACCCGGCGCCGTTGATCGCCCGCGACGAGTGCGAACGTGGGACCGCCAAGGCGGCTCAGGTGATGGGCGCACCGGCGATGATCCGGCGCGACAGCGAGACGGCCGTCGGCGATCTCGTCTGCGGCTGGATCACATCGACGAACGTCCTCTACACGACCGTCCGCCGCGTCCCTGACGCCGAGGCGGTGATGGTCCCGATCCGCAAGGCCGCGACCTCACAGCCCTTCCCGCTCGGCGACGAAGGCTACGTCGACACCGCCACCGGCCGCGGCACCATCCGCGTCGGCACCGACAAAATCGTCGACCTCGTCCCGCTCGGCGTGCCCCACCCCGATCCGGACACGATGGTCTCTTTCGCCCTCTCCATCTCCGGCCTCTACACCCACTGACCCCTCAACTGGCGCTCTTGTGAGTAGCCAGAGGCGGGCGAGGGAGTTGGTGGAGGGCGGTGGCGAGGGTACTGATGGCTTCGGTCAGCTCGGTGGGAGTGCGCGCGGCATAGCCGAGCACAAGGCCAGGAGTGCGAGCGGTCTGGCTGTGCCAGGAGAGGGGTTGGGTTTTGACGCCTAGGGAGAGGGCGGCTCTGGCCAGGGCGACGTCGTCAAGCGGGCTGTCGAAGGTGATGGTGAGGTGGAGGCCGGCGGCGGCGCCGTGGACTGTTGCTGTGGGCAAGTAGGTGCCGATGGCCTCGATGATGGCGTCGCGGCGCTGGCGGTGACGGCGCCGGACGTAGCGAAGCTGGCGTTCCAGGTCGCCCGAGTCCATCAGCTGGGCGAGGACGAGTTGCGGCAGACTCGCATTGCCCAAGTCTGCAAGGCGTTTCGCCCGGATCAGCACATCCCTGTACTGCGGTGGCGCCAGCATCCACCCGATCCGGAGCGACGGCGCGAGCAGCTTCGAGACGCTCCCCGTGTAGATCACCTGGTCGGTCAGCATCGCGCGCAAAGCCGGTACCGGTGGACGGTCGTACCGGTGTTCGGCGTCGTAATCGTCCTCGATGATCAACCCACCATCGACAGCCCACTGGATCAACTGGCGCCGCCTTTCCCCACCAAGCACCACACCGGTCGGGAATTGATGCGCAGGAGTAGCCAGTACTACGCGCGCCCGCGATTCGTGGAGCAGGTCGACGCGAAGGCCCTCCGAGTCGACCGGGATGGGAATGGTCCGCATCCCCAGGTGCTCCAGATGCTGTCGTGAACCGAGCGACCCAGGATCCTCGACCGCCAGCGCGCTGATCCCCTGATCCCGCAGGACCTGAGCGAGCAGCGAGAGCGCCTGGGCGACACCCGCGACGATGATGAGATCCTCCGGATCCGCCTTGATCCCGCGATTGCGCGCGAGCCAGGTCGCGACGGACTGCCGCAACCTCGGCGTACCGGCTGGTTCCCCATAACCGAACTCGGCCGCCGAAAGGTCCGCCAGCACGGTCCGCTCGGCCTTCAGCCACGCTGCCCGCGGAAACGCCGCGAGATCCGGTACTCCGGGGGTCAGATCCAGTCGCGCCGGCGCCGCCCGCATCGCATCAAAAATATCGAGGCCCGGCTCACCCACCACGGCCTCGGTGCTCACGGGTGAGGGGAGCGCGTGGTCGATCGGCGTAGTGCTGGTCGGGGCGGCTACGACGGTGGTGCCGGCTCGGCCTTGGCCGGCTACGTGGCCGTCTTCGGTGAGGCGTTGGTAGGCCTCGGTGACCACGCCTCGCGAGACCTGGAGTTCGGCGGCGAGGACCCGGGTCGCCGGCAGCCGGCTGCCGATCGGGAGGCGGCCGTCGGAGATGGCCGCGCGGAGTTGCTCGGCCAGCCAGGTCGACAGGCCGCCCGTCGGCACCTCGCCGAGCGACAACTGGAGGAAGTCGGCTCCGGCTTTGGACCTGCCAGCCGCATCCGATATGGACCTGTTCACCAGACCATTGTGGCCGCACGGTGGAGTCATGGGAACTGATTACGTCCACGGATACACGACCGCCGAGACCCGTCGGCTCACCGACCAGGCGGGCACGCTCGCCGACCTGCTGCACGGCGATACGCCGTACGAGGCTGGAAGTCGCGTGCTGGAGGTCGGCTGCGGAGTGGGGGCGCAGACCGTGCAGCTGCTGACCCGAAGCCCGGGCATCCGGCTCACCTCCGTCGACATCTCCGAGGAGTCCCTCGCCCACGCCAAGGCCCGGGTCGCCGCCGAGGTCCCCGGCGCCGAGGTCGACTGGCTGCACGCCGACCTCCTTGGGCTCACCCCGGACCAGCTCGGCCTGTTCGACCACCTCTTCCTCTGCTTCGTCCTGGAGCACCTGCCGAAGCCGGTAGAAGCCCTGACCAGCCTGCAGCGCCTGCTGCGCCCGGGCGGCTCGATCACCGTGATCGAAGGCGATCACGAGTCGGCCTTCTTCCACCCGCGCAGTACCGAGGCGCAGGCCGTTATCGACTGCCTGATCGACCTGCAGGCCGAGGCCGGCGGCGACTCGTTGATCGGCCGCCGCCTGCAGCCGCTCCTCACCGACGCCGGATACGACGACGTCCGCGCCCGGCCGTGCACGGTGTACGCCGACGAGACGCTGCCGCACCTGGTCGACGGGTTCACCCGGAAGACGTTCATCGCGATGGTCGAGTCGGTCCGCGACCGCTCGCTTGCCGCGGGCCTTCGGACACCGGCCCAATGGGAGCAGGGGATCCGCGCGCTGGAACGGGCTGCCGAACCCGGCGGCACCTTCCACTACACGTTCTTCAAAGCGGTCGGGACGCAAAGATGGTCTGGCTGATCCTGCTGGCCGCGCTCGTCGTCGCGGGCCTCGAACGGAACCGCCGCCGGCAGCCGTATCCGCGACCGCGGACAGCGGGCGGCAGCAGAATCCAGGACCGCGACCTGGAACGCGTGGTGGCCGAAATCCGAGCGGCCGCCGAGCGTGAATCTTGACCCGCAGCAGGGTGGGACGGATTGGGCCGGGCTGGTAAACAGTGGGTATGCCCGCGACTGAGCAGTTGGAGATCGAGACCAAGTACGACGTCGACGAGCACGCGATCCTGCCGGCTCTGCACGAGCTGCCCGGTGTCACGAGCGTCGCCCAACCGGTCGAGCTCGACCTGGAGGCCGTGTACTTCGACACGGCCGGCCTCGACCTGGCTGTGAACAAGGTGACGCTGCGCAGACGCACCGGCGGCGAGGACGACGGCTGGCACGTGAAGTTGCCGGGATCCGGCGCCGGCCGGCTGGAGATCCACCACCCGCTCGGCCGCGCGGTCCAGAAGGTCCCGATCCAGGTGATCAGGACGGTCCGGGTGCACGTCCGCGACCGCGAACTCGTGCCGGTGGTGGCCCTCCGGACCCGCCGGATCGTGCACCGTCTGCTGGACGCCGACGGCGAGGTGCTCGCCGAGGTGGCCGACGACCAGGTGACCGCCGAGATCGAAGGCTCCGAGCCGGAGCGCTGGCGTGAGTGGGAGGTCGAGCTCGTCAACGGCGAGACCGAGCTCCTCGAAGCCGCCGAGCCGCTACTGCGCCTGGCCGGAGCGACGCCGGCGTCGGGCCCGAGCAAGCTCGCCCGGGCACTCGGCTCCCGCATCCCGCAGCCGATCGACCGTGAGCTGCCGAAGAAGCCGCTCACCGCCGATCTCTTCCGCGCGTACGCCGGTGCGCAGGTCGACGCGATCCGGCTGCGCGACCCCGAAGTACGCCGGGATCTGCCGGACTCCATCCACAAGCTGCGGGTGGCGACCAGGCGGCTTCGGTCGGCGCTGGCCAGCTACCGCCCGGTGGTGGATCGCGAGGCCGGAGATGTCATCCGTGCGGAGCTGAAGTGGCTCGCCGGGCAGCTCGGCGGCGCGCGCGACGCCGAAGTACTGCGAGAACACTTCGCCACCACGGTCGCGGAGCAACCCGTCGAGCTGGTGATGGGCCGCGTCGGAGCAGGCATCGACGATCACCTGCGCGCCGTCTACAAGGCAGGCCGGGCCGACGCGCTCGCCGCGTTGGAGAGCGAGCGGTACTTCCGGCTGCTCGACTCCCTCGACGAGTTGATCGCGAACCCACCGCTGACCGGCGACGAGCGGAAGGCGGCCAAGCAGCTGCCCGAGATTCTCGAGCACGACTGGAAGCGGATGCGGAAGGCGGTCCGCCGGATTGAATCCGCCGGGGATCCGGTCGAGCGCGATCACGAACTGCACGAAGTACGGAAGGCAGCCAAGCGACTCCGGTACGCCGGCGAGTCGGCCGAGCCGGTGCTCGGCTCGGATGCGACCGCGCTGGCGGGCCGCGCCGAGCAGGTCCAGGAAGTGCTCGGCGACCACCAGGACAGCGTGGTCGCCCGTGAGCTGCTTCGCCAACTGGCTGTCGAGGTTCACCTGTCCGGCGGGAACGCCTTCACCTATGGGCGTTTGCACGCCGCCGAGGAGTATCGCGGCGAGCGGTCGTACCGGGAGTTCCTCGAGCTCTGGCCGAGCGTCAAGCAGGCATGAGCAAGCCCCCGGCTGGATACCGGGGGCTCTCTCAGGGATGGGCGGAAGTGGTGCTGTCAGGCAGGCTCGCGTCAACTCCGCAGAGCCCGCCTGACAGGTCTAGTGGTGGACCGCCTTCTCGGCGCCCGCACCCGTCAGGGAGCGAACCTCCATCTCGGCGAACTTGTCGACGTTGACCGCTTCCTTGCTGGTCAGCGTGCCGATGATGCCGAGGGCGAAGGCCAGCGGGATCGAGACGATGCCGGGGTTGTCCAGCGGGAACCAGTGGAAGTCGATCCCGGTGTCGGTGATCATCGACAGGCTGGCATGCGTCTTCTTGTCGACCTTGCCGGAAACGACCGGGGAGAACGCGATCAGGATGATCGCGGAGCCCAGGCCGCCGTAGATGCTCCAGAGTGCGCCGCGGGTGTTGAAGCGCCGCCAGAACAGCGAGTAGAGGATCGTCGGCAGGTTCGCACTGGCCGCCACCGCGAACGCGAGCGCCACCAGGAAGGCGACGTTCTGGCCGTTCGCGAAGATGCCGCCGATGATCGCCAGCGCACCGATCACGACGGCGGTGATCCGGGCGACCCGGACCTCGCCGGTGCCGCTGATCTGGCCCTTCTTGATCACCTGGCCGTAGACGTCGTGCGCGAACGACGTACTCGCGGTGATCGTCAGGCCGGCCACGACCGCCAGGATGGTGGCGAAGGCGACCGCGGAGATCAACCCCAGCAGGAGTTCTCCGCCCAGCTCGTAGGCGAGCAATGGGGCGGCCGAGTTCGCCTTGCCGGGAGCTGCCTTGATCCGTTCCGGGCCGACCAGCGCGGCCGCGCCGAACCCGAGCACGAGCGTGAACAGGTAGAAGATACCGATGATCCAGATGGCCCAGCTGACACTGCGCCGGGCCTCCTTCGAGGTCGGGACGGTGTAGAAGCGCATCAACACGTGCGGCAGTCCCGCGGTCCCCAGCACGAGTGCCAGGCCGAGCGAGATGAAGTCGAGTTTGCTGACCCCAGTCAGGCCGTACTGCAGTCCCGGATCGAGCAACTTCGCCCCGGCCGGGCTCTTCTCGACCGCGCCGCCGAGAAGGCCGGACAGGTTGAAGCTGAACTTCGCGAGCACCCAAAGCGTCATCACGCCGGCGCCGATGACCAGCAGGACGGCCTTGATGATCTGCACCCAGGTGGTGCCCTTCATGCCACCGACGAGTACGTAGGTGATCATGATCAGGCCGACCACCGCGATGACGATGTTCTGCCCGGCCCGGTGCGAGACACCGAGCAGCAGTGCGACCAGTCCACCGGCGCCGGCCATCTGGGCCAGCAGGTAGAAGAAGCTGACCACCAGCGTCGAGATGGCGGCGGCCATCCGTACCGGGCGCTGCTTGAGGCGGAAGGACAGGACGTCGGCCATCGTGAAGCGGCCGGTGTTCCGGATCAGCTCCGCGACCAGCAGCAGGGCCACCAGCCAGGCGACCAGGAAGCCGATCGAGTAGAGGAAGCCGTCGTACCCGTTCACCGCGATCGCGCCGGCGATGCCGAGGAACGACGCCGCGGACAGGTAGTCGCCCGCGATCGCGATGCCGTTCTGCGGGCCGGTGAACGAGCGGCCGCCGGCGTAGAAGTCGGCGGCGGTCTTGTTGTTGCGGGAGGCCTTGATCACGATCGCCAGGGTGGCGACCACGAACAGCGCGAAGATCGCGATGTTGATCGTCGGGTTGCCGACATCGGTTGCCATCGGCAACAGCAGGGGCGCGCTCACTGGTCTTCCCCTTCGATCAGTTCCCGCATCTTCTCGGCGGCCGGGTCGAGTTGTTTGTCCGACCAGCGCACGTAGATCATCGTGATCGCGAAGGTCGAGACGAACTGGCCGAGCCCGAACAGCAGCGCGACATTGATGTTGCCGCCGATCCGGTGCGACATGAAGCCACCGGCGTAGTCGGCGAGCAGGACGTAGAGGAAGTACCAGGCCAGGAACAGGCCGGTCATCGGGAACACGAAGCGCCGGAATCGGCGACGCAGCTCGGAGAAGTCCGGCGACAGCTGGACATCCCGGTAGGTCGTCATTTCCGGATCGCCCGCGCGAGGGGTTTCGCTCATCGCGGACCTCCAGACGGATCTCAGGCCGGGCAGAAACCGGCGCGCAGGGTTGTTGCGCAAACTGTGGCCCACGCCACTCCCGCCGGACAGCACGCGTGCGCACCGAGCGCCCAGCGGCCGTCCCTCCTCGCCCGGCGGCGCTCCTTACCACGACGAGCGGTACCAAATGCGCGACGAACGGAAGTTTCCGGTACTACGGGCGACCGGTCGGACTGGCGACCGGTCAGATTGGTGGGAGGCCCCGGTCGACGTCGACGGCCTCGGGGGTGTGCAGGCGGACCATGCTGCGGGCGGTGCCGCGGGGAACCTTGGTCGGGGTCAGCTTCGACACCACGATCACGGTCACGAAGGCGAGCGGCATCGTCCAGGCGGCAGGCTGAGCGCAGAGCGCTTTGGGCCAGCCTCCGGCCGGCGGGCCGATCACGTTCACCAGTACTGCGGCGATGGCCGCGACGCCACCGACCAGGAGCCCGGCCGCGGCTCCGGTGACGGACATTCTGCGCCACCAGATCCCCAGCACCAGCAGGGGACAGAAGGTCGACGCGGCCACGGCGAAGGCGAGCCCGACAGTGTCGGCCAGGCTGACCGACTTCGTCAGGGTGAAGGCCAGGTACGGAACGACGATGGCGAGCACGGCGGCGATCCGGAAGCTGTTCACCGCCAGGTAGTCCCCGCCCGTCAGCCGGTGCAGTCGGGACCGGAGCAGGTCCTGATCGATGACGCCCGCGATCGCGACCGTCAGGCCGGATGAGGTCGACAGGAACGCCGCGAACGCACCGGCCGCGACTAGCGCACCGAGGAGATCTCCTGTGGTGCCAGCGAAAATCCGGCCGGGCAACTCGAGTACGACGGTGTCTGGCGAGGTCCCGATCAGATCCGGTGCGAACGAGCGACCGAGTACGGCGTACAGGGGTGGGAAGACGTAGAAGACAGCGAGCAGAGCCAGTACTACGACGGTTGTCCGGCGAGCGGCTCGTCCGTCGGGGTTCGTGTAGAACCGGACCAGGACGTGCGGCAGGCCCATGGTTCCGAAACAAAGGGCCAATAGCAACGAATACGTCGCGTAGAGCGGGTGGTCCCGGCCGCCGGCGTGGGACAAGGGTTCTGCCCACTCGGACCCCACGCCGTGCAGGGAATCGAGCAGCCCGACCGGATGGTCCATCGACCGCCAGGCGATCAGGATGACGAAGACCGGAACGGCCAGGGCGGTCAGCTTCAGCCAGTACTGGAACGCCTGGACGAAGGTGATCGAGCGCATTCCGCCGGCGGCGACGTTGATCACCACGATCACCGCGACGATGGCCGCTCCGACGGCCGGCGGAGCACCCGTAACGGCGTGGAACGTCAGCCCGGCGCCGCTGAGCTGAGGCAGCAGGTAGAGCGTGCCGATCCCGGCCACCAGGAACGAGCAGATCCGCCGGACCACCGCGGACTCGAACCGGGTCTCGGCGAAGTCCGGCAGGGTGTAAGCGCCGGAGCGTCGCAGCGGGGCGGCGATCAGGACCAGCAACATCAAGTAGCCGACTGTGTAGCCGACGGAGAACCAGAGCATGTCGGCGCCGTTCACCAGCACCAGCCCGGCGACGCCGAGGAAAGATGCCGCCGACAAGTATTCGCCGCTGATCGCCGAGGCATTCCAGCGTGGTGTCACGGCCCGGCTGGCGACGTAGAAGTCACTGGTGGTGCGAGAGATCCGCAGCCCGAAGAGGCCGATGCCGATGGTCGCCGTGATCACCAATCCGATCGCGGTCAAACTCATTGCCGAAGACATCTACTTTCGCCCCATCAACGACGACATTCTACTTCCGTCCGACAAACTCAGTGAACTCCGACTCGATCCGCTCGGCGTTGCGGACGTAGATGCGGGCGGACACGTAGACCACCGGGTAAACGACGACCCCGAGCAGTATCCAGGGGAGCGGGATGCCGTAGACCGACAACGTGCGGGTGGCGGGCAGCAGCGCGAACAGCAACGGCAATCCGCCGAGGACCACAGCGGCCCCGGCGACCATGGCAAGCGCGAGCCGGAGTTGGGACTGGATCAGCGAGTCCATGTACATCTCACCGAGCCGGGTCTGCTCGTCGATCTCCCGGGTTCCGGTCGGCGTACTGGGGCGGCGGCCGCCAGTGGTCCGCGGGCTCGTCACCCGGACCCGCCGCGGCCCCTCCGCCGGAGTGCTCATCCCCGGAGCGAGCTCGACCGGACCAGCAGGTCGCGGAGTTCCCGGGTGTGCCGGCGGCTGACCGGCAGCCAGTCGTCGCCGACCCGAACCGCGCACCGGCCGCCGTCGACCCGCATCTCGTCGACATGGGCCAGCGCGACCAACGTACTGCGGTGGATCCGGGTGAACCCGGCCTCGCGCCAGCGGTCCTCGAGGGTGCTGAGCGGGATCCGGACCAGGTGCGAGTTCTGGCCGGTGTGCAGTCGCGCGTAGTCGCCCTGCGCCTCGACGTACCGGACCGTGGAACGGTGCACGAACCGGGTCACGCCGGCGAGTTCGACCGGGATGACCTCGTCGTCGCTGTCGTCCGGCGGCGGCTGCGCGGTTGGCGTACCCGCGCTGACGACCCGGCGGACGGCCTCGGTCAGCCGTTCCGCCCGGACCGGCTTCATCACGTAGTCGGCGGCGTCCAGGTCGAAGGCGTCGACCGCGTGCTCGTCGTACGCGGTGACGAAGACGATCTGCGGGCGGCTGACGAAGTTGGACAGCACCCGCGCCAGGTCGATGCCGTCCAGACCGGGCATCTTGATGTCACAGAAGACCACGTCGATATCGGCCGCCTGCAGGATCTTCAGCGCCTCGGGCCCGCTGGACGCGGTCAGGATCTCCCCGATCCGCTCGTCCTGGCGCAGCAGATAGACCAGCTCGGCCAGCGCCGGCTGCTCGTCATCAGCAACCAGCGCGCGCAGTCGAGAGTCAGTCATGGCGCACAGACCAAGCGGAGGCGTGCACTCCTGAGGAGTATTTCGGCACTCGGAAACTAACCTTCGTACCTGCGTTCAGGGCTGTTTCCACCACCAGGCCGTGCGGGTCGCCGTACACCTGGCGGAGCCGGGCGTCGACGTTGCCGAGGCCGATCGAGTCGCCCTTCGGTTCGCCCGCCAGGGCCGCGCGGATCACTTCCGGGTCGCTGCCGACGCCGTCGTCCTCGACGCTGATCTCTGCCTCGGAGCCGCGATCCAGCGCGCGGATGGTGATCCGCCCGATGCCGGTGCTGCCCTCCAGACCGTGCCGTACCGCGTTCTCCACCAGCGGCTGGACCACCAGGAACGGGATCGCCACGGACAGTACTTCGGGCGCGATCAGGAGCGAGACCGTCAGCCGTTCACCGAAGCGCGCCTGCTCCAGGACCAGGTAGCGCTCGACGTTGCGCAGCTCGTCCGCCAGCGTGGTGAACTCGCCGCCCCGGCGCAGCGCGTAGCGGGAGAAGTCGGCGAACTCGAGCAGCAGCTCCCGGGCTCGCTCCGGGTCGGTCCGGACGAACGAGGCGATCGCCGCCAGCGCGTTGTAGATGAAGTGCGGGCTGATCTGGGCCCGGAGCGCTCGCAGCTCAGCCTCCATCGCCCGGGTGCGCTCCTTGTTGAGCTCGGCGAGCTCCACCTGGCCGGACACCCAGCGGGCGACCTCCTCGGTGGCACGGACGAGCGCGGCCGACGAGCGGGGGCTGTAGGCGACCAGCACCGCCACCACGCGCTCCTCAGTGAAGATCGGCGCCACTACCGCAGTACGGATGGGGCACTGTGGGTCGCGGCAGGCCACATCACCCGCACCGAGTACTGCGGTCCGCCCGGTGCGCAGGGTGTGGGCGGCGATGGACTTGGCGTCCACGCGGTGGTTGGACTCGTACGAGCCGCCGACACCGTCCCAGGCGAGTACCCCGGACGAGTCGCAGATGGCGATCGCCGCAGTACCGAGCAGGTCCCGCAGGTGCTTGCTCGCCTTACCAGCCGCCTCCGGGGTCAACCCCTCGCGCAGGCTCGGCGTGGCCAACGAGGCGGTATGCAGAGTCGCATACGTCGCCTTGTCAGCCGGAGTCCCAAAATGCTTCCGCCGCCGCGCGAACATGCCACGACGGTAACCGCTCAAACCCCCACCCCGCCCACGCCGCTCCTACGCGACGCAGGAGGCGCGGGGGTGGAGTCAGATCTCCGAGCGTGGACGGAAGGCCTCCAGGGCTTCGGCGTCCGAGTAGTTGGTGCGGAGGTACTCGTCGGACCAGGCCTCGATCTGCGGGTACGGCGACAGCTTGGCGAGGGTGTCTGCAGCCCGGGTGGTGTCGAAGTGCGTGCGGCGTAGGTGGACACCATCCTGGCTCAGGAGGGCCCAGCTCGCGCCAGGGGCGCCGTACGGCATGCCTACGCTTCCTGCGTTGACCACGAGCCGCCTGTCGACCTGGCGGGCGAACGGCATGTGGGTGTGGCCGCAGACGATCGTCCTGATCTCCTCCGGTACGCCGTCGAGCACCGTCGCCCACCGGGAGATCGGGCTGTCGACCAGCACCATCTCCTCGTCGTCGCGCGGGGTGGCGTGGCAGAACAGCGTGTCGCCCAAGGTGAACGTGGTCGGCAGGTTGTCCAGCAACTCGACCTGGTCGGGACGCAGCTGTCCGGCAGCCCACGGCGACACCGGATCCGGTGGTGTTCCTTCGAACTCGCCGCGAGCCATCGAGACCAGCTCCCGGTCCGCGTTGCCACGAACCCAGACAGCGCGTTTCCCCAACGACACCAGTAGATCCAGCGTCTCCACCGGCAGGGGGCCGCTGGCGATGTCCCCGGCCAGCACGATCACCTCCGCGGCAGCGACGTCCGGCTCGGCCAGCACCGCTTCCAACGCAGGCAGTACGCCATGAATGTCCGCCAGCACCACAACAGTCATACGAGCCAGTGTGGACCCGCGACGCTTATGCCATTGGTTTCTTTGCTACGAGCAGACGGTCTAGCTGCCGATCATGAGTTCGCCCGCTGCCAGCGGAGTGGCGAGTTCGCACGCGCCGTTGGTGATCGTGCAGCGGATGATGGACGCCTTCGTGTCCGGTCCGTCGTCGGCGAGGATCAGCAGGTGCTGGTCGTCCTCGGCGACCGTCTGCCGGAAGGACGGGCCGCTCCACTCCCGGAGCAGGCTGCCGGTACGAGCGTCCAGCGCGGCGGCGATCAGGTCGGCGTACCCGTCACTGATCCGCGGTCCACCGATGGCGGTCCGGCCGTCGGCGGTGAAGCTTTTGACCTGGTAATCGCAGGTCCGCCAGAACTGCTTGCCGGTGGCAACTTCAATGACCGCCGAGCAGGTGCCGTTGTCGTTCAGGACGGTCAGTGCGGCGGCGACCTCGCCGTTGCCCGCCAGGGCGGTCGGCGAGGTGATCGTCTTGACCTCGGTGGCGGTCGTCTTCGCCGGGTCCCAGGCGGACAGCTGCCAGGTGCTCGAGTTCTGGGTCTCGAAGGAGCTGAAGTACACCTTGCCGCCCTGGTAGGCGATCACCCGGACCTCCCAGCGGTTCGGCAGCGCGAGCTTCTTCACCGCGTCAAGGCCGCCCTCGGTGGTCGTCGCGTAAACCGTGCTGCCCTTCACGCCGCCGCCGGTATCTATCCGCTTGGTCGCGTACGCCGCCTGCGAACCGTCCGTGGTGGTCACCAGAGTGGTGACGTCGGGCGTGTGCTCGACCGCCTCGTAGCCGACCTTGAGCAGCTCGGTGCCGTAGCCCTTGGTGACCACGGCCAGGACCGCGTCGCCGAGCCGGGCCACCTGCTGGATCTGCTGGGTGCCGGGGATCTTGACCTTGTCGCCGGCGCCGCCGCGGACCTCACGGCCGACCAGGTACGCCACCTGCGGGTCGCGGCCCTTGGTCAGCTTGCTCAGCTTCAGCGCCACCTTGACCGGGCTGCCGGCGGACGGCTTCGGCGGGAGGCTGGACGGCGTACTGGACGGAGTCTCCGCGACCGGCGTGGTGGTCGGACCTGCCAGCGGAGCCGCTGACCCGCCTTCGCCCGCATGCGGTCCGCGCTGGGCGGCGATCACGCCACCTGTCACCACAGCTGCCACAGCGATCGCTGCGACCAGCACGATCAGCCGGCCGTTCTTCTGCTTCATTGCCAAGCTCCTAACAGGCGAATGTCGTACCGGGCGGCCTTGGTCAGTGGGGTGGCCAGCTCGCAGGCTCCTGTTGCGATGCTGCAGCGGATGATCGCGGTGCGGGTGTTCTCCCCAGTGTCGGCCACCATCAGCAGATGATCGTCATCCTCGGCGACCGACTGCACGAACTGGGGTCCGGACCACTGCCGCTGGACCGAGCCGTCCTTGGCGTTCAGCGCCGCGACCAGGGGATCCGACCCGCCGCCGCGGAAGTCCGGCGTACCGATCGCTGTGCCGCCGCTCGGGGTGAACCCGTTGACCGCGTACTCGCAGGTGCGCCACAGCTGCTTGCCGGACGCGGTGTCCGTCAGTGTCGAGCAGAAGTTCTGAGCCGCGCCCGCAACGAAGTCGACCACGGCTGTGCCGGCCCCGTTCACTCCTTCGGGTGACCTGACGCTCTTGAGTTGGGTGACCTTGCCGGTGCCGGCGTCCCAGCTACTGAACGTCGAGGTGAGGCCGTCGCGGTCGGTGTCCGACTTGAAGAAGACGTGCGAACCGGCGACGCCCAGGACGGTCGTGCCCCAGTCGTCCGGGCGGTTGAGAGTCCGCTGCCCGGAGCTGGTCTCCCAGTAGACGTCACTGCCCTTCTTCCTGGTGTGATCCGCGTTCACCGGCGCGGTCCCGTAGGCGACGGCTTGCTGGTCCAACGACGACACCAGGCTCTGTACGTCGGGGATGCGCTGGAGCGCGAAGGTGCTGCCGTCGTCGATCCGGGCCAGCTCCGAGCCGCCTAGGCCGACTTCGAGCAGCACCAGCAACGATCCGTCGTACCGGGTGGCGTCGAGGATGTTCTGCTTGCCCGGCACCGTGACGTCCTGGCCGCCCCCGCCCCGGACCGTCCGGCCCTGCAGGTAGGACATCTGAGGTGCTCGGCCGACCGGGAGCTTGCTCAGGTTCAGCGTCACCTTCACAGGCGTGGCCGGACCAGCTGTAGTGGACGGCGACTCGTGGAGGGGAGCCGCGGCAGCGGTCGCGGAGACCTGCGGCGTGCGCCGCAGAGCGACGACGCCACCGCCGACCACAGCCAGTACTGCGACCGCAGCCACTCCTGCGACCAGTACTCCGTTCCTACTCATCTTCCGGTTCCTCATGATTCGAGTAGGAGTTGTTCGGACGACAACGGCGTCGCCAGTTCGCAGTCGCCGGTACTGATGGCGCAGCGGATGATCGCGGACGTCTCGTGGTCGCTGCCGCCACCCGACGCGACCGCGACCAGCAGCAGCCGGGCGTTGCCTGTTCTCACGTTCGGTCGTCCAATCGGTTCGTCCCCGTCCGGGATGGGACGCAGGGCGACAGTGGTTTGTTCGTCATGAGCCGAGGCCGGTTCCTGACTGACACGCGCCCCGTTCCCATCCCCGTTCGGACGCCACGACCGGGCGTTTTGTTCATTTCCGCCGGTCACAGAACCTGACCGAGTCATGTCACTGCCGTGACAAAGCCTGGTACTGGCGACACGGTCGCAGGAGAGATCGAGCATAATGCGCACATGGACCAGCCACCGCGGATCGGCCGGTACTCCCTGGTCCGCCGGGTGGGTGCCGGGGGTTTCGCGACCGTCTGGCTGGCCCGCGACGAGCAGCTGGACGCCGAGGTCGCGGTCAAGATCCTCTCCGACAACTGGATCGACGAGGACGACGTCCGGCGCCGGTTCCTGGCCGAGGGCCGCTTCCTGCGCCGGGTCGACTCACCCCACGTGGTCGGCGTGCACGACATCGGCGAGGCCGAGGACGGCCGCCCGTACCTGGTCCTCACGTACGCCGATGGCGGATCGCTCGCGGACAAGATCAAGGCCGGGCCGCTGGAGATCGCCGACGTGGTCGACATCGTCACCCAGGTCGGCGCCGGCCTGAAGCAGTTGCACGCCCGCGGAGTGCTGCACCGCGACGTGAAGCCGGCCAACGTGCTGTTCCGCAGCGACCCGGCCGGCGACCGCGCGATGCTCGGCGACCTCGGCCTGGGCAAGTCGCTGGAGACCGTGTCGCAGCTGACCATGCCCGGTGGTACGCCGGCGTACGTCGCTCCCGAGCAGGTGATGGGCGACCGCCTGGACCACCGCGCGGACCTCTACTCGCTCGGTGCTGTCGCGTACGCCGCCTTTACGGGGCAGGCACCGCACGGCGTGATCAGCCTCGGCGCGGTGATGCGGATCGATGCCCCGCCGCCGTCGATGAACACGCTGCGCGAAGACTTCCCGCCGGCGATCGATGCCGTCGTACGCCGGGCGCTGGAGCCGGATCGCGACAAGCGCTGGCCCGACCTGGACAGCTTCCTCGACGCGCTGAACGAGGCACACACCACCGGCAAGATCCCGGCCGGACTAGTGCTTGCCGGTGAGTTCCCCGTCCCGAGTGGACCGGGGGGCATCGACCAGGCGACCCAGCTGTCCGATGCGGAGCGCCCGACGATCGCACCGCTTGCCGGTGGTCTGGCGACCGAGGATTCCACCTCTTCTACTGAGAGCTCGGCCGCTCCGGCACCGGTGACGGGCCGCTCCGGCCGCGCCCGGTGGATCGCGGCGCTGCTGGCCGTAGTACTGGCTGCCGGTGGAGGGTATGGCGGGTATCAGTTGGTGATGAGCCGGCCGGTCACGGTGAAGGACGACAGCGGACGGTTGTCTGTCGAGGTGCCGCGTGAGTGGACCCAGAAGTCGGTGAAGCCGACGGCCGGCGGCCAGCCGGCGCTGCTGGTCACCACGAGCACTTCCGACTGGCAGCACCAGGCGGCAGTGCCCGGCGTCTTCGTGGGCCTGTTGAGCAAAGGTGCGGTGCCGACCGATCCGACGCCGCCGGAGGGGTGTCAGGCCAGTAAGCCGGATACGTCGAACGTCGGTAGCCAGAAGGCAGTCACCTTCACCTACAGCTGTGGAACGGCCGTGGTCGAGCGGTACATCCAGCTCTCCGACAACGAGTCGGTCCGGATCCAGGTCCGCGACAACGACCAGGCCGAGCTCCACAAGGTGCTCGACTCGGTCGTCGCCACCAGTTCCTAGGCCAGTGAGGTCAGGGACGACACCGTGGCCTTGTGCAGCTTGCTGATCACGTTGAGGGTCGCCGGGTCACCGCTGTAGAGGTGCGAGCCGGACTCGTAGACCTGGTAGGCCGTGCCGTTGTACTCCGTGATGCCTTCGGCCATGCTCGGCGACCGGAAGCAGCTCAGGGTGGCCGCGTCGAGGTCCTTCTGGCCGCGACGTACGACGTACAGGTTGCTGCGGTTGCTCCGGCCGTACGACGTGGCGTAGATGAAGTGGGTCGCGGTGACCAGCAGTCCTTGGGTCTTGGTCGGGATCTCCCAGGCGCCGGCCACGGTGGTGAGAGTGCCGTCGTCCGCGATCTTGTACTCGTACATGGTGCCGCGGCCGGTCTCGTTGAATGAGCCGGACCAGACCGAGTCGCCGTAGCTGGTCAGGAACGATGCGCCCGCCACCGACCGCGCAGTACCGATCTGGGCCAAGTACGGCGTACCGGCGGCCTTCATCGCGTCGCGCAGCTCGGTGAGGCGGTACTTGCGGATCGTGTTGCTCGTGCCGGTGACGAAGGCCCAGCCCTTGCTGGTGGTGATGCCGCCGACGTGTGCCTCCGCTACGGAGACCACACCGACCGTCGCGCCGGTGGCAGGGTCCAGTCCGTAGATGTGTGAGTCGGCGCCGTCGCGGTAGGAGGCCACCAGCAGCAGGTTCTTGCCGGAGCCGTCCCAGTTGTACCAAGTACCGGCGCCCTGAGGGGTGTAGGTACTGAGCTCGGGGACGGTGACGCTGGTGTTGCTGAACCGGGCGTCGTACTTCTTCGACGCGGACGGGCCGTCATAGAAGGTGCTGCCGTTGGTGGTCGCGGTGTCGCAGGTGATCGCGGCACTGGCCGTGACAGGTGCTGCGACTGCCGCTGTCAGGGCAGTGGCCGTGGTGATGAAGGCGGTCAGGATGGCAAAGGGGCGGCGGGCCATGGTGGTCCTCTTCGGTCGGGCGGAAACCTTCGAGAAGCTCAGCCTAGTCCGGTAATCACTAACCCGCAGCCCCGCCGTACCGTAGGCGCATGACCGATCTGACAGCGGCTATCGACCGCGTTCTGCCCAGTGTTCGTGCCGATCTCGAGGACCTCATCCGGATCCCCTCGGTCAGCGCGGACCCGGCCCGCACGGCCGACGTCCAGCGCTCCGCCGAAGCCACCGCGGCCCTGTTCGAGGCCGAGGGCTTCGAGGTGAAGATCGTCCGGGCCGGCGAAGGCGCGCCGGCCGTGATCGCCAAGAAGGCCGCCCCCGAGGGCAAGCCGACCGTGCTGCTCTACGCCCACCACGACGTGCAGCCGACCGGCGCCGTCGAGGACTGGACCTCGGAGCCGTTCGTGCCGACGGAGCGCGACGGCCGGCTGTTCGCCCGTGGCGCGGCCGACGACAAGGCCGGCATCGCGGCGCACCTGGCCGCAGTACGGGCCTTTGGCAATGATCTTCCGGTCGGCGTGACGGTCTTCGTCGAGGGTGAGGAGGAGATCGGTTCGCCGACCCTGCTGCAGTTGCTCGACGAGTACTCCGCCGAGCTGGCCTGCGACGCGATCGTGATCGCCGACTCGGGCAACTGGGCGATCGGCCAGCCGGCGTTGACGGTATCCCTGCGCGGACTGGTCGACTGCTTCGTCGAAGTACGGACCCTTGAGCACGCGGTCCACTCCGGACTCTTCGGCGGCGCTGTTCCGGACGCGTTGACGGCGCTGTGCCGGTTGCTGGCGACCCTGCACACCGACAACGGCGACGTCGCTGTCGACGGGCTGCACGCTTCCCGGGCGACCGACCTCGACTACCCCGAAGACCGGTTCCGGGCCGAGTCGAGTGTGCTGGACCAGGTCAGGCTGACCGGCTCCGGCTCGCTGGTGGACCGGCTGTGGACCCGGCCGGCGATCGCCGTACTGGCCATCGACGCGCCGCGGGTCGCGGACGCCAGCAACACGCTGGTGCCGGTCGCGCGGGCCAAGGTGAGCCTCCGGGTCGCGCCTGGTGACGACGCGGTGAAGGCGATGCAGGCCCTGACCAACCACTTGGAGCAGAACGCTCCGTGGGGCGCGCAGGTCGTTGTCACGGAAGGCGATATCGGTCAGCCCTGCTCGATCAATGCTCGCGGTCCGGCGTACGACGCGGCCCGGTCGGCGTTCGCGGCGGCCTGGGGCGTCGAGCCGGTCGACACCGGGATGGGCGGCTCGATCCCGTTCATCGCGGAGTTCCAGCGGGCCTTCCCGCAGGCCGCCGTACTGGTCACCGGGGTGGAAGATCCGGACACAAGGGCGCACGGTATCGACGAGGGCCTGCACCTGGAGGAGTTCACCAAGGTCTGCCTCGCGGAGGCTCACCTCCTCCAGAACCTCGCCTGATTCCTTGCGTCCGAAGGACAGCGGGTCAGGACCCACGGTTCTTCGGACGCAACGGCGTGGGCACAACTTGGCGACCGGGGTTTCCGGGTACCCAGGGTTTGGCATAGGTTTCGGCGAGTGAAGATCGCAGTGGTGCGCGAGACCAGACCGGCGGAGCGCCGGGTGGCGCTGGTGCCGGAGCAGGTCACCAAACTTGTCCAGCTCGGCTACGAGGTCGCGGTCGAACCCGCGGCAGGTGAGCGCGCGTTGTACTCCGACGACGCCTACCGCGAGGCCGGCGCCGAGGTTGCCTGGGGAGCCGACCACGCCGCGACCGTCGTCGTATCGGTGCAGCCGCTCGAGCGGGAACGCTTGCAGCGGCTGCATGCCGGTACGGCGCTGATGTCGTTCCTGCCGACGAACCCGCCGGACGTGATCCGGGCCGCGACCCGGGCCAAGCTGACCGCGTTCGCGATGGAGATGATCCCGCGGATCTCCCGGGCCCAGTCGATGGACGCGCTGTCCTCGCAGGCCCTGGTCGCCGGCTACCGCGCCGCCATCATCGCCGCGGAACGGCTGCCGCGCTTCTTCCCGCTGAACATGACTGCTGCGGGCACTGTCCCGCCCGCGCAGGTCCTCGTACTGGGTGCCGGCGTCGCCGGTCTCCAGGCGATCGCGACCGCGAAACGCCTTGGCGCAGTAGTGAAGGCGTACGACGTACGGACGGCTGCTGCCGAGGAGATCGCCTCGATGGGGGCCAGCCCGATCGAGCTGGAGCTGGGCACCCTGGACGGACCTGGTGGCTACGCGCGCGAAATGACCGAGGAGCGCGCGCAGTTGCAGCGCGACCTGCTCACGCCGTACATCGCGGGCGCGGACGCGCTGATCACCACGGCCGCAGTACCGGGCCGGACCGCGCCGATGCTGGTGTCGCGGGCCATGGTCGAGCAGATGAAGCCCGGCTCCGTCGTGGTCGACCTGGCCTCGGAGTCCGGCGGCAACGTCGAGGGCTCGGTGGCCGGGACCGAACTGATGATCGGCAACGCCCTGGTCTGGGGCGGCGCGAACGTGCCCAGCCAGATGGCCGGGCCGGCCAGCCGCCTGTACGGCCAGAACATCGCGAACCTGATCACCCTGATGACCCGCAACGCCTCCTTCGATCCCGACTTCTCGGACGAGATCGTGGCCGGCTGTTGCGTCACGCACGACGGCTCCGTACTGCACGAGCCGACCCGGGAGCTCCTGGAAGGACCGTCCAGATGACCGAGTCCATCGCCCTGCTGACCATCTTCGTGCTGGCGGCGTTCGTCGGCGTCGAGGTGATCAGCAAGGTCTCCTCGACCCTGCACACCCCGCTGATGTCCGGGGCCAACGCGATCCACGGTGTCATCCTGGTCGGCGCGATCATCGTCACCGGCCAGGCCGACTCCGCGCTCGTGGTGATCGTCGGGCTGCTGGCCGTCGTACTGGCCACGGTGAACATGGTCGGCGGTTTCGTCGTCACTGACCGGATGCTGGAGATGTTCCGCGGTCCCGCGGCGCGCAAGAAGGAGTTGCACAAGTGATCGCGACCTGGGCCCAGATCGGCTATCTGGTTTCGGCGGTCTGCTTCATCGTCGCCCTGAAGGCACTGTCGTCACCGCGTACGGCGCGGACCGGCAACCTGCTCGGCGCTGCCGGCGCAGTACTGGCGGTGCTGATCACCTTCGTGGCCTACAAGCCCGACCACCTGGTGCCGATCCTGATCGCGCTGGCGATCGGCGCGGTCGGCGGCGTGATCGGGTCCCGCCGGGTGCAGATGACCCACATGCCGCAACTGGTCGCCCTCTTCAACGGCGTCGGTGGTGGCGCTGCCTCGCTGGTCGCGCTGATGGAGCTCGGCGAGGTGCACTCCGGCCAGACGGTCGCGGCCATCGCGACCGCTTTCACCATCGTGGTGGGCGCGATCAGCTTCTCCGGTTCGATCGTCACGTTCGCCAAGCTGCAGGAACTGATGACGACCCGGCCGGTGACGTTCCCGGGTCTTCCCGTGCTGTTCGTGGCCGGGATCCTCGGCGGCATCGCGCTGTCGGGCTGGCTGGTTTCCGACCCGCGGGTGTGGGTCGGCGTACTGCTGTGCCTGGTGGGCTTGGGGGTCGGAGTGATGCTGGTGCTGCCGGTGGGCGGCGCCGACGTACCGATCGTCATCTCGTTGCTGAACGCCTTCACCGGACTGACAGTCGCGGCCGGCGGATATGTCCTCGGCAACACGCTGCTGCTGGTGGCCGGAACGCTGGTCGGCGCGGCCGGTGCGTTGCTGACGAAGCTGATGGCCGACGCGATGGGGCGGTCGGTCTTCAACATCCTGTTCGGCGCCGTCCGGGGTGGTTCCACTCTTGGCGCCGGGACGGTTTCCGAGCGGCCGGTGATCTCGGGTGGCGCTCAGGACGTCGCGATCCTGCTGGCGTACGCGCAGCGCGTCATCATCGTGCCTGGGTACGGACTGGCCGTCGCTCAGGCTCAGCACACCTTGCGTGAGCTGGTGGAGGAGCTGCAGGGACGCGGCGTGAAGGTGGACTACGCGATCCACCCGGTCGCGGGCCGGATGCCGGGCCACATGAACGTGCTGCTGGCCGAAGCGCAGGTGCCGTACGACCAGTTGCGGGAGATGGACGAGATCAACGGCGACTTCAAGGTCACCGATGTGGTCCTGGTCGTCGGCGCCAACGACGTCGTGAACCCGGCGGCGCGCACCACCCCGAGCGCCCCGATCTACGGCATGCCCATCCTGAACGCCGACGAGGCCCAGCGAGTCATCTTCCTCAAGCGCTCCATGCGCCCAGGCTTCGCCGGCATCGAGAACGAACTCCTCTACGACCCCCGCACCACCCTCCTCTTCGGCGACGCCCGGGACTCCCTCACCAAACTCCTGGCGGCAGTAAAAACCGTCTGACCCCTCCTCACCCGCAGCGGCGGCTCCCCACCCGGGGCGGCCGCCGCTGACTTGTACGCCGGGAAAAGCCCCCACGCGCCTCCTACGTCGCGCCTTCAAGGTGCTCGCAGCCTTTCCCCGGAATCCGACCGGCCAGCCCGGGCGGGCCAGTCCCGCATGTCGGGGCTCGCATCTACCCGGGCCAGCGCTCCGGCGTCGGGCTCCAGCGCCAAAGCCTCCGATCGGGGCAGCATCATCAAACGCAGGTCGTACTGACCCAGCTCACTCGCCTCGCGCAAACGTGGTGCTTGGCCCCTCTTGTGGGGCTTACCCCACCGTTATGCCAGTGGGGCAACCCCCACACCAGGAGCGAACCCCCACATCGATGGGTTAGCCCGCCCAAGCACGGACGCCCCGATGCTGTTGAGCGAGCTGGCAGCCGGCGCGGCCTGGTGGCGGATGAGGGGGTGCGCCGCCGACATCAGGTGCACCAGCCACCCGGCGCGCGCCAAAGGCAACGGCCGTCGGTGGTGGGGCGGGGAACGGTCGGCGCGGGTGTGGAGTGTGAGGTCGGCGCCTGTCGAACCTCCCGTCGGGAACGTCTACGTCCCGCACGGCCTGGTGATCACCTAACATCCATTCCTATTCGTGCTGTCCGAAAGCCGAAGATTTCGACTGGCATCGAATAGATCAGCCTTGGAGCACTCTTCTGCCGGGACCACAACCTTTTGGCAGCTTCCGGCCACCAGAAGCGTGGTTGCTAGGTCCGAACCGGTCCAGTCCGGTAATTACGCGCCGTCGCTGCCGAAGGAATGGTCGCTCATTTCCACGGGCTGCCGGGACCCGCCCTGCTGAGCCGCACGGGTCCCGGCCCGAATCGCCCGACGCCCCGCCTGGCAGCGGATCGCTCGCCAGTGCCTGATGGAGTGCGGCCCTCGGATGACGGTTTTCGCGACGTAGGCAATCACGCACGCTCCGGATTTTCGCCAAGGTTTGAAGGTCGATGAAGGAATTCTCTGGCAGCCATCGCCCGAATGTGAATTCGACCTGATTTCTCTAAATGCGCACCGGAAAGTATTCCGGTGCGCATCAGAATGAAATGGGTCAGACCCAGCCGCGTTTTGCGGCGGCTACTCCGAGTTCGAAGCGGGAGGTGGCGTCTAGGCGCTCGGAGAGATTGGCGGTGATCCGGCGGGCGGTGCGGAGCGAGATGCCCAGCAGGCGGGCGACCTGCTCGTCCTTGGCGCCGCCGGCCAGCAGGCGAAGGACCTCGGCCTCGTGGGGAGTGAGCGGGGAGTTGTCCTCCCGGTCCTCGGGGGCGAAGAGTTCCGTGGCGCGGGACCAGTAGGAGTCGAAGAGCGCGGTCGCCAGGGCGAGGACGGACGGGCTGCGGTGGATCACCGCGCCGTCGCTCTCGGCCTCCGGGTTGAGCGGCATGATCGCGATCTCCTGGTCGATGATCAGCAGCCGCATCGCCAGCGTGGGGGTGGCCCGGACCTCGCCGCCCAGCTTGTACATGTACGAGGCGAACTCGAGTCCGGCCTTCGAGATGGTCATGCTCTGCAGGTAGACGCTGCGCATCTTGATCCCGCGCTCGAGCAGCGGGATGTCCGGGGACTCTTCCGGTGGGGCGACGATGTCGTCGACGTGAGCGGGGATCAGCCCCCAGAAGGACTCGCGGGCCTTCGTGCCCAGCTCCTCGATCCGGCGGGAGGCATTCGCGCGGCCACGCAGTACCTCGACGTCGCCGCTGGTCCGTGAGGTGAGGAGTTCGTTGTACTGCTCGGCCAGCACCTCCGCGGAGGCCTCGGCCTGGCTGAGCTCTCCGAGCATCTTGTTCAGGTCGCTGCGGCGGCGCTCGACCAGACCGCTGAGGCCGACGCGGGGATGGACGGCGTGCTCGACTGCCGGGTTGGACCAGGTCGGAACGAGCAGATCGAGTTTCCGGAGGACGTCCATCCGGTGATGAACCTCTTGCAATGCACAATTCAGTACAGCGGCAATCTGCTCCGCCGTACTGTCAGGCTCCCTGAGAAGGGCGTGATAGACCGCGAAGGTGGCCTCGTCCACACCTAACGGTTCCAGCACTATCTACACCCTTCCAACGCTCGTTTGGAACCGACCATATACAGGGTGCGTCGATTTAGCGCGCTCAAGAGAACGTTTCGGATTATTTCGAAAGGACCGGCTGTGATCAAGAGGTTTCTGACGGTGGCCGGGATGACGCTGCTGCTGGCCGGTTCGCTGCTGCTGTCGTCGGGGTCGGCGCGGGCCGGCGAGACGCCGCCCGTCGACGACGATCCGAACGGTAGTTGTGCGGCGGCGAGTTGCTGGCAGATGTAGTCCCGTAGACTGCCCCGTGTGGCTCGTGGCGATGGTCTGCTCACTCATGATCTTGACCCGCAGGACCTAGGACCTCAGGACGCTTGTGGCGTCTTCGGGGTCTGGGCTCCCGGGGAAGAGGTTGCCAAACTCTCCTATTTCGGGCTCTACGCTCTGCAGCACCGGGGGCAGGAGTCGGCTGGCATCGCGGTCAGCAACGGGACCCAGATCCTGGTCTACAAAGACATGGGTCTGGTCAGTCAGGCGTTCGACGAGGCGACCCTCGCGTCGCTGCGCGGTCATATCGCGGTCGGGCACTGCCGGTACTCGACGACCGGCTCGAGCGTCTGGGCGAACGCCCAGCCCACCTTCCGATCCACCGCGACCGGGTCGATCGCGCTCGGGCACAACGGCAACCTCACCAACACCGGTGAACTTGCTGCCAGCCTGAGCGGCAACGACGACCTGGATCTCGGCCTGGACCTGGACGTCGAGCATGCGAAGGCGAACGCCAAGCACGGCGCGTCCTCGGACACCGACATCCTGACCTCGATGCTGGCCGGTTACCCCGACCTGACGCTCGAGCAGGCCGCGGCGAAGGTGCTCCCCAAGGTCAAGGGCGCGTTCAGCCTGGTCTTCATGGACGAGAACACCCTGTACGGAGCGCGTGATCCGCAAGGCGTCCGCCCGCTGGTACTCGGCCGGCTCGAACGCGGCTGGGTGATCGCCAGCGAGACCGCCGCCCTGGACATCGTCGGCGCGAGCTTCATCCGGGAGGTGGAGCCGGGTGAGATCGTCGCCATCGACGAGGACGGCCTGCGCTCGACCCGGTTCGCCGAGCCGGACCCGAAGGGCTGCCTGTTCGAGTTCGTCTACCTGGCCCGCCCGGACACCCAGATCTCCGGCCAGCGGATCCACTCCACCCGGGTCGAGATCGGCCGCCGGCTGGCCCGCGAACACCCGGCTGAGGCCGACCTCGTCATCGCCACCCCGGAGTCCGGCGTACCGGGCGCGATCGGGTACGCCGAGGAGTCCGGTATCCCGTACGGGTCCGGCCTGGTCAAGAACGCCTACGTCGGCCGCACCTTCATCCAGCCGAGCCAGACCATCCGCCAGCTCGGGATCCGGCTCAAGCTGAACCCGCTGCGCGAGGTGATCGAGGGCAAGCGCCTGGTCGTGGTCGACGACACGATCGTCCGCGGCAACACCCAGCGCGCGGTGATCAAGATGCTCCGGGAGGCCGGTGCGAAGGAGATCCACGTCCGGATCACGGCGCCACCGGTCAAATGGCCGTGCTTCTACGGCATCGACTTCGCCAGCCGCGCCGAACTGATCGCGAACGGGCTGAACAACGAGGAGATCTGCCGGTCACTCGGCGCCGACTCGCTCGGTTACATCAGCCTGGACATCCTGGTCGAGGCCACCTCGGTGCCGAAGGACAAGCTCTGCCGGGCCTGCTTCGACGGGATCTACCCGATCCCACTGCCGGAGCCGGAGCACCTCGGCAAGCACCTGCTCGAGCTGCCGGTCAGCACCGACGCCGATGGTCTGGCCACGGTCTCGGGCGGCGCCGGCGCCGCGGACGCACTGTCCCGGCCCTGACGCAACCGGCCCTGAAGCAACCGGCCCTGAAGCAACCGGCCCGACGCAATCGGCCGTGAAGACCGGCCCAGAAACAAGGAGAACAACGTGACCGAGGGCGCCAGCTATGCCGCCGCCGGGGTCGACATCGAGGCCGGTGACCGGGCCGTCGAGCTGATGAAGGAGTGGGTCGCGAAGGCGACCCGTCCCGAGGTGGTCGGCGGGCTCGGCGGATTCGCCGGCCTGTTCGACGCGACCGCGCTCACGGCGTACCGGCGGCCGCTGCTGGCGACGTCGACGGACGGGGTCGGGACCAAGGTCGCGATCGCTCAGAAGATGGACCGGCACGACACGATCGGGTTCGACCTGGTCGGCATGGTGGTGGACGACCTGGTCGTCTGCGGCGCCGAGCCGTTGTTCATGACCGACTACATCTGCACCGGCAAGGTGGTCCCGGAGACGATCGCGCAGATCGTCAAGGGCATCGCGGAGGCGTGTGTAGAGGCCGGTACTGCGCTCGTCGGCGGCGAGACGGCAGAGCACCCCGGGCTGCTCGAGCCCGACGAGTACGACGTGGCGGGCGCTGCCACCGGTGTTGTCGAGGCCGATGAAGTGATCGGTGCCGATCGGGTCCGCGCGGGCGATGTCGTGGTCGCGATGGCCTCGTCGGGGCTGCACTCGAACGGGTACTCCCTGGTCCGGCACGTCTTCTTCGACCGGGCCGGCTGGCAGCTCGACCGGGAAGTTCCCGAGCTCGGCGGCACTCTCGGCGACACCCTGCTGATTCCGACCAAGGTCTACGCCAAGCACTGCCTGGAGCTGATCCGGGAGCTGAACGGCGACGAGAAGCCGCTGCACGCGATGTCGCACATCACCGGCGGTGGGTTCGCGGCGAACCTGGCCCGGGTGATCCCCGCCGACCTCGCGGTCCGGATCGACCGGTCGACCTGGACCCCGGCGCCGATCTTCGACCTGGTCGGTCAGCTCGGCGGCGTACCGCTGCTGGAGCTGGAGAAGACCCTGAACATGGGCGTCGGGATGGTCGCGGTGCTCGATCCGGCCTCGGCGGACGCCGCGATCGCGGCACTGGCCGAGCGGGAGATCCCCGCCTGGGTGTGCGGCGAGGTCAGCGTTGCCGACGGCACGGCAGGCGTCGAACTGCAGGGCGACTACGCCCGCTGAGCAGGCGCCGGCCACAACTGATCCGACTCACGAAGTCCGGAGAGCTCCGCGGGGAGTTCTCCGGACCTCGTCAGTGAACAGGGCAAGCAAAAGCGCCATCTGTGTGGTCAAGCGCTAACCCTGTGGTGGAACTCGTCGGTCAAGCACAGGAGACCTGCCCGAGCGCTAGGCGCTGGGCAGGTCATCCGAGCTGAAATGCTGCCTTACCGACGGGGGTGGTAGTCGTCGGCGTCATCGCCGACGTCTGCGTCGTTGTCGCCGTTGGCAGATCCGTTACCGCTCTGCTCGCCGCCGGACAGCTCTTTCTTGAGCTGGTCCAAGTCGGTGTCCCAGGTGCGGTACTTCAGGTCGCGTGCGACCTTCGTCTGCTTGGCCTTTGCACGGCCGCGCCCCATAGCGTCGACCCCCTCGCACAAGTCAACCGGGTACGCAGCTGGGCGCCCACGGATCAGTCGTCAGTAATCGTGGTTCTAGATTACCCGGAGCCGGTCCATGACACACGCACCGCCCCCTGGCTGGACCTCCGAAGAAGTCCGATGACAGGCCGGAAGGCCTGGCCGGTCCCCTCAAACCGGCCAGGCCTCCGCGTCTTTGACGCCGTACCGAGGTATTACTTCACCTCGCGACGTGAGCTTGCCCACAGTCCGAGGACGGTCGGCAGAACGACCCAGACCCCGATCGCGGTGAGCGTCTCCGGCACCATTCCGTGCAGATCGCGCTCGGCGATCCGGCCGAAGGCGCTGAACACGTCCAGCCAGTTCGCGTTGTCCTTGAACAGCGCCGGACCGGCCAGTGACCAGACGGTCGGGGCGATGAAGAAGACCAGGATCGCGACGGCGGTCTGGGCGATCAGCGCACCGAAGGCGGCACCCATCACGACGTTCAGCGCGGTGCTCAGGTACGCACCGGCCAGCGCGCCGCCCATTCCGGCGTACGACGCTCCGTCGCCACTCACGGCACCGCCGATGGCCGTAGCGGCCAGCGCGAGCAGAGCGGACGCGGTGAGTACTACGACGCTCAGCACTACCGCGGAGACGAACTTGGCCAGCTGGACCCGGACCCGGCGCGGCGACAGCGTGAAGGTGGTCAGCGCGGTGCGCTGGGTCCACTCGCTCGTCATCGCCATCACTCCGATGACGGGCAGTAGCAGCAGGACGCCTGTCGATGCCGCGCCCAGGTAGCTGTCGAACTTCTGCGGACCGGCATCCATGTGGGTGAGCTGCCAGGTGAGTGCGGCGACGGCTACCGCGAGGATGGCCAGGACCAGCACCCGGCCGCTGCGGGTGTCCAGGGACTTGCGCAGCTCGGTGGTGACCAGCCGGAGGAAGGACTGCCCACGAGCGGGCGGCAGTGCGGTGGAGACGGCGCTGTGCTTGGCAGCGGGCGCCGTGACGGGCGGTGAGGTGATTTCAGTGACAGCCATGGTGATGAGCTCCAGGAAGTTTCGGGGTGGTCAGGCGGCAACAGGGGCGGCGGCAGGGCTGGTCAGCTGGAAGAAGAGTTCTTCCAGGCCGGCGCCGTCGCTCTCGCGCAGTTCGAGCAGGATCTGGCCGGCAGCAGCAGCCGCGCGGCCGACCTGCTCGGCGGTGGCGTCGACCCGGAGCCCGCCGTCGTGCAGCGGCTCGAGGTTCAGGCCGGCAGCGGTCAGGGCCTGGTTCAACGCGATCGGGTCGAGACCGCGGACCAGAGTGCCGGTCCCGGCGAGCAACTCCTCCAGCGAACCGTTGGCGACGATCCGGCCGCCACCGATGACCACCAGCCGGTCCACGGTCGCCTGGACCTCGCCGAGCAGGTGGCTGGACAGAATCACCGTTCCCCCGCGGTTGGCGAAGTCCTGCAGCAGGCCGCGCATCCAGCGGATGCCTTCCGGGTCCATCCCGTTGGCCGGCTCGTCCAGGATCAGTACGGCGGGGTCGCCGAGCAGCGCACCGGCGATACCGAGCCGCTGCCGCATCCCCAGCGAGTACTGGCCGACCCGGCGCTTCGCGACCGGAGTGAGCCCGACTGCCTCGAGCATCTCGTCCGCACGGCTCTTCGGTACGCCGAGCAGGCTCGCGCTGAGCTGCAGCGTCTCCCGGCCCGTGCGACCCGGGTGCTGGGCGGCCGCGTCGAGCATGACCCCGACGACCCGGCCCGGGTTCGGCAGCTCGACGTACCGCTTGCCGGCGATCGTCGCGCGGCCGGAGGTCGGCGGCGTGAGTCCCGTCAGCATCCGCAGCGTGGTCGACTTGCCGGCTCCGTTCGGGCCGAGGAAGCCGGTGATGCTGCCGGGCTCGACGGTGAAGGACACGTCCTGCACGGCGGTGCTGTTGCCGTAGCGCTTGCTGAGGTTCTCGACGGTGATCATGGGGGTAACTCTTCCGTCCGGCACCCCCTGGCCACATCGACCGAGCGTCTCGACCGTCCCCCTACGAAAGTCGTCAGGGACCGGCCCTGACCCCCACCGGAAGGGGGAGACGACGCACACCTGAAGGTGGACGTGGACCCGCACCCAGCGCGACTACGCTGACGCAATGCGATGGTTGCGGCGGTGGTATGCCTGGTTCGTCCAGCGCGCCCCGCGGATCCGCGACCTGATGTTCATCGGCTTCAGCCTGCTCACGATCGTCGCGCAGGCCACCGCGGGCACCCGCGGCGGCTGGCAGGCGCGCGACTGGTTCGTGCTGGGGGTGGGCATCGCCGGATCGCTGGCGCTGTGGTGGCGCCGCCGGTTTCCCGTCAGCGTCACGATCATCGCCATCCTCGCGCTGTTCGGCGGCCAGATCTTCGTCCCGATGGGCCTGGCGCTGCTGACGCTCGCGATCCGCCGCCGGGACGCGATGCTGGCCGCGCTGAGCCTGGCGGCGTACGTCGCGTACGTCGCGAGCTCCTGGTCCGACCGGAACAGCGATCCCTACGTACTCCTCTTCACCGGGCCGTTCCTGATCGGCACCTGGGTCGCGGTCGGCGCCTACCTCGGGGCGCGGCGCGACCTGATGGTGTCGCTGCGGGACCGGGCCGAACGCGCGGAGGCCGAGCGTGAACTCCGCGCGGACCAGGCCCGGCTGGGTGAGCGGGCCCGCATCGCCCAGGAGATGCACGACGTACTGGCGCACAAGGTGTCGCTGATCGCGCTGCACGCGGGCGGGCTCGAGGTGAACCCGGCGGTCGGCCCGGAGAAGGTGGAGAGCTCGGCCGGCCTGATCCGGGAGACCGCCCGGCAGGCGATGGAGGACCTTCGCGAAGTACTCGGCGTACTGCGAACCGACATCAGCTCGGCCGGTGCCGATCTGGCTCCCGTACCGCGGGCCCTCGACCTGGCCCGATTGGTGGAGGCATCCCGGGCGGCGGGGGTGAACGTGTCGAGCGATCTGGTCTTGCCGGACGAGGTACCGGCTTCGGTGGGGCGTACGGTCTACCGGATCGTGCAGGAGGCGCTGACCAACGTGCACAAGCACGCCCGCGGGGTTTCGACCGAAGTGCTGGTGAAGGGTGCGCCGGGAACCGGCGTGACGGTCCGGGTGACCAACGTTCGGCCGGTGGCGGCCGACTCACTGCTGCCGGGCGCGGGTGCGGGCCTGGTCGGTCTTCGTGAACGGGTCAGTCTGTCCGGCGGAAGCATCTCGACCGGGCCGACCGCGGACGGCGGCTGGCGGGTCGAGGCCTGGCTGCCGTGGTCCGAGAAGGAGCCGGCCAAACCCGGCGGCACGGCTGACAGCGACAAAGGAGAAGGATGACGCGGCTGCTGATCGTGGACGACGAGGCGCTGGTCCGGGCCGGACTGAAGATGATCCTCGAGTCGGCCGACGACCTCGAAGTCGTCGCGGAGGCCGACGACGGCGCCGATGCGGCCGCGATGGTGCGCGAGCATCGCCCGGACGTGGTGCTGATGGACATCCGGATGCCGAGGCTGGACGGGCTCGCCGCCACCCGGGAGTTGCAGGCGATGCCGGATCCGCCGAAGGTCCTGGTGCTGACGACGTTCGACCTGGACGACTACGTGTTCCGTGCGCTGCAGGCCGGGGCGAGCGGGTTCCTGCTGAAGGACACACCGCCTCGCGAGCTCGTTCAGGCTGTCCGGGTGGTCGCGGCCGGGGACGCGATGTTGTCGCCGGCGGTGACCCGGCGGTTGATCGGGCACTTCGCGGCTGATCAGCGGACCGATCGGCAGCGGGTGGCGCGGGAGCGGCTGACGTCCCTGACCGAGCGGGAGAAAGAAGTGCTGGCCGCGGTCGCCACCGGGTTGTCCAACGCGGACATCGGCAGGCAGCTGTTCATGAGCGAGGCGACCGTGAAGGCGCACGTGTCCCGGGTGCTGGTGAAGCTCGATGCCACCAACCGGGTCCAGGTCGCGATCCTTGCCCACGACGCGGGGCTGCTCGACACCTAGGGCAAAAGGGAAACCGGTCGCGAGCCGCCGGAGGGGGTGGGGCGACGGCTCGCGACCGGTTTCAGGTCAGCGAGCCACGGGGGGAGTGGGTCTCGCTGACGGGCTGGAGAATCAGGCGCGGCCGAAGGCCACGTTCGAGCTCCAGATCTTCGCCTTCGCGACCGGGCGACCCGGCTTCGAGGCGTGCCACAGCATGTTGTTCCCGGCGTAGATACCCACGTGGTAGACGCCGCCGCCACCGCTCTTGAAGAACACCAGGTCGCCGGGCTTGGCCGACTTACGGGTCAGGTGCTTGGTGGCGCTGTACTGCTGGCGCGACGTACGGGGCAGCTTCTTGCCGGCCCGCTTGAAGACCAGACCGGTGTAGCCCGAGCAGTCGAGGCCGCGGGTGGTCGTGCCGCCGTAGCGGTACGGGGTGCCCTTGAGCTTGGCTGCTTCCTTCAGGACCCGGGCCTGGAAGGTCGAGCTGCGGCCGGCACCGCCGTGCAGCAGACCGTGGCTCGCGGCATAGAACAGCGAACGCCAGGTGTTCACGGTCACTGTGCCGGTGCGGGGCAGGCCCACCCGGCGCTGGAAGTTGGCAACCGCCGTGCGAGTGGCGGAGCCGTACCAACCGCCGGCCGGGACGTCCAGGAAGCGCTGGACTCCACGAACGGCCGAACCGGCGTCCGCGTAACGGAGCAGCGGCTTCTGGGCGACAGGCAGGTTACCCCGGGCCCACGCGGCCGAGGTGGTCTTGGTAGTGGCCGCCGAGGCGGTCGAGGGGGTGCCGGCGACGGTGAGGATCGCCCCACCACTGACGGCGAGGCCGACCGAAAGGACGGCGGCTGCGGCGCGCGGGGCGGCCGCGGACTTGTTGGTCTTGCGGTGCTTGGCCAGGGTCCGGCCGGCGGGCCGGGTACTGGATTCGCTTTGGTGACTGACAGCAGGCATCGCTGTCCGTCGGATGGTGACGGGCATGGTTGTCTCCCGACGCCTGCGGAGTTAGCTGTCGGGTTCGGGCTGAGAGTCGATAGCCCGGTCCGCTCCCGCGGACTTCACCCCAGGGACCCGACCACTCACGGTCGGACCCCAACCTCCTGGGTCCCCCACTCCTGCCATGGTTGTTCGAGGGGAACAGGTGCGCCTGGCAGGACTCGGCGTTTGACACACCTGCAGTTCGTCTCATTTGTCGAACCGCCGCCGACTGTATAACAGAACGATCACGACGCAAACCCTCAGATCCACAGAGACCCTCCGGAAAGCCCTCAAACGGCTCTCTGATGGCTCAGGGACCGCTGGTGAACACCAGGAGGCCTGAGCGTGTCTGAGCGCGTCTCAGGCGGCCGTATGGCCATTATGTGTGACCTGAGTCACATTTTGTGAGTACCCTCTGTGACAACGACCACAGAGGGTACTCAGGGCCCTCTCAGGAGGGGCCTGGATCAGCCCTTTCCGAGCAGCTCCAGGAAGCGTTCCAGGCCCACGTTCCCGCCTGAAAGCACGACTCCGACGCGGTCCGGCAGGTCCTGGATCCGCCCGGTCAGCAGTGCCGCCAGCGCGCAGGCGCCACTCGGCTCCAGGACGAGCTTGAGCCGCTCGAACGCGAAGGCCATCGCGGCCCGGATCTCGTCGTCGCTGACCAGCTCGACCCCGGCCAGCAGCCGCCGGTTGATCTCGAAGGTGAGCTCGCCCGGGATCGAGATGGCCTGGCCGTCCGCGATCGTCCGCGGTACGCCGATCTCGACCCGCTCGCCGGCTGCCAGCGACCGGGCCGTGTCGTCGCCCGCCTCGGGCTCGACCCCGATCACCCGGATCCCCGGCGACAGCGCGGTGGCGGCCGTCGCGCAGCCGGCGATCAGGCCGCCGCCACCGATCGGGGCAAGCAGTGCCCCGAGCTGCCCCACCTCTTCGATCAGCTCGAGCGCGACCGTGCCCTGGCCGGCCATCACGTCGTAGTGGTCGTACGGCGGGATCAAGGCCAGTCCGCGGTCCTCGGCGAGCTGGGTCGCGAGCGCCGTACGGTCCCCGGTGTACCGGTCGTACGTGACCACTTCGGCGCCGTACCCCTTGGTCGCCGCCAGCTTCGTCGGTGGCGCGTCCTCGGGCATCAGTATCACCGCGGTCGTCCCCACGAGCGACGCCGCCAGCGCGACCGCCTGGGCGTGGTTCCCGGACGAGTACGCCGTGACGCCGCGACCGAGCTGCTCCGGGCTCAACCGGCTGACCGCGTTGAAGGCGCCCCGGAACTTGAAGGCCCCGATCCGCTGAAAGTTCTCGGCCTTGAGGAACACCTCGGCGCCGACCCGCTCGTTCAATGTCCGCGACGTGATCACCGGTGTCCGGTGTGCCACTCCCTCGATCCGCTGGGCGGCTTCCCGGACATCCTCGATGCTGAGCATGCCCGAGAATCTACCGTCAGCAAGAGATCTTGGTGTCTCCGACTCCGATGCAGAGGTCCTGGCCGGGGCCGCCGTCGAGGGTGTTGTGACCGGTGCCGCCGATCAGCAGGTCCTTGCCGTTGCCGCCGCGCAGGATGTCGTTGCCGCCCAGTCCGAGGATGAGGTCGTCGCCGCCGAGGCCGCACAGTACGTCGGCTCCGGCAGTACCCAGGAGCAGATCGCTCCCAGCAGTACCGGTCTTGGTGCAGGCCGCTGCGGGTGGTACTTCGGCTATCTCGACCGACCCGGCTTCACAGTTGGTGCCCTGCGGTCGGGTGATGCCGCGTTGGTCGACAGCAAGTACTGTGCACGCCGCTGCCGGTACTGCGCCGTTGGCGAGGCTTGCGGCCAGCGGCAGCATCGTCTGGGTCGGGCCGCCGTTGCTGGCCAGCGCGCCTAGCTGCGGGCTACCGATGTTGCTGTGGTCGCCCACCCCGGCCAGGCTGCAACTGCCGTCGCCGTCGAGGTTGTAGCCGGTAGAAGTGGTGAGTAGCTCGATGCCGCAGTCGCTGGAGCCAGTGCCTCCGGCAAGGATCGAGCCGAAGGTGTGCAGGCCCGCGTTGGTGGCCACGTTGCGGCCCACGCCTCCTGCTGTATTACCCGAGACGGTCGCGTGCTGCAGGTAGACGTCATGGGCGAGCGTGTAGACGCCACCGCCGGCCGCGGTCGCACTGTTGCCGGTGACGGTGGAGTTGTCGACCCGTACCTCGCCGGTGACCGCGTAGATGCCACCGCCCTGGCTGTCGACGGCACCAGAGGCGCTGTTGTTGCTGATGGTCGACCGGGTGACGATGATCTGCGCCGGTGGCGGGCCGCTGGAGTTCTCGATGATGGCGGTGTTGATCCCGCCGCCAGAGCCGGTCTTGGAGTTGCCGGACACGGTCGAGTCGATCACTGACACCACTGGCTGATCAACGGGCGTGTCCTGGTCGAACAGCACCTGGATGCCGCCACCGCTGCTGGTCCCGGAAGGGTGGTTGCCGGTCACGGTCGAGCCGGTCACCGTCAGGTCGCCACAGGCCGAGCAGATCACGCCGGTACCGCCGTTGTTGTCCACTGTCGTATTAGTAAGAGCGAACAGGCCCGAGCCCTGCCCGGTGGTCCGTACACCGTCGCTGCCGTTCCCGCTGATCGTCGAGCCGCTCACGGACAGGGCCCCGTCGGTCAGGCCGACGCCCCGTCCGGTGTTGTTGGTAATAGAGGTGTCGGTGATGTGCACCTGGCCCAGCGACAGCGCCACGCCCGTACCGGTGTTGTCGTGGATGTTGGAGCCGGTCAGGTTGAGGATGGCGCCACCGAGGGGGCTCTCGAGCACCCGGCCTGCGCCGCCCGCGTTCCCGGTCACCGTGGTGTCGTCGAGAGTCGCGTCGCCCGCGTGCTGCAGCGCCGCACCGAAGAGGTCGTCGCCGCCGGTCAAGGTCAGCTCGTGCAAGGTGAGTGAGCCGTCGGAGTCGAGCGTGTTCATCACCCGCTCGCCCGCGCAGTTCTGGTCGATGGTCGATCCGCTGCCCTCGATCGTGAGTGGTTGCGCCGACGTACTGTCCAGGTCCCCGGTCGCGTTCGTGTCGTCGTCACCGCACAGGTTCAGCCCGTACGTCGCGGCCGCGGCAAGGGTGATCGTGGTCGCGTCGCCGGCGGCGTTGGCCGTGGTGATGGCCTCTCGCAGCGAGGTCACCCCGTCGGCGCCGTTCACGACATCCGCGGTGGTGGTGACAGTGATGGGGGCAGCCTGGGCAGACCCGGCCTGCCCGATGGCAAACAGCAGTGCCCCGATCATGGCGACGACAATGGACAGCACAACGCGACGCATGGAACCCCCCAAACCGTTTGCGGTTCCCCCCGGCAACCGGCTCGAACCCACACGGTCCCACAAGCCGTCTGCTGACCGCCAGACTTCGTAGCATCGCCATGTCAAGAAGACTGCGCCGGTTCCGTACTGATGATGAGCGGTTCCCGACGGGGGAGCCGGGTCTGAAGGAGACATCGTGAAATACCTACTGGTCCTGAACATCAACCCTGACGTGCTGAACGCCCTGACCGAGACCGAGCAGCAGGCGATCTTCAGCGGGCACGAGAAGTTCATGGCCGTCACCCAGGAGTCGGGCGAGTTCCACAGCACGGCCGCGCTGGCCGAGCCGGCCAAGACGGCTGTCGTCAAGGTCCGCGACGGCGTGCCGGCGGTGACGGACGGCCCGTTCGTGGAGGCGAAAGAGTTCCTGGCGGGCTACTACCTGATCGACGTCGCGAGCAAGGAGCGGGCCTACGAACTCGCCGCGCTGATCCCGGACGCCGCCATCGAGGGCCTCGGCGTCGAGGTCCGCGAGGTCATCCACGAGGTCGGTCTGTAGGTAACACGGACGCTCCGGAAACACGAAACGGCAGGATCTCCAGCTGGAGGTCCTGCCGTTCGGGTGTGTTCAGGAGGTCTGGTCGTCGATGGCCGCGTCGCCCGCGTTCTTCTTGATCGACTCGATCCCGTTCAGCGCGCCGTCCTTCGTCTTGTAGCTCTCGCTGCTCGCGATCACCTCGCCGTTGCCGGCCTTCAACCGGAACCGGAACCCGCCCGACTTGTCCTCGTACAGCTCGAACTTTCCCGCCATTGGAAAACCTCCGTGTCATGAGCCAGTAACGCTCCGGAGCCTAGACCCGCAGCCCGGCAAACCCCCACCCCGACACTTCGTACGGGGTTCAGGAGTTGATGGCGATCACGAGGCGAGGCGGTGGCGGATCGCGGTGATGTGGGTGTCGCGGGAGACGGGGCCGTCGAAGCGAAGCCGGTCGTAGGCGGTGAACTCGGGCTCGAGTTCGTCCAGTTCGTCGACCAGCAGCTTCAGCTGTGCCCGGTCAGTGGTGACGTCGATCGCCTTCATAAGTTCACTTTTTCGATGGATCGTGGCCGGCGTGACCGAATGCAGGCAGACATACTGACCGCTCAAGTAGGCATCCCATTCTTCGTTGCCATCGGCAAGGTCTTTCCACTGCGCGACGAACCAGCCCCGCAAATCCGATAGCCCGACCTGGTCGGCCAGTGCGAAGAGATCCGCCGGCACCATCTCGGCGCCGTCCGACCGCAGATAGCCGGGCATCGGAAGTTGCCCCGCGAGCATCAGCCGCCGCACGTCGTCCACGTCCCGGTCCTGCTCCGCACAGAGCTCGGTCAGCACGCGGTACTGCCGGGTGACATAAGCGTCGTCCTCGGCACTCATCGGGTGCTCGCCATTGATCTCACAAAATCTCGCAGCCAAAGCTTCCTGAGTCATGGCTCGAAGCTAACCCCGGACCACTTCGGCGTACGGCGAACTGTCGTTAGCGCGGCCGGTCGGCGCCCGGCCACGGGCCTAGGGGTGGGCCGTCGGCGTCCGGGCGGTCCTCGGTCTCCGTCTTATAGGGACGGAGTCCGCGCGCCTCGTAGTTGGCGAGGGCATTCGGGCCGTCGAGGGTGTTGGTGTGCAGCCAGACGCGGCTGATCAGTCCGATCCCCGGATGCCGTTCGTTCAGGGTCCAGGCCTGCTGGAGCCCGACCGTGAGGAGGTGTCCGCCGATACCCCGCCCGATGAACCCGGGCAGCAGGCCGAAGTTCTCCACCTCGACCTCGGTGCCGATCGCCTTCATCGCGATGTACCCGGGCCGGTACGCCGCCGACGTACGGGACCCAGGTCTCGAAGCCGGGCCGGTTGAGCCACTGGGTCCATTGCTCCCAGGTCCACGCCAGCTTCTCGGACCAGTGCCAGTCGCCGCCGACCGAGGCGTAGAGGAAGCGCGAGAACTCCGGTGAGATCTCCTCGACCCGCTCGATGTCGACCGCGTCCTTCGGCTTTCGCGCCGGCCTCACCTCGTCCGGGCTGTGCAGCTCGAGGTAGGTGACAGTGCTGACAGCCACTACTTCTGCCGAGCCGGTAGTACGCCGCGGACGCCGGCTACTACGAGCTCGACGCCGAAGTCGTAGTACCGGTCGGTGGAGGCTGGGCAGACCAGGGTGTCGGCCGCGGCGGTGATCAGCGGGTAGCGCCGCGGTGACAGGGCGGCGAGTGAGGCGCGCTTGGCGCGGAGGGCGTCCTCGCGGGCGACCGGGTCGGTGACCTCGGTGGCACCCGGCTCCATCGTGACGAGGGTGATCAGCGAGCACAGTGACTGCCGGCCGACCTCGGCCGCGTCGTCGACGGAGAAGCCCGCCTCGGTGAGGAGCTCCATCGTGCGTTCGGCCATCGCCAGGCCTGGTTCGGTGACCAGGATGCGGAACATCGCCAGCTGAGCGACCTTCGGATGCGGCCGGAGGGCGGCGACGAAGGCGGTCAGGATCGCATGGAGCTGGACGTCCCAGGGGTCGTCGTTCGGCTCGGGCAGGGCGATGTCGGCCAGCATCCGGTCGCCGATCGCGGCCAGCAGGTCGTCCTTGTCGCTGAAGTGCCGGTAGAGGGCCATCGGGGTGACCTCGTGCTGCTGGGCCAGCCGTCTGATCGTGATCGCCTCGAGCCCTTCGAGGTCGGCCAGGGCCAGCGCGCTGATCGCCAGCTTCTCCGGGTCGAGCCGCTTCGCGGTCTCCTTGCTGATCGTCGCCACGTTGACAAGTGTACAACGTAGACCTACTGTCTACGAGGTACGCATACGGCGTATACATACAACGTAGACACACTCTCCTGTGAGGTAGGCATGCGACGCAGTCCCTGGGCGACACTCGCGGTGTTGGCCCTAGCGCAATTCATCGTGGTGCTGGACGTGACGATCGTGAACGTCGCGCTGCCGCACATCCAGGCAGATCTGAAATTCTCCACCGACAACCTGCAGTGGGTGATCAACGCCTACACCTTGCTGTTCGGCGGCTTCCTGCTGCTCGGCGGGCGGATGTCGGACCTGCTCGGCCCGCGCCGGGTCTTCATCGCCGGCCTCCTGCTCTTCGGCGCGACTTCGCTCGTCGCGGGGCTGTCGAACTCGCCGGAGTTCCTGATCGGCGCCCGCGCAGTACAGGGCCTTGGTGGTGCTCTGCTGTCGCCCGCCGCACTGGCGATCCTGACGGTGACGTTCGCCCATGGGCGTGAGCGGAACATCGCGATGGGCGTCTGGGGCGGCCTCGCCGGACTTGGCGGCACCCTCGGAGTCGTGGCGGGCGGCGTACTGGTCGACTCGCTCAGCTGGCAGTGGGTCTTCTTCGTCAACGTGCCGATCGTGCTCGCACTGGTAGCACTGATCCCGGTCTTCGTCCGCGACACCCGGCACAACGAGGGCCGTGACCGTACCTTCGACACGGCAGGCGCAGTGCTCGGTACTGCGGGTCTGCTGGCGGTCGTGTACGGCGTGGTCCGGTCCGAGCCGAAGGGATGGGGCTCGGGCGAGGTGCTCACGTTCCTCATCGGCGGCGTGGCGCTGCTGATCGCCTTCGTGATGGTGGAAGCGCGGTCGAAAGCGCCGCTGGTGCCGCTGCGGCTGTTCCGGTCCCGCGCGCTCAGCGTCTCCAGTGGTTCGCTGGCGTTGAACGGCGCTGGGTTCCTGTCGATGTTCTTCCTGACCGCGATCTACCTGCAGCAGGTCCGCGGTGACTCGGCACTCCAAGCCGGTGTGCACTTCCTGCCGATGGGCGGCGCTGCGATCGCCGGGGCCATCCTCGCCTCACAGCTGGTCCAGAAGGTCGGTACTCGGACAGTGCAGCTCGGTGGTGCTGTGCTGAGCGTCGCCGGATTGCTCCTGTTGTCCCAAGCGGACGCGGTCGGCAGCTACACGAGCCAACTGCTCCCCGGCCTGATCATCTTCGGCGTCGGCATCATCGGCGTCGGCGTACCGGGTCAGATCGCCGCAGTCTCCGACGTCGAGCACCACGAAGCAGGCGCGGCCTCCGGTGTCGTCAACGCGATGTACCAGGTGGGCGGCGCGCTTGGCCTGGCGATCGTCACCACCCTCTCGATCAGCCGCACCACAGACGCGATCGCCCACGGCGTACCCCAGCAACAGGCCCTGGTCGATGGCTTCCAACGCGGCCTCCTGGTAGCCGCAGCCTTCGCCATCGCCAACGTCTTCCTGACCCTGGCCTCCCCCCAACTCCAACCCACCGCAGAACAACTAACCGAAGCCACCGCCGCAGCCTGACCTACCTGGGCCGCCTCCAACTCAGGCGGCCCAGGTGTAGGCCGAAGTGATCAGCCAACCCCGGTGATGTCGTAGATCCTGAGGAGTTGGCTTTACCAGCACGTCGAATGCATCGGGCTGGTAGTCCGGAGAGCTGAGCTAGAGCGGCCGCGTGGAATTCCACGCGATAGGTCACGGTCGATCTGCCCAGCCAGGGATGACTTCTTCGGCCGGGGTGAACTCTTCGGCGCGACCTTCACGGGTTGCTTGTTCTGCGAGGGCGAATCCTGGTTTGGAGAACGCTGTGGCGCGGAGGTGCCAGAGGTGCAGGACGTCCTGGAGCTGACGGAAGCGCCAGACCTCGTGGGCCGCTTCCAAGGCTTCGTGGTACTCGCTCAAGAACTGCTCGTGCCACTCGGCAGGCAGCACGCGCAGGATCTCCGCGGGGTCGTCCCCCGGTCCCGGCAGCGGTTGAGCAGTCACAAGCAAAGAGTAACCCGCAGCGCGAATCTGCCGGGCTAGCTTTCCACAGGCGTGCTCAGAACGGGTAGGTCACGTAGGCGAGGTGGGTGCTGGTGGGGGACCAGCTGGGGACGTTCATGGTGCCTTGGCCGCCGGGGAGGGTGACCAGGTCCCGAGGCGGGTCGGTGAGGAGGCGGATGCGGACGTCGGCGATGTCCGCGGGGTGGCCGAGGGTGCCGGGTGGGAAGCTGATGTAGGCGATCGTGGTGCCGTCCGGTGACGGGTGGGGGAACCAGTTGACCCGCTCGTCGAAGGTGAGTTGTTCGAGGGTCTCACCGGAGATCCGGAAGAGCTGGGCGTGGCCGGGCGTCGTTGAAGCCCGCTCCGAGTTGAAGTAGATCCACTGACCGTCCGGGCTGTACTCCGAACCGTCGTCGGCATGTTCGTCGTCAGTGAGCTGTACGTCGGTGCCACCGGCCGACGGGATCGTGTAGACGTTGGTGAGCGTGGTGCCGTCGGCCGACTTCTCCAAGCCGATGTAGGCGAGCGTCGCGCCGTCGGGCGAGATCCCATGAAGGTAGTGGTGAAATCCCCGCCCGCGATCGTTGCTCACGCGCCTTGCGGAACCACCAGCCAGCGGTACGGCGTACAGGTGGCCGTCGTCGGCGGATACGAACACCGAGCTGCCGTCGGGGCTCAGCACGTGATCGTTGTTGATCGGCGGCACGCCACCGAGCTCGAGCTGCTCGGGTTCGCCGCCGGCAACGGCGATCCGGTACAGATTGCCGTCTCCGTTGACGATCAGCCACTCGCCGTCGACCGTCCAGTTCGGCGCCTCGAACAACAGGGTCGACGACTCGAAGACCAGCCGGCTTTCGCCCGAGTCCACATCGATGACGTACAGCTCGGCTCGCTGACCAGGACGGAGTGTGCGGGGCATAACGCCAACCTATCCAACCCCCCTGATAGTCGCCTTCGGCAACCAATCGGTCACCGCTGGTGGTCGAGTGGGGGACCTCTTGCTTTCGGGGCCGAAGCCACCGAGCATGGCCGCGGGGAGGGGCCAATGAGCAAACCGGCGATTCTGACCGTTGACGACGACCCCATGGTGTCCGCGGCGATCTCACGAGATCTGCGGAATCGGTACGGGGACGACTATCTCGTCGTGGGCGCGAGATCCGCGGCGCAGGCGCTTGCCATCTTGACGAAACTGGCCCTGCGCAACCAGGCGGTCGCGTTGATCGCCTCCGACCAGCGGATGCCCGGGATGACCGGCGTCGAGCTGCTCGAGCAGGCTCGAGTCCATGCGCCCGGAGCGAAGTACCTGCTGCTGACGGCGTACGCCGACACCGATGTCGCGATCAAGGCGATCAACGACATCGGCCTCGACTACTACCTGCTCAAGCCGTGGGATCCGCCCGAGGAGCGGCTGTACCCGATCGTCGACGACCTGCTCGGTGACTGGCGGCAGGCCAACCCGGACCAGTCCTCCGAAGTACGGGTGATCGGGCACCGATGGTCCGATCGCAGCTACGACCTCAAGACCTTCCTGGCCCGCAACCACGTGCCGTACCGCTGGTTCGACATCGAGCGCGACGCCGAGGCCCAGCGACTGTCCACGCTCGCTGAGGCAACCCCGGCTGACCTGCCGCTGGTCCTCATCCCGGAGGGCGAGTCGCTGCGTTCACCGTCGACGCTGGATCTGGCCGGCGCACTTGGCCTGCGGACCAGAGCCGAACAACCTTTGTACGACGTATGCATCGTCGGCGGCGGACCGGCAGGTCTGGCAGCCGCGGTCTACGCGGCGTCAGAGGGCCTGAGCACTGTCGTCGTGGAGCGCGAGGGTCCGGGCGGACAGGCCGGCCAGAGCGCCGCGATCGAGAACTACCTGGGATTCCCGAAGGGCCTGACCGGCGCCGACCTGACCCAGCGGGCGGTCGCCCAGGTCTCCCGGTTCGGCGCCGAGATGGTGCTCGCCCGGAACGTCGTCGGCTTCGAGAACCGTGGGCCGGTGCACGCCGTGCTGTTCGACGGCGCGGGTGAGCTCGAGGCTCGCGCGCTGATCGTGGCGACCGGGGTCTCGTACCGGCGGTTGGAGGCGGCCGGGCTCGACGAGTTCCGCGGTCGAGGCGTGTACTACGGCGCCACGGCGAGCGACGCGAATCTGTGTCAGGACGACGACGTCTACGTCGTGGGTGCCGCGAACTCGGCAGGTCAGGCCGCGCTCAACCTCGCCCGCTTCGCCAAGCGGGTGGTGCTCGTGGTCCGGGCCACGACGCTGGAGGCCACGATGGCCCGCTACCTCGTCGACCGCATCGCCTCCGCACCGAACATCGAGGTCCGCTGCCGGACCGAGGTGGCGGCGTGCCGCGGCGACGGTCATCTCGAAGGTCTCGTCCTCGCCGATCGGGCGTCCGGCGCGACCGAGGAGGTGTCGTCGAGTTGGCTGTTCATCTTCGTCGGCGCTTCGCCGCACACCGAATGGCTCGGGGACGGAGTCGCCCGCGATGCCAAGGGATTCGTCATCACCGGACAGGACCTGCTGGTGGACCTCGACCGGGTAGGTGGACCGCGTTGGCCGCTGGCTCGTCCACCGTTCGCCCTGGAGACCAGCGTGCCCGGGGTGTTCGCGGCCGGCGATGTCCGGCTCGACTCGATGAAGCGGGTCGCCTCGGCCGTCGGTGAGGGCGCGATGTCGGTCTATCTCGTGCATCGCTACCTGGCCACGATCTGATGCGCGTCGCCGATCTGCGGTCCTTCGGCCTCTTCGACGGTTTGACCGACGCCCAACTGGCGGAACTGGTCGAAGCCGGTACCGACGTACCGATCGTGCCCGGCGTCGACCTCTTCCACGAAGGTGAGCACGCGGACTTCTGGTGGGTGCTCGTCGACGGTGGGATCGAACTGCTCCGCCGGGTCGGCCGGGAGGACAACGTCGTCGGCCGGATGGACGTACCGGGTCGCTGGGCCGGCGGCTTCCGGGCCTGGGACGAGCACGGCGTCTATCTCGCGACCGGTCGGGGAGTGACCGACGGCCGCGTACTGCGGGTGCCTGCTCCGCTATTGCGCGAGTTGTCCAGCGCCTGGTTCCCCTTCGCTGGTCACCTCATCGAGGGCCTCTACGGCACCGCGCGCCGAATCGAGGCGACGGTGCGGCAACGCGAATCGCTCGTCACCCTCGGCACGTTGGCCGCCGGTCTTGCCCACGAGATCAACAATCCCGCCGCTGCTGCCACCCGTGCGGTCGGGGCGCTCGAAGGCGCCTGCGGGACGCTGCTCTCATCTCTGGGCAAGCTTGCCGAGGGGGAGATCTCGGCCGCCCAGTTCACCGCCCTCGATGCTTTGCGCCGTGAGATCAAGCCGCTAGCGGCCGAGGTGGATCCGCTCGACATTGCTGACCAGGAGATCGCCTTGTCGTCGTGGCTGGCCGGCCATGGCGTCAGCCGTGACTGGACCATCGCGCCGACGCTCGCGGCCGCAGGCGTTGACGTCGAGTGGTGTGAGCGGGCAGTGACCGTACTAGGCGAGCCCGCCCTGGAACCGGGGCTGGAGTGGGTGGCGAGCACGTTCTCCGCGATCACGCTGCTGTCCGAGGTGAAGGAGTCCACCCGGCGGATCTCCGACCTGGTCGCCGCGGTCAGGTCGTACTCGCAGATGGACCGCGCCTCGATGCAGCACGTCGATGTGACCGAAGGCCTCGAGAGCACGTTGGTGATGCTCGGCCACAAACTCCGCGACGGCATCGAGGTCAGCCGCGACTACGGCACCGACGTACCGCCGATCGATGCGTACGCCGGTGAGCTCAATCAGGTGTGGACCAACCTCATCGACAACGCCGTCGACGCGATGAACGGTATCGGGAGACTCCAGGTGACCACCCGCGCCGACGGCGACCACGTCGTCATCGAGATCGGCGACACCGGCACCGGGATGCCTCCCGAGGTGGCGGCCCGCGCCTTCGAGGCCTTCTACACAACGAAGGAAGTCGGCAAGGGTACGGGGCTCGGCCTCGACATCGCCCAGCGGATCATCGTCGAACGCCACGGCGGCGCCATCACCATCGACAGCCACCCGGGCTCGACGATCTTCCGGGTCCGGATCCCGATCCAGCACTCCACGTAGCCGCCGTCCGGACGGAGACTGTTGGGAACCTGGCCCTTGCAGGAGAGCTTTCCCTTCAAGGAGTGCCTCCTCATCGTCCTCAACGAGGAATGGGAGCACCGCCTGTACGCCGAACGCGACCTGACCGCGTTGGAGAAGCAGTGACGCTGGACTGACCGCTCTGCAGGGTGGGGCGACAGCCGAGCAATTCGCCTTACTGGCCGGGCGTCTCGGTTAGCAGCGGGGTTATCTCGTCGCGGAGAAGGCGCCGGTAGGTCTCGACGTCGATGACTCGCGCCCGCACGTGATGACGCAATCGGTGGGCGCGGACGAGTTGCGACCCGGCGTACGAGGTCGTACCGCTGATGCAGCTGTGACTGAGGGATCCCGCCGACCGAGTGCTGGCGGAGGCGCTGACGTAGGTTGGTCGCCTTCCCCACGTACAGAATTTCGTTGCCTTCATCAAGGAAGAAATAGACGCCGGCCTGGCGAGGCGCGTCCGCCGACGCGGCACGCAGTACGGTGAGGCCTTCCTCGCCCCAGCTGTTCGGTTTGCCCACGGACACCTGCCATCTATGCTCGGCTGTCGAGTTCATCGAGGAAGGCCGGTCACTGTGGTTGATGCAAAAGAGCTCGCGTCGATCGCCTTGCGGCACTTCCCGATCGAGGTCCGTCGGGTCACCCGAGCCGCCGAGTCGTTCAACACGATCTACCGCGTCGAGGCGGTCGAGGGGACCTATGCCCTTCGCGTCGGCCCTTCACTACAGATTCACGCGGCTGGTACTGCGCGAGCCGAGACGGTGTGGCAGCGCAGCTTGGTCGACGCCGGGCTGGCGGTGCCTGACGTCGTACAGACCTCGTCCGGCGAGCCGATGGTGCTCGTGAACGATGCTGATGACCAGCCGCGGACTTGCGTGTTGTTCACCTGGATCCGTGGTCGCTCGATGCGTACGCGGCTTGGTCTCTCGCGAGCGCGCACGTTGGGGCGCCTGATGGCTCGGCTGCATGGCTTCCCCGTGGGTGATGTCGATGTGCTGCGCGCGGACAAGGTGCTCTATTGGCTGTTGCCCGACCGGTTGGGAGATGTGCCCGAGCACGGGAAGGTTCTCACCGAGGCGCGCGACAGCGTTCAAGCTTTGATCTCTGAGTTGTGGCGCGACCGAACTCCCCAGTTGCTGCACGGCGACCTCACTGCGGCCAACGTCATCGAAGCTCCGGGCGTCGGACCGGTGCCGATCGACTTCCAGGACATGGTTTTCGGCTTCGCGGAACAAGACATCTCGTTCACGCTCGCGTCTTTCGGCCGACGCGACGACCGCGACGCCATGGCTCAGGCGTTCCGCGACGGCTATGCGGAGATCTGCCCATGGCCAGAGGTTTCGGATGCGGTGATGCGAGGCCTGATCGTCGCGAGAGGACTGCACCAGCTGAACCTTTCACTGGCGACCGCGGAGGGTCCGCTTCCCCGCGACTACCTCGACTACCACGGCGCAAAGGCCCAAACCTGGCTGGATGCTTCTTAGATCCAGCCGGCCTGGTGAGCGCCTCCAGCGCGATGTCGGCGAGCCGGGCAATTGCTGCCGGTCCACCCGTGCTCTGTTTGCCGCCTTCGCCGAGCTGGTACGGGCCGGAGGCAACGATCGTGTCGCCGACGTCGGCTGCGGGCCTGGCCGGGTGACAATCCTGCTGTCCAACCTGGGGCTGGATGCGTTCGGTATCGACCTGTCGCCGGGGATGCTGAAGCTGGCTCGTCAGACGTACCCGGAGTTGCGGTTCGAAGAGGGATCGACGCTGGCGCTGGATCTGCCGGACGACTCTCTCGGCGGGCTGCTCGCCTACTACTCGATCATTCACATCCCCTGGGACCAACGGGCGCAGGTCTTCGCCGAGTTTCACCGCGTGGTCGCACCGGGCGGGATGGTGATGCTGGTCTTCCAGATCGGTGACGAGGAGGGCCATCGCACCGAGTTCTCCGGCACGCCGGTCGACCTCGTCTGGTACCGACAGCAACCGGACGAGGTCGCCGGCTTGCTGCGCGAGGCCGGCTTCGAGCCGTGGACGACCGCGGTCCGCGAACGCGCGGAGTGGGAGAAGACCACCCACGGTTATCTGCCGGCTCGGAGGACCTGACCGATGATCGATCTCAAAGCCGAGTTGCTGGCGCCTCTGCGGGGGAGCCGGGCTGTCATGCTCGCCAAGCTGGAGGAGCTGCCGGAGTACGACCGGCGTCGGCCGCTCACACCTTCGGGGACGAACCTGCTCGGTCTCGTCAAGCATCTGGCGGGGCTGGAGTACGGGTATCTCGGGGCGTCCTTCGGTCGCCCACCGATCGAGCGTCCGTCGTGGTTCCGCGATGATCCGTACGACGAGATCGACATGTGGGCGACACCTGATGAGTCGAGCGACTACATCACCGCTGTCTACCGCGAGGCATGCGCTCATTCCGACATCACCATCGCCGAACTCGAGCTGGACAGCCCAGGTCACGTGGCGCACTGGGCCGAGGGGCATCAGGGGACGACGCTGGGTGTGCTGCTGATCAGGATGACCTGCGAGACGGCGCAGCACGCAGGCCATGCCGACATCATCCGCGAGCTGATCGACGGCCGGACCGGAGCTGCCCGCGCCGATGATCCGCAGTACAGCCTGGTCCAGGCAGCTGCCGACCAGTTCCGCACGCCCGGAAACCACGCCAGGTAAGGGATTCCGGTGTTCTGGATGGCGACACGCCGTCGGCCGGATGTTTGACGGCGACGGCCTCGGTCGGAAAGGATGTTGGCACTGGCGCGGCCCGCGCCTCACCTTCGTCGACCGGCCCCAGCCCGGTCTCGCTGAGAAGGCAAAGGGATCTCCGATCTCGGGCCGCTCGTCCTGGTCATTCGCCTCGGACGGCATCGCTGGGGGATCGCGTGCGAGTGCGTGGAAGGCCAGATGACAGCGCACAGGAACTTCAAGCGACGGGTGCGAGCCCGCGCCGCCAGAACAGGCGAGTCCTACACGGCTGCCCTTCGGCACTTCCGTCCGACTCCATCAGGAGAAGACATGCCGGAAGCTACTCAGACCATCCTGCGGATCGCCGTCGCCCAGTCGACGGTTCGCGAGGATCCCACCGACGTCGACGGGCTTCGCGCGAGCGGCGCGGAGATCCGTCAGTTCATGAAGGACGCGGCCGACGGGGGAGCACGCCTGGTGCATTTCCCCGAGGGCGCCATCTGTTTCCCCAGTAAGTACGTGATGTCCGAGCTCGGCCCTGACCAGGTCGACCGTCCGACTGGACCAAGGCCGAGTGGGCGGTGCTCCAGTCCGAGCTGGATCAGATCATCGCGTTGTCAGGTGAGCTGGGGATCTGGACGGTGCTTCCGTCGGTGCACCAGGTCCCGGAGGCGCGTCCGTACAACAGCCTGTACGTCGTCTCCGACCAGGGCAAGATCGTTGCCCGGTACGACGAACGCACGCTCTCGACGACGAAGATCACCTATATGTACACGCCCGGCACGAAGCCGGTGACCATCGAGGTCGACGGGTACCGGTTCGGTCTCGCGCTGGGGATGGATGTGCATTTCCCTGAGCTCTACACGGAGTACGACCGGCTCGAGGTCGACGGCGTACTGATCTCGTACTCGACCAACGGCACGCCGGGGAACGACCGGGCGGCCACCGAGGCGCGCGGTCATGCTGCAGCGAACAACTACTGGGTCAGCCTCGCGGTCGCCGCGAACCCGGACTCGAACATCGATTCCGGCGTGATCAACGAACTGGGCGAGTGGGTCGCCGAGTGCCCGTCGGACAGCCGCCCGGCGATCGCGGTCGCCGACCTGCACCCCGAGAACGAGCTGGCCCCGTCAGCGCGCGACTGGCGTCACCAGGCCCGCTCCCGCATCACCTCCTAGGCGAGAGTTTCCCCGTACGACGGGACGCCGTCGTACGGGGACTCCGGGCGCTACTTGGCCGGCGCGACCGTAGTACTCATCACGCAGTGGTTCTTGCCCTTGGGGCGGGAGTAGGTGAACCCGGGCCCGCTCGAAGAGGCTGCGGGTGCCGTTGTAGAGGAACGACGCGGTGATCTGCTTGCCGGCGGTGTCCTGCGGGTACGTCTCCACGACCCCGCCGCCCGCTTGCGCGATCAGTTCCAGGGCGCCGCGGAGGGCAACCGCGGAGACACCCTGACGCCGGTACCTTCTGTCGACGAAGAAGCAGGTCAACCGATAGTCGGGCGGCTCGCCGAGGCCGGCCTCGTACTCCTTGCGGTGGTTGATGTTCGGCAGCTCCATCGGCGGCCCGTACTCGCACCACCCCACCGCGACCTCACCGTCGAACACCAGCGCCGCGTGCGCCCGCCCCTCCTTGACCAGTTGCTCCTTGAGGGCGCGGTTGCCTTCGACCGTGAAGGTCTTCTCGCCGTGCATCGTGTGGAAATACGTACACCAGCAGCCGCCCCACACCCCGTTGTGCCGCTCGGCGAGATCCGCAAAGGCTTGCCAGGTCTCCGGGCTGAGGGCCCGCGTCGTGAGCTCGCCCACCACCACCGCGTTCGTCTTGGCCATAGCTCACGGTAAGACCTTTTCCAGACGATCCCCGTCCGAAATCCACCCCACTTCCGGATCAGCCCGACCTCAGTGCCGGATCAGCCCGCCAATGGGAACGGGAGCGACATGCCCGGTCGCCGGAACCGTCTGCGCCAGCGCGATGCCGATATCGACCAGCGACGACCGATGCAACCCGGCAACCTCGGCGAACGGCGTCCACACCGACTCCGCGGTCTCCCCGTTCGGCTCGGGCCTCAACTCCCCGCCAACGAGCCTCACCGCGTAGAAGATCCCCACATTCTGATGCTCAGGCCCACCCGGCACGGCCCGCTCAGCCGCCGGAATCACCCGCGAATCCACCCCCAGCAGCCGCTCGACCACCGCCTCACACCCGGTCTCCTCAGCCACCTCGCGAATCACCGCCTCAAACGGATCTTCCGCATGCTCGACCTTCCCACCCGGCAACGTCCACCACGTCCCGTCCCCCCGCGGCGACACATACCGGGCAAGCAAAACCCGCCCATCCTCAACACACACCGCATAGGCCGCCAGCCTGAAACTAAAATCCACCCCAGCAAGCTACCTCAGCACGCCGTACGCCGACCCCGCTCGCCGAACCCCGCGCCACCCGCCGCGATCCCCTATATTTCTGGGCATGTACGTCGGAACGCTGGTCCTCGGCACGGTCGAAGCGGCGAAGAGAGCACACGGCATCGACGCCTCACCAGGTAGCCCGGCCATGGTCCTGGCCATCTGGACCGACGACGTCGACACGGCGTACGCCGAATTGCTGGCCGCCGGCGTACCACCCCTTCGCCCACCCCACGACACCGGCAACAACAACCGCAACGCCCTACTCCGCGACCCCGACGGCAACCTCGTAGAAATAGTCTCCAAACTTTCGTAAGCGTGCCATGGCCCGGGTTTTGGTGACTGTATGTCAGGGGCAGGAAGACAACTTCTCGACGAGCCTCGCCTCAGTGCACCACTCGACGTACTCATCGATCGCGTGAGCCGGCGGACGAACAACCCCTACGGCAAGATCACCGAGCAGCAGGCAGCGGCGATCAGTCGGCGATCAATCAGCGGCGACCGCTTTGGCGACGCGCTCGATCTCGGTGCGCTGGGCCTCCCGGGACGCCTCGTCGGGTTGCGACTTCGCCCGCGCCGCGATCGTCCCCACCGAACCGTCGAGCTGCTCGCGCAGGATGTCGGCGTGCCCGGCATGCCGGCTGGTCTCGCTGAGCATGTGAACCATGATGTTGAACAACCGCACGTCCGGGTTCGGCCACCAGGCCGCGTGGCCAGGGGAGTCGAAATTCAGTCCGGCGATCGTCGCGTCCGAGTGCTCCCAGACGCGACGGTAGCGGTCGACGATCTCCTCGCGCGTCTCGTCCTCGGTCGCCCACATGTCGGCCCCGCGGTGGGAAAGGTCGTCCCACCGCGGCTGCGCTTCGGGGGACGGCCGCCCGAAGACCTCGCCGAAGTACCGGGACTCCCACAGCGCCAGATGCTTCACCAGCCCGAGCAGGTTGGTCCCGCTCGAGGTCAACGGACGGCGTACGTCGTACTCGCTGAGCCCCTCGAGCTTCCAGAGCACCGCCTTCCGAAGATCTTGCAACTCGCCGTGCAAGAACTTTTTCGCAAGATCGTCATCCATGCCCTCACTCTGTCACAAGTCTTACCTGCTTGAGGAAATGATGGATATGGCCGGCGTATAGGGCGTTGACCCACTGTTGGGGTATGAGCCAATCGGTGACTGAACTGGTCCGGTCGCCGACCTCGGTACGCCGGGAATCCAATCGGCCGTTGCTGGTTCTGCTCGGGCTGGTGGCGACGGTGCTCACCTTGGTCAGCAACCGATACGGCTACTACAACGACGAGATGTATTTCCTGGTCTCCGGGCGGCACCCGGCCTGGAGTTATCCCGACCAGCCGCCGCTGACTCCTTTGCTGGCACGCTTCGGCGACTCGTTGGCGCCCGGTCAGGTCTGGGCGCTGCGGATCCCCGCGACGGTGTGCGCGGTACTCACCGTGCTGTTCGTGGCCCTGCTGGTGCGAGAAATGGGCGGCTCCCGACGAGCCGAATTGATCGCGGCAACGGCGTTCTCCTGCTCGACGATGGTGCTGATCACCGGGCACGTGCTGAGGACGAGCACCACCGACCTGTGCTTCGCCGCGGCATTGAGCTGGTTGCTGTCCCGATTGATTGCCACCCGCAACCATCGCCTGTGGCTTGTCATCGGTCTCGTCCTGGGAATCGGCCTGTTGAACAAGATGCTGCTCGCCCTATGGGTGTTCGCAGTACTGGTCGCGCTGATTCTCGTCGGCCCACGACGAATCCTCCACAGCCGCTGGTTTCTCGCGGCTTGCCTGATTGCGACGGCATTGTGGACGCCATACCTATCCTGGCAGGCCAACCACGACTGGCCGCAATTGACCATGGCCTCAGTACTACGGGCGCAAGCGCTCGGACTATTGCCGAGCCAAGTCATAGTCGGTCCACTCCTGCTACCGCTATGCGTCGCAGGTCTGGTGTGGTTATGGCGCAGCCAATTCCGTCTCTTCGCCGTGGCTTTCATCGTCTTCGCAGCACTATTGATGGCCACCGGCGGCAAGGCCACCTACCTCGCCGGCGCTTACCCAGGCGTCTTCGCCGGAGCCGGAATTGCCGCCGACCAATGGGTGCGCTCCCGCCGAAATGCCCTTGCCCTGTACGGCGTACTCGGCCTGTCGCTCCTGATCGCGGCGCCAATCGGCCTGCCGCTGCTGCCTGAGCGTACGGCGGTGTCGCTCGGCAACGCGCTGGGCTTCGACCAGGCTCGCGGCCAAAGCGGTTGGCCTGCGGTCGCCGACGCGGTAGCCCGTGCAATGAACCAACTGACTCCTGCCGAGCGCTCCCGTACGGTGATCTACACCTACAGCTACACGCAGGCTTCCGCGATCCAGCTCTTCGGCCCGGCCCGCGACCTGCCACCGGCGTACAGCGGCCACAACGGCTTCGCCTATTGGGGTCCGCCGCCGGACTCAGCCGACATCGCGGTCGTGGTGGACGACTCCAGCAGTCCAGAAGAAGTCCCCGAATGGACGCGCCAGGCCTGCCAATCCCTCGAACCGGCAGCCATGGTCGAAACCCCGATCGCGACCCGCGAACGAGGCCGGCTGATCTGGATCTGCCACCTCCGCGAGCCCTGGTCAACGCTCTGGCCCCACCTCACCCGCGTCGGCTGACCACGGCTTCCGCAGTACGGCGTATTGCCGGCCCGCCCACCGAAATGGACGGGCTCAACGACATGCCCGGAGATGACATGGTGCGTCGCCACGTACGGCGCAAAGGCAGCCCGAATATTCTCGACGTACGGCCGGCGGGTGCACTCCCATGTTGAGACATGGGAGTGCACCCGCACGGGGTTGCTACCTCAGGAGCTCAGTTCGTGCAGTCGATGGAGAAGGACTGCCGCAAGGACGCAATCGGCGTGAGCATCATGCCCACACGCGGACCCAGTCGACTCGAACAGCAGTGCCGGGAGTGATCGCTTCGCCCGAGTGCTGACGAACCGCGTAGTTGAAGATGAGGAACTGCGGAAGCGAGCCGGCGAAGGCGTGCGACCACATCGGCTTGCCGTCGTAGTAGAACGTGACTCCGCTGCTGGTCCACTGCGAGCCGAAGTTGTGGCAGCCGGCCAGCGGCGTGGACGAGTAGGTACCGCCGTGATAGACCGGATCGACATAGTGCAGCGAAGCCTTGGTGCCGCCGCCGATGCCCTCGAGGACGTCGATTTCCCCATGGTCCGGCCACGGCACTGAGGACGGTCCGTTCGTCCACCAGGCCGGGAAACCGTCGACCCTGCCATCGCCGTTACCGTCAGGCAGGCAAACCCTTGCCTCGAACGAGCCGTACCGCTGGTTGAACGTCTTACGAGTGTTCACCAGGCCGGAAACGTACTGCTTGGTGCCGCCTCGGCACGTTGCTTGTTGCTGCGCGAGGCTCAGGTTGAGGAATCCGCCTGCCTCGGAGACCTGCCGGGTGTCGTAGCACTGGAGGTTGTCGCTGTTGACACCGTCCGAGATGCCTTCCTTGAACCAGCCCCGCTCCCACTTGGTGGTGTCGACCGCGCTGGCATTGAACTCGTCCTGGAACGTCAGCCGAGACGAATTCGCCGGGTTCCATGACGGCGCGAGGCCGGTCGTGGGCGGAGTAGACGTCGGACTCGTTGTGGTGGGCGAGGCAGTAGCGGTGGGCGTGGGTGACGCGGTGGTCGGCGTCGTCGTCGGCTTGGTCGTCGTCGGTGTCGCTGTGGGCGACTGCGTCGGCTGCACCGTCGTCGGCGCCGAGGTGGGGGCCGACGTCGGCGTCGACGGCACCGGGCCGGTCGTGCCCTCGGGGACGTAGCTGATCTCCAGCTTCGTCTGCATCGTGCCGGCTTCGCGCGAGCCGAAGATAGTGCCGCCGGCCCCGACCGGCTGCGTTACCGCCAGGTTCAGCTCGCCGGCCTCGGTGATGCCCTCGGAGACGTCGATCCGCAGCTGCGCCGACTTGCCGTCGTCGGCCACTGTCACGAACGGCGTGCCCGGCTTCGGAGCAGTCGAGTAGGTCACGGCCTCGGTCCAGCTGCCCGGCGCCTTCGACACCGCGATCTTGGCCGGGTTGCTGGTGGTCAGCCGGGTCAGCACCAGCGTGGCCTTGCGGTCGTAGCCGTCCGCCACCGCGGGCACGGAGTACCGGATGAAGCTGGTCGACTCGTTCATCTTCGCCACCAGCCGGGAGGACCAGCCATGCCTCTGGGTGGCGGACGTGGTCTGCACGTAGGCGTCGGCGGTGGCAGTAAGGCTGACCGGGGCCGGGATGCTGTCAGAGTTCAGCGCCGCCACGCCGATCCCGGCGGTGGTGAGGAGCAAGGAGGTTCCCGCGATGATCGGGATCAGCGTCCGGCGGCCGGCCTTGGCGGCCGGTTCTTTCAGTTTGTCGGAGGGAACGGCAGCGCGGTGTTGTGCGTGCCGACGGGAGAATGCGTCCCGCATGGGGACAGTCCTTCCTGCACGCCTGTGAGGTTAGCTGTCGGGCTCGGGCTGGAAGTTTGCCCGGTCGCTGGCGCGACTTCGCCCCAAGGACCGCACCGGAGCGCACGCAGGCGCTACGGCTGGTCCGGAAACCTTGGGTTCCCCACTTCCGCCCTCGGATGCGATGTGGGAGGGGCCACCGACTCGGAGGGCGGAACTCGGCGTTGCAAGTCGGCGGAGATATTGGTTGCTCTACCTGCATCCGGTCCCCAGGTCCGGGCAGGCGCCGGTGAGCATATGCACACCCACTAGGAGGTCTCAAATCGGTAACGGTGACGCCATTGACTACGTAACGCAACAATCGGAGCTAGTGATCGGCACAGCGTGACAATCCCAACGGCCTTACCCCGCTAAAGCCATCACTGTCCGTCGCACGACGCCGATTATCGAATGGCGCAGCGACATTTTCGTGACACTCCGTCTCGACATACTCCGACGATTTCCTCCGCATTACGGACGGCTCATTTCGGAGCGTATTCAATCGCCTACACGGAGGCTCGATTTCCGGCCGGTTCGGTCAGAACATCGACGTGCTGCTGCAGCTGATTTGGGAGCCCACCCAGGTCGCAATAAGTGCCGCCGCTGCACACGCCTGCGGTCCTGGCTGGAGCACATCGTGAAGCCCGCGAAGAGGCCGAAGACCCATCAGGAGTACGAGCCGGGGGAGGAGCAAGCCAGCGTCTTTCTCAAGGCGGCCAAGCGGACTCGGCTATAGGCCTTGTTCGTGCAGGCACCGTTCTTGGGATTGACGCGGCGAGTTGCTGGGCCTGAGGTGGGAGGACATTGACTGGGCCGACCAGACCTTAAAAGTACGGCGAACTCTGCAGCGCGTTGATGGAGCGCTGGGAGCTGTGGCTCCGACGACCAGGAAGTCTCGCCGGACGTTGCCGCTGATTGAGCTTTGCCTAGAGTTGCTGAGGCTTCACTGGGTGCTGCAACCAAAGGAGCGGCTGGCGGCTGGCGCCAAGTGGATTGATACCGGCTACATCTTTACGACGAAGATCGGGGCGCCGATCGAGCCGGACAGTCTGCGGCGGGACTGGTATCCCCTACGGGTCCGGGTCGTACTGGGGGGAGATGCGTTTCCATAATCTGCGGCACTGGTGTGTGACCCTGCTCCTGTGGCTTGGCCTTCCGCCGCCACGCGCTACATCCGAACAAATGTTCCCTTAAGCTTTCGTGACGAATGGGTTGTCGGATCCGGAACGTAGTGTTCGTAGAACAGGTGAGTGGCGGCCAATCGAGGGCGCCACCGGCAAGACGAGGAGTCAGGCGATGACGCGTCCGCGGTCCCTATGTCACACGAATCCGTCGCACCCAACTCGGGAGGCGTTGTGAAGCTCCTTCTCACATCCGGAGGCGTTACGAACGAGAGCATCCGCGATGCGCTGGTCGATCTGCTGGGCAAGCCGATCTCCGAGTCCCAAGCGCTCTGCATCCCCACGGCGCAGTGGGGCCACCCGATGCTCGGGCCCGCCTCGGTGCGAAGCTTCGTCGCCGGCGAGCCTCCGTGGCACATGATGACCAGCCTGGGCTGGGCGTCCTTGGGCGTCCTGGAGCTCACCGCGCTGCCCAGCATCGGCGAGGAGCGGTGGGTGCCGTGGGTCCGAGAGGCCGATGTGCTGCTGGTGGACGGCGGCGACGCGACGTACCTGTACCACTGGATGCGGCAGTCAGGGCTGTCGGAGGTCATCTCGTCGCTACCCGAGACGGTCTGGGTAGGGCTCAGTGCCGGCAGCATGGTGATGACACCGCGGATCGGTAACGACTTCGTCAACTGGCCTTCTGCGCCGGACGACCGCACGCTCGGAATGGTCGACTTCTCGATCTACCCGCACCTGGACCACGAGCTCATGCCGGGGAACACCATGGCCGACGCGGAAAGATGGGCCGCCGACATCGCAGGTCCGGCCTACGCCATCGACGACCAGACCGCCATCAAGGTGACCGACGGCACCGTCGAGGTCATCTCCGAAGGGCACTGGAAGGCCTTCCCCGCATAGCCGCCGACTGCTACCGGAGCCTCCCGGCGCCCCTCCTCTGCGTCGTACTGGACCGCCCAGGTCACCCACCGAGACTCTTTTCGGAGCTCAAGGGACCGCATGATCGATTCGGGGAGCTGGTGCGGCACACGCTTTGTTCGACCTGAAGCACCGATACCGGCAGCGGTCACGGGATCAGAGACAACCTCACTGGGCAATGGGTAGTGCAGACCTGCCTGGTGCCGCGGCCCACTGGCAGGCCGCTGTCCTGAGCCTGCGCTATGACGACCAGTGCGAGCGCCAGGATGACTGCGCTTGGTACCGAGATCCGCCCGTCCAAGTCGAGCTGCCCATCACGCCGCGAGGAACCGAGGCCGCGCTGCTGCACATCGCCGGATAGGCGTTGCGGTCATTTGCGGGAGGTCGGCGATTCTCCGATGGAGGAACCGCAGGTCAGAAGTGTGGTCAGGGGCGGTCTCGAACCGCCGACCTTCCGCTTTTCAGGCGGACGCTCTACCAGCTGAGCTACCTGACCGGGAGAGAAATATGGCGGCGGTGTGTGGACACCCGCCGCCACTTCTCTCCTGGCGACCCAGACGGGACTCGAACCCGCGACCTCCGCCGTGACAGGGCGGCACGCTAACCAACTGCGCTACTGGGCCAGATTGCTCGACGATGCTACACCATCTTTCGAGCCTTACTGACATCGGTCTTTCGACCGTATCCCCAACGGGATTCGAACCCGCGTTACCGCCTTGAAAGGGCAGCGTCCTAGGCCACTAGACGATGGGGACTCGGACCGCGGGAGCCGAAGCTCCAGGGACAGCCGTAAGCATAGAGGAGACCGGGCCGAGGTCCAAAACGAGTTCCTGACAAGGGCGTTCGGAGAGGGGAAGGCGGGGTGGGAAGCGGGCGTTCGGAGAGGGGAAGGCGGGTGGGAAGCGGGCGTTGGGAGGGGGGCACGTGGTGCGCGGGGTGTGGGAGATCGGGCGCACTACGTGCCGGTTCGTAGGGATCAGCTGCCGGGGGCGGTTGCGTCGGCGGTGATCTGGACGTCTGTGGCGTCGGGGCGGACCAGGTAGGGGAAGACTCGTTCGAAGTGGGCTGCGAAGAGCTTGGAGGATGCGGCCCTGCTGGCGGGCTCTCGGCGACGCCGAAGCCCCACAGGGCGCCCGGACGCGCTGGTTGGGCGTCCCGTGGTGATCGGGGAGTCGAAGCCGCAGTCGCCGATCTGGGCGAACATCTGGACGAGGTGCGAGACCCGCTTCCGCTGCCGGTTCTCGCCGGGTGCGTGGGTCAGGAAGTACGCGCTGAACGAGGCGGCCATCAGTTCCGTACGCCGGGTGGCTTCCGGCGCCGGCAGGTCGGACGCGAACAGCCCGTCCTGGTACTGGAGAACTCATGCCCGATGGTCGCCTGCGTGGTCACATCGGCCAGCCCGACCTGGGCGAACCCGTCGAGCACGCCGTCGCCGACGATGATCCGGTCCGGCACCAGCCCGACGCCCGGGGTCGGGGCGCCCTCGGAGCTGTTCGCGTAGGCGTTGAAGGTGAAGATCGTGTGCGCGCGAATCGGTTCAGCTGTTGGCGTCGCCGGCGACATGCTCTCCGACGTCTTGATTTCGATGTTCGGGCTGTCGCCGTATTTCAAAGCCGCGCTGTTCACCTCGGTGGCGATGAAGTTCGCCGTGTTCAACGACACATCCGGCGCCTGGCCGTAGAGCGTCGTGAAGACCTTGGTGACGCCGGGCCCGCGGGCGAGCATGCGCTGTGGAACACCTCACTACGCTGGCGGTGTGATCGAGATGAGCCGGCCGGACTTCGAGCTACTGGTGTCGGAGGCGCTCGACCAGGTGCCACCCGAACTGGCGGCCCTGATCGACAACGTCGCCGTCTTCGTCGAGGACGACGCCCCATCGAGCGATCCGCACCTGCTCGGCATCTACGAGGGCATCCCGCTGACCGAGCGCGGTCACTACTACGGCGGCGTACTGCCCGACCGGATCACCATCTACCGCAACCCGACCCTGTCCATCTGCGTGACCCACGAGGACGTCGTCGACGAGGTGAACATCACCGTCGTGCACGAGATCGCCCACCACTTCGGCATCGACGACGCCCGCCTGCATGCACTCGGCTACGGCTAATCTCAGCCCGTGCAGTCACCCTCACCGCAGACCAAGCTGCTCGGAGCCGCTGTGGCCTTCGCAGTACTGGTCGTCGGCGGTCTGATCATCCGGTACGCCGGGTCGTCCACCGAGCAGACCGAGCAGACCGCGGACACCCCGACCCCTTCTGCCCAGTCCGTGCCGCCCGCCGAGGTGGTCCCTTCCCGCAACCCGCGTCGCGACCCCGATGTCGACGCGGGCACCCCGATCAACTACGGCGTGTTCGTCACGATCCCCGAGGGCTGGGAGCGGGACAGCTTCAACGGCATCAGGGTGACCTCGCGGGGGCGTGGCGCCGCGCAGATCACCGTGTCGAACCATCCGGTCCCGACCGCCGGCCTCTTGCGGCCTGACGCCGAGACCTTCACCGACATGATGGTGCTGGAGAATCTGAAACTCGGAGCCGAGCAGCAGATCCCCGCACCCAACCTGAACACCTTCGATGCGGCCAGGATCAGCTTCACCAGCCACTACGTCGAGGACGGCGTGACCTATCGGTTCGCCGGGGACTGCACGAGGTTCCGCGGTCTTCCCGCCGTCAACGACGTCAGCGTGAGCATCTGCTACTTCGCCTACGCCGAAGACCTCGACGCCGTACGCGCCGAGGTGACCGCGATGACCGGGTCAGTGGCGCGCTCGATCTAGTGCGCCGCTATCGCTAACGGAACTTCTGACACGGCGCACTAGGAACGCTTGAAGAGCAGCTTCCAGGGCATCAGGGCCGACTCGATCTGGACCTGGAGGGTCATCTTCGAGGCGCCGATGGTGCGCTCCTCGAAGCGGATCGGGACCTCGGCGATCCGGAACCCACGGCGTACGGTCCGGTAGTTCATCTCGACCTGGAACGAGTATCCGTTGCTCTGGATCGAAGCCACGTCGATCGCGCGCAGGGTGTCGGCCTTCCAGGCCTTGAATCCGGCCGTGGCGTCCTTCACGTGCAGCCGCAGGATCGTGTTCACGTAGACGTTCGCGAACGCCGACAGCAGCCGCCGGTGCCAGGCCCACTCGGCCGCGGCGGATCCGCCCTCGACGTACCGGGAGCCGATCACCACGCCGGCGTCGGTCGTCCGGAGCGTCTCGACCATGATCGGGAGCACCGAGGACGGGTGGGACAGGTCGGCGTCCATCTGGATCACGATGTCCGCGTCCTCGGCCAGTGCCCGGCCGATGCCCGCGATGTAGGCGCGGCCGAGGCCGTCTTTCTCGGTCCGGTGCAGGACGGCGACCTGGTCCGGCGCCTTCGCGGCCAGCTCGTCGGCCACGTCACCGGTGCCGTCGGGGGAGTTGTCGTCCACCACCAGCATCCGCAGCCCGGGGAGCTGCAGATCCGACAGTAGGCCGGCTAGTACGGGCAGGTTGTCCCGCTCGTTGTAGGTCGGCACGACAACGATGATCTTGGAGGAGCTCTCGCCCATGGCCATCCTTCAGAAGCGGGGGGACACAGGACGCTACCAGTTGGTGGCGGCGGTCCGGGCGCACAGGGTTCGTCCGGACCGCCGCGCGGGCGGGTTGGATCCGATCAGCAGGCGGTCGCCCATTGGTCGACCAGCTCACTGACCAGGTGCAGCGCGACCAGGTGCATCTCCTGGATCCGGGCGGTTTCCTCGGCCGGTACGACGATCGCCAGGTCGGCCGCGGCCCGCCAGCGCGATCCCTCGGGTGGAGGTGAAGGCGACCGAGCACGCCCCGCGCGAACGGGCCATCGCGAGCCCCTTCACCACTGTCGGAGACGTGCCGGAGGTGGTGAAGCCGATCACCATGTCGTTGGGTCGCGCGAGCGCTTCTACCTGGCGGGAGAAGACTTCGTCGTACGAGTAGTCGTTGGAGATGCAACTTGTCACGGCCGCATCGCCGACCAGGGCAACGGCGGGCAGCGGCCGCCGTTCCCGCAGGTACCGGCCGATGAGTTCTCCGACCAGGTGCTGGGCGTCGGCAGCGGATCCGCCGTTGCCGTACGTGTAGAGCACTCCGCCCGAGTCCAGTCGGCGGATGAGCTCGTCGGCGACCTGTTGGATCGCGTCGAGTTGGCTGTGCATCGCGTAGGCGACCTCGGCGTGTCGCTCGAGCTGCCTGGCGATGACTCGGTCCACATAAATTTGGGTCATGTGGACGGTGGTACGCCAGTTTTGCTACTTGCGGGGAGCCGGTCCGGTAGATCCGCGCACAATTAGCCGGGGCGCGACCCTGATCGTGCGATGCCTGGCAGGCAATTCGTCCCGGATCCGGGCCAATAGCAATTGCGCACAGCTACGACCTATATCCACAGTGTGCTGATCCACGGTGGTGATTCCGGGCTGGACCAGTGACATCCAAGGCACGTCGTCGTACGCCGCGAGGCTGATCTTGTGCGGAATTCGCAGCTTGCGGTGCTTGATTTCGGCCAATGCGCCCTGTGCCAGCACGTTGTTCGCGGACAGGATCGCGGTGACGTGGTGGTCGTTCAGCAGCTCCCGGGTGCTTTCGCGGGCCGCCTCGGCGTCGAAGCTGGTGTAGACGATCAGGTCCTCGTCGAGATCAATCCCGGCGTGTTCGTGAGCTGCCCGGAATCCGGACAGCCGACCCGCTCCGGTGGACCATTTCGTCTCATCGATCAAGAGGCCGATCCGCTCGTGCCCGAGCCCGATCAGGTGCTCGGTCAGCTCCTGCGCGCCCGCCTTGTTGTCGCTCAGGACGGCGTCGCAGCCGTTCCGGCCGAGTCGGCGGTCCGCGCAGACCACGTGGATGCCGTTGTCCTGCAACATCTTCGAGCAGCCCGCGGCGACCGGCGTCACGATCACCCCGGCGACCTGCATCGCCAGCAGCGTCTCCGCCGCGTGCATCTCCTCGTCCGGGTCGCCGTTGTCGTTCACCAGGATCATCTGGTGGCCCTCGGACCGCAGGACCTCTTCGACCCCGGCGGCCAGATCGGCGTAGAACGGGTTGCGCAGGTCGGAGATCAGTACGCCGATCGCCGTCGACGTCCGGCTGCGCAGGTTCCGGGCCATGTGGTTCGGGACGTAGCCGAGCCGCTGAGCTACCTCCTGGACCCGTTCGCGGACCTCGCGGGAGGCGTAACCACGGGTGTGCAGCGCGCGCGAAACGGTCGACGGGGACACCCCCGCCTCCCGGGCGACGTCCTGCACGGTCGGCCGGCTCGCTGGCTTTCTCGAATCCCCAGTCACGCGGTCATCGTAGGGCCCAGGCCACCTTCCAGTACCCGTCCTGGCCCGAGTGGCTACTGGGAATCCATCGGTTCCATCGTGAGAAGGGCACCTCGCTGCCGCCCGTCAGGGCCGCGCAGAGCGCTGCAGATGAGCCGTACCGTGATCGCCCGACCGCGCCGGTTGACCGCCTCCAGCCGCGCCTCACTGGCCTTCTCCGGCTCGTTGAGCGCGTCGCGGATCAGCGGCCGCAGTACGTCGGCAGGCAGCCCGACATCCAGGTTGAGCAGGTGCCGGCCCTCGGCCTCGTCGCTGCGGACGCCCCACAGCTCCTGGGCGGCGGCGTTCCAGGCGAGCACCAGCATCTCGAGGTCGACCACGATCACCCCGGCCGTGAACGCGGTCAGAACGGACTCGAGGAAGTCGTTCGCGTCGTTCAATTCCGTACTACGTTCGCGCAGCGCCTCGTTGATGATCTGCAGTTCGTCGTTCGCCGACTGCAGTTCCTCGTTCATCGTCTCGAGTTCCTCGTTGGTGGACTGGAGTTCCTCGTTGGTGGTCTCCAGCTCCTCCACGGTCGACTGGAGCTCCTCGTTCGTGGTCTCCAGCTCCTCATTGGTGGACTGGAGTTCGGCGTTGGTGCTCTCCAGTTGCCGGTTCGCCCGGTCGATCTCCATCCGCAGCCCGCGGGTCGCGCTGACGTCGTGGAAGACCACCGATACGCCGAGCAGGTCGGTCCCTTCGGTCACCGGGTTGAGGTGCACCTCGAACCAGTGCACGACCCCACCGGGCCGGCCGAACTCGACCTCGGAGATCCGGACCGGCTTGCGCTCGGCGAACACCTGGTCCAGGTATTTGCGCAACGCCAGCGGCTGGTAGGAGACCTCCAGCTCGCGGATCGGCCGGCCGAGGTCGCGCCTGGTCAGGCCGAACAGGGCCGCCGCCTGATCGCTCTGCATCACCAGCGTGTCGTCTGTACCGATCACCAGCTGGGCGATCGGGCTCGCGGCGAAGGCGTACTCGTGCAGCCGCTCGGTCGGCCGCTCGTGCTCGGTCGGAGCAGGGGTGGTGCGGCCGGCGGCCACCCGCCGGTTGGCCACCCGCCGGAAGATCCGCTGCTTCAGGTCGATCGGCTCGAACAGCCGGGTCCGGCCGAGCAGCATCTCGGCCCGGCCCAGGAAGAGCACCCCGCGCGGAACCAGCGCGAAGTGGAAGCGGTTCAGCATCCGCTGCTGGGTCTCGGCGTTGAAGTACATCAACGTGTTGCGGCACAGCAGCAGATCCACCCGGGAGATCGGCGCGTCCTGGACCAGATCGTTGCGCCCGAAGATCACCGTCCGGCGCAGCTCCGGATGGAAGACGTACCGGCCGTCGCGGAGTTCGAAGTACTTCGCCCGCAGGTCGGCGGGCACGCCCTCGAGCTCGGCCTCCGGGTACGACGCCTGCCGGGCCTGGGCGAGCGCGTCGTCGTCGATGTCGGTGGCGTAGATCTTCACCTGTTTCAGGTAGTTGTCCAGGCCGAGCTCCTCGGCCAGCAGGATCGCCAGCGTGTAGGCCTCCTGGCCGGACGAGCAGCCGGTGCTCCAGGCCCGGAGCGGGTCACCCGGGCTCCGCTCGGTGAGCAGGGCTGGAATCACGTCGGTCCGCAGCACCCGCCAGGCCGCCGGGTCGCGGAAGAAGCTGGTGACGTTGATCAGGATCGTGTTGAACAGGGCGGTGAACTCGGCGGCGTCGACCTGCAGCAGATCGAGGTACTCGTGGTAGTCGCCGACCCCGACCTGATCCATCCGGTGCCGGATCCGGCGGACCAGGCTGGTCCGCTTGTAGCCGCTGAAGTCGAAGCCGCGGGACTCGCGGAGATAGTCGAGCAGGGCCTCGAAGTCCGCCTGCTCGTCCGTGGCGGGGGTGGTCACGCGGTCACGCTACTGCCCGTTGCGCCAGGCGTTGTTGATCGCCACTTTGGCGTTCGGCGGGGTGAGCCGGATGGTTGCCCAGACCACCTTGCCGCCGGTGGAGGTCTGACTGGCGCCCCAGGCGGTCGCCAGGTGAGTCACGATGCCCAGCCCGAGGCCGCTCTCCCGGGTGGTGCTGGGCGGGCGGCGGATCGGGAAGACCGGATCCCCGTCCGAGACGGCCACCGTGAGCAACCGCCGGCGTAGTTCGAGCCTGAGGTCGGCGTCGGTGCGCGCATGCCGTACGACGTTGCCGATCAGCTCCGACACGATCGCGACGGCGTCCTCAACTAGGTCCTCGCAGCGCCACAGTTCACACGTGGCGGCGACGAACCGGCGGGCGACGCGCGCGCTGTGCGGCTCCGGTGCCAGCCGGAGTCTGGTCAGCTGCCGGGCCGGTGGACTGTGCATCGAGGCGAGCGCCGAGGCGAGGTCCGCGAAGACCGGAATGAACCGGGCGACGATCGCCGACTGCAACTGGATCGCGCGGTCGTTCCGCTGGCCGGTGACGAGGATCAGTGGAATGCCCGACCAATCAGCGGTCTGCCTGGCGACCGCGGTGAAGACGCTGAGCGTGTAGGACCTGGCCAGGACGAGATCCTGCAACTGCACGATCACCGCGTCGGGCTGGTCTGCCAGCGTCTTGAACAGGAACGTCCGCAGTCGCGGGGCGGTGGCCACCTCGAGCACGCCGGACGGGCTGATCACGGCTGCCCCGCCAACGGTGCGGAGGGCGATCTGCAAGGGAATCCCTCGACTCATTGCCCGACGCCGCCGTCTCTGAGATTTTCGGATTCGCCCGCCGTCAGCCGGCCCCGAAGGAGCCTGGCCGCGGCTTTGGTCTCCTCCATGGAACCTGAATATCGCTCAGCTTGCGAGGTGTTGCCGCGTTCCCGTGCGGTCGCCGCCATCCGTTCGGCGAGGGAGGTCTTCTCGTCCAACGTGCGAAGGGCGGTCCAGAGGGCCGCTTGCAACTGCTGGTCGGTGGTGTCGAGCAGGGCGTCGGGCGACCAGGCGTGGCCGAGCTGACAGCGGAACCCGTTCTGGTCGGGGATCAGCATCGACAGCGCGCCGCCACAGTCCGGGCAGCTGAGATCCGCCGCCACGCCGAGGATGTGGCCGAGCTGGGTGCCGATCGCGGCGGCGGACAGCTGATGGTCGATGTCGACGTTGGCCAAGGCGTTGTCCGGCATCCCCCGGTACGCCGCGTCCTCCGGGTCCTGGACGATCGCCAGGCCGCCGCGAGACTTGATCGCGACCAGTCCGGCCGTACCGTCGTCGAGGACGCCGGACAGCACGACACCGACCACCGACGGGCCGCGATCCGCCGCGGCAGACCGGAAGAGGGCGTCGATCGAGGGGCGATGCCCGTTCTGGGCGGGAGCCTCGGACAGCACCAGGTGATCGGCACTGACCAGCAGGTGGTGGTCAGGCGTCGCGACGTACAGATGACCGTGTTGGATCGGCGTTCCGTCCTCGGCCGGATGGACCGGCAACGGGCTGACGGCGTCGAGAATGGAGGCGAGTGCGCTGGTACTGCCGGCTCGCAGGTGCAGCACGATCAGGACGGCGGCCGCCAGATCTCCGGGCAGCGCCGACACCAGCGTCCGTAAGGCCTCGACCCCGCCGGCGGACGCCCCGATGACGACCAGATCCCGGAGGGGCCCGACCGGCCTCATGGTCGGTCGCCGGCTGCCCTCGTCATCAGGCGCCGCCCTGGCGCAGTGCGTCCTCGGCCGAGGCGAAGATTCTGAACTGGCCGCCGAGCCCGGTGATGGACAGCGGACGGTCGACCGGACGGCCCACACCGACCAATGCGAGATCGATTCCATGTCGGCCCGCAAGTTGCCGCGCCTCAACCAGATTTCCCAACCCCGCGGAACTGCAGAACGTCACCGCGGACAGGTCGAGCAGCACCAGCCGGGCCGGCGGTACGACGGCCGCCCGGATCGCCTGGGCGGCGAACTCGGTACTGGCGATGTCGATCTCACCGGACATCCGGACGAGCATGACGCCGGGTTCGAGCTCCTCGGTCACGGCATCGAAGACCGTCCGGATCATCTCGTCGTCCGGTGACTCCGGTTGGCTCGTCACGGCGGTCCTCCCCGAGGCGTGCTCTGCGGACGCCGGTCGGTCCTGGCGTGGGAGAACGGCCCTGCCCTCACCGTATGCCCGAACGCTCCGCAGTCACAACGGTTACATGGGTAGCGACCTCGGAGCGTGATCAAGCGGATTAGCGTTGCCTGTCCTCAACGGCCCCGCAGCCTCAGTCCGGTTGTAGAGGTAGGTGGGGCGACGGGCAAGTGCGATAAACACTCTCCGGAAGGGATCTGGCACAAAGAGTGAGGCTCGCCTGGCGGTGTTCAATGACCACGACTGAAGGAGCTGTGATTTGAGTACGGTCGACGAGTTGTTGCGGGCGATCGACGACGCCGCGGATCCCGCCGTCGCAGCGGTGCTCGAGCGCTACTTCCAGCTCCAGCCCGGCGGCTACGGTTTCGGCGACCGGATGATCGGCGTCAAGCTCTCCACCTTGCGCGTCCTGCTGAAGCCCTACACCCGCGCCGGCCTACCGCTGCCCGACCTCGAGAAGGCCCTCGCCAGCCCGATCCACGAGCACCGCCTCGCCGTACTGGCCCACCTCGCCGACCGCGCAGCTCTCGCCATCAAACCCCGTACTGCGAACGCTGCCGAGCTGGCCGAGATCTACGCCCTCTACCTACGCAACACGCAGTACGTGAACAACTGGGATCTCGTCGACTGCAGCGCGCCCCAAATCGTCGGCGGCCACCTCCTCGACAAACCTCGCGATCCCCTCTATAAACTAGTTGCCTCCAGCAACTTCTGGGAACGCCGCATCGCCCTGGTCGCCACCCAGCGCCTGATCGGCGAAGGTCAGACAACCGACACCTACAGCCTCTCCGCGCTGGTCCTCGATGACCCCGAAGACCTGATCCACAAGGCCTCCGGCTGGATGCTCCGCGAAGCCGGCAAGCGAGTCGCCGAGCCCGACCTACTCACCTTCCTCGACACCCACGCCGCCGAAATGCCCCGAACCATGCTCCGCTACGCCATCGAACGCCTCCCGCCCGAAGTACGCAAGCACTACCTGGCGATGAAGGCCGCCAAAAAGTTGCCCTGAACAACAACGCGGCCCGCCGACCTCGCTGAGGTGAACGCGAACGAACTGATGCTCAGTGTGAACTAGGGCTGTTCGACAGCGGCGGAGATTCCAGGGCGCAATGCCGGTGGGAGTGGACGAGTACCGGCTTGCGCGGTTCTGGACGGTGGTCGGCCAGGGTGATCCAGGCCAGTACTGCGCCACCTACCGCCAGGGCGGCGGAGATCACCATGGCCGTCATGAAGCTGTGGCCGAAGGCGACGGGGTCTCGGTAGGAGTCGCCGGTGATCCCTGCGGCCAGCGGGATCGCGGCGACTGCCATCAGTTGGGCTGACCGAGCTACCGCGTTGTTCACGCCGGAAGCGATGCCGGCGTGATGGTCCTCGACCGACGACAACACGGTCGCGGTCAACGGTGCGACCGTGCACACCAATCCGAGCCCCAGTACGACGACCGCCGGCAGTACGTCGGTGAAGTACCCCGACCCGGGCCCGATCCGCCGCATCAGCAGGAATCCACCCGCCATCAGCACCGGGCCGATCGTCATGGGCAGCCGAGCGCCGATCCGCTCGGACAGGCTGCCCGCGTACCCCGACAAGCTCAGCATCAGCAAAGTCATCGGCAACAACGAGGCGCCGGCTCGCAAGGCGTCGTACCCGAGGACCGTCTGCAGGTAGACCACTACCAGGAAAGTCGCCGTCCCCAACGCCCCGTAGACGACGACCGTCACCAGATTCGCGCCGGTGAAGCGGAGGTTCTTGAAGATGCCCGGTGGCAGCATCGGGTGCGAGCTGCGCCGTTCGACCTCGACGAACACCGCGAGACCGGCGACACCGATCACCAGACTGGCCAGTACTGCGGGGTCGCCGAACCCGCGATCCCCGGCGCTGATCAGACCGAGCGTCACCCCGGCCAGCCCGATGGTCGCGAGCAGAGCGCCACTGATGTCGAGCTTCCCGGTGGAGTCTTCGTCACGAGTGTCCGGGACGTGCCGCATCGCGACCAGGACGGTGGCCAGCGCGAGCGGCAGGTTGATCAGGAAGATCAGCCGCCAGGAGCCGTGGTCCACCAGCGTGCCGCCGACGAACGGTCCGATCGCGGCCGCGACGGAGGTAAGGCCGGACCAGGCTCCGACCGCCTTGCCGCGGTCCGAGTGACGGAAGCTGGTCTGCAGGATCGCCAGACTGCCAGGAGTGAGCAGCGCGCCGCCGATACCTTGCAGTACCCGGCCGCCGATCATCACCTCGAGCGTCGGCGCCAGCGCGCAGACAGCAGAGGCAAGAGCGAACCAGATCACCCCGACGACGAAGAGCCGGCGGCGGCCGAGGCGGTCGCCGAGCGAGCCGCTGAGCAGGATCAGCGAGGCCAGCATCAGCATGTAGCCGTTCACGATCCACTGCAGCCCGGCGATCCCCGCATCGAGGTCGTCGCCCATCGCCGGCAGGGCGACGTTCACCACCGTGCCGTCCAGGAAGGCCATCCCGGATCCGAGCGCTGTGGCCGCCAGCACCCACCTGGCCCGAGCCGTACCGAAAGCGATCCGATCCGTTTCCTCAGGCTGTGCATCCACCATCTGCACAGAGTAGGCGTCACGGCTGCAGCGGTAGATCCAATTGCAGTACTGCGAGGGCCTGGCCGGCGGGGATGCCCGGCTGGACCGTCATGCCGGGCGGCTCGCCGACGGCGCAGCGCGTCTCGGCCAGCATCGGGCAGGTCGCGTTCTGCAGGCCGCCGCCGGACACGATCAGGTCGGTCGGCAAGGTGCTGTCGACGTCGGCCGTGAGCGGTTTGATCGCGGCCGAAGCGCGTCCCGTGCTCGACGGGACCCGCCGAACCACCGACCCGCTGAGGCGGTACGTCAGCTTGAACTTGGTTGGCGACGTGATCATCGGCAGCTCCTGGGAGCCGCTCACCATGGCCTGATTCACCGGAACGGGGTCGCCGTCCGCCAGCACCGTCAGACTGCTCACCTGCGGCTTGGTCGGCATCATCATCCCCGGCAGTTCCTCACCGGAGTCAGGCAGCCGCAGCGGCAAGGTGGCGACAGCACTGCGCACGACCACGTCTTCAGTGATGTCGAAGCTTCCGTCACCCCTCGGTACTGCGGCCAGCCGGATCCCCGGTGCCGTCAGCCCCGGCCCCTCGGGGGTCGGTGGTGCCTGGACCGACGCGGAACCGCCGCCGTTGGCCAGCGGTCCGGGACTCGGCGCGGTCGGCGCGCTGTTCTCGGCTGAGCATGCGGCGGTAGCGCTGAGCCCCAGTGCCAGCGCTACCAGTGCAAGTCCTTTGAGCATGGACATCGGACATCGCCCCCCAAAGACCCGGCCACTACCTCTGGTGGCCGGATCGACTTCCGCATACGATACGCCGGAATTGGAGCATGCCAATATTTCGGAATGTCATTTCTGAGGGGGTATGAAATGCGGGAACGGAGCGTATTCGGATCATTCCGGAGGGTCGCCGAAACGTCATCGAATATCAAGGCGATGATTTCGAGAAGCCGAGGTCCGCATTATCGTAGGGTAATTTCGCTGGCGCTCGCGGTGATGATCGCCGCTGCGACGGCGTTGCTCGCCGTACCGGCTGATGCGGCCGGCAAGGGAGTGCTGCACGTCATCCAGGGGCTGCCGGGCCGGTCGCTCGACATCTCGGTCGACGGTAGGACGGTGGCTCGCGGGGTGAAGGCGGCCGAGATTGTCGGTCCGCTGGATGTGGCTGCCGGACAGCGGAAAGTGACCGCGCGCGAAGGCGGCAAGGTGGTGATCGAGCGGGTCGTCACGGTAGGTGCTGACAGCAACCTCGATGTGGTCGTCCACCGGCCGGCCGCGCCGACGGCGGCACCGGTCATCACCACCTATGCGAACAAGCTGACCGGTATCCCGAAGGACAAAGCCGCGCTCCGGGTCGCGCATACGGCCGCGGTCGGACCGGCCGACATCCGGGTCAACGGCAAGGTCCTGTTCGCGAATGTGGCGAACGGGGAATCACTCGACGTAGTCGTACCGGCCGGTACCTATTCGGTCGAAATCGTGCCCGCCGGCGCGACCTCACCGGTCATTCTCGGGCCGCTGGCTTTACCAGTCAAAGCGGGCTATCTGACCCGGGTGTTCGCGATCGGTGAGCCGAACTCGAAGACGATGAACGTCACGGTGACGTCGCTGCGGCTGCCCAGCGCCGGGTCGGACCGGCCGAACCTGGTGAACACGGGGACCGGTGGCCAGGCCGCCGGGCTGGTGAACGGCGAGCAGTCGCCGGTGGCACCGATCGCACTGGTCGCCCTGCTGCTGGTGGGCGCGTCGTTGCTGACCATACGGAAGGTTGTGCGTCGCTGAGGGGCATCCTGCTCGGACTGCTGTTGGCCTGTCTGGCCCTGGAGGGGTGTGCCGCACAGGTCGACCAAGCAGTTCCGACTCCTGGCGAGGCCGGCGGCGTACCGGCTGGTGAACAGTCGGCGCCGCCGTCGGGGGTGCCCGGAAGGGTCGGCACGCCGGCCGCGAGCCAGCGGATCCGGTTCGTGCCGACCGAGGTGGTGCTGCCCGGCGGTCACCGCGCGAAGGTGCAACCGGCCAGCACGGTGAGCGGCAAGCTAGTGGTGCCTGAGCATGTCCAGCGGGTCGGCTGGTGGGACGGCGGCGCCGAGGCGGGCGATCCGTTCGGGTCTGTGGTGCTGGCCGGCCATGTCGACTCGGCCACGGAAGGTATCGGCTTTTTCGTCCGGTTGAAGCAGGTCAAACCCGGCGAAGTGGTGGTGCTGCAGGGCTCGGGACACACCGCGCGGTACCGGATTTCGTCGGTGATGTCAGTTCCCAAGAATGCACTCGCGACGACCAGCGGCGCATTCAATCAAACGGGTGATCACCGATTGATATTGATTACCTGCACCGGTTCTTATGACCGGAGCAAAGGCGGCTATAAGGAGAACCTCGTGGTCACGGCGGCCACTGTCGGGCTGGCCAGGTAGATCTTGTCCTACCCCCGGTGGGGGACTTTGCTCCCTGGTGAGCGGGCGGCGGGCGGTCGAGGGTTGCGGGTATGGACTCACAGACGTTCCGACCTGCCCGCCGGCTCCTGATCGGCGTCGGTCTCGCTGCCGGACTTGTCGCCGCTCCGCTCTCCGCGCCGCTGGCCGCGACGGCGGCAATCACGATCGATGGTGTGTGGCAGACCGAGGGCTACGGCCTGATCCTTGCCGTCGACAATGGCAAGGCACAGCTCTACCCGACCACCAGCATCAGCTGTACGACGCCCACCGCCTACGAGCAGGACGGCAACCGGTTCACCGCCGAAGGGGAGCAGGCCTTCACCGTCAAGGTGACCCGTGATCGAGGCCTCCTGCATGTCGAGGGCGATGTCGGCGACAAACACCTTCGCCGGTTGGCCAAACTCCCCTCCACCTGTACTGCGCCGGCTCCGACCGGACCCCTCGCGGTATTCGACCAGTTCTGGACCGACTATGCCGAGAACTACCCGTTCTTCCGGGCCAAGGGGATCGACTGGCGCGCGGTACGGACGAAGTACCGGCCGCAGGTCAAGCCCGGGATGCCGGACGACGCGCTGTTCGAGCTGCTCGCCTCGATGATCCGGCCGCTGGGGGACGCGCACACCGCGATCCGGAGCCCGGACGAGAAGTTCGAGTACGGCGGCGTACGGCCCGGGACGACCTTCCCGAGTGAGGAGCTCGAAGCGAAGCTGCGGCCGTACATCGAGAGCACCGCGCTCAAGGGCAGCACCTACACGTCGTACGCGAATGACCGGATCGGGTACGCCGACCTGCCGGGACGGATCGGCTACCTGCGGGTGATCGCGTTCCTCGGCTACGGCAACATCCCTGACTACAACGCCGAGCGCAAGACCTTGAACCAGGCCCTCGACCAGGCGCTGGCCGGCGCCGCGAACCTCCGTGGGCTGATCCTCGACCTGCGGATCAACGGCGGTGGATCCGACCAGCTCGCACTGGATGTCGCGGCGCGGCTGACGGACAAGCCGTTCTTCGCCTACTTCAAGCGAGCCCGGAACGACCCGCGGGACGCGTCGTCCTTCACCACGCCGCAGCCGCTCTTCGTACAGCCGGGCCAAGGACCCCGGTACGCCGGTCCGATGGTGATCCTCACCGGCGGTTCGCAGATGAGCGCGGGCGAGACCTTCACCCAGGCGATGATGAACCGCTCGCCGCGACCGGTCCGGGTCGGGCAGAACACCCAGGGCGTCTTCTCCGACACCCTTCAGCGCACCCTGCCGAACGGCTGGGACTACATCCTCCCGAACGAGGAGTTCCGCACCCTGGACTGGAAGGCCTTCGACGGCCCCGGCATCCCGCCGGACGTCCGCAGGCCGGTCTTCACCCCGGCGGAGTTCGCCGCCGGTCGCGACAGTGCCTTCGCCACCGCTCTCGCCCTCCTCAAACGAAAATAGCCCTTGCGTCCGAAGAGGCGAGGGTCTTGCCCCACACCCCTTCGGACGCAGTTCAGCTTGGGGAGGTCAGGACGCTAGGGTCTGGGGATGGCCAGGTATTTCGATGTTCATCCGGAGAATCCGCAGAAGCGCGCGATCGGTCAGGTGGTCGAGCTGGTCCGCGGCGGCGGCCTGATCGCCTACCCGACCGACTCCTGTTTCGCGCTCGGCTGCGCGCTGGGGAACAAGGACGGCATCGACCGGATCAAGAGCATCCGGCAGCTCGACGATCGGCACCACTTCACGCTGGTCTGCCAGGACTTCGCCCAGCTCGGGCAGTTCGTGCACATCAGCAACGCGGTGTTCCGCTCGATCAAGGCGGCGACCCCGGGCAGCTACACGTTCATCCTGCCGGCCACCAAAGAAGTCCCGCGCCGGCTGCTGCATCCGAAGAAGAAGACGGTCGGTGTCCGGATCCCCGACCACGTCGTCACCCAGGCCCTGGTCGGGGAGCTCGGCGAGCCGCTGCTGTCGACCACGCTGCTGCTCCCCGACCAGGAGGAGCCGATGACCCAGGGCTGGGAGATCAAGGAACTGCTCGATCACCAGGTGGACGCGGTCGTCGACTCGGGCGACTGCGGCACCGAGCCCACCACCGTCATCGACTTCTCCGAAGACGTCCCGGAGGTCGTCCGGGTCGGCGCGGGAGATCCGTCGCCGTTCGAGTGAGGCCCGGCGAGGGCTGAGTACTTGCGGCGGGGAAAATTCTGCCGGAAAGTGGCGCCGAGAGGAAAACTACTCACGGAACCACTCACCGCCCCGAATGGAGCCCCACCGTGCCCTCCTTGAAACGACGACCCTCCCTGAAACGACTCGGCCCCGCCCTGGCGGCGGTGGTCCTGCTGGTCGGCGGGATACCGGCCACCGCGCAGGCCTACGCCAACGCGTTCTTCCCGACGCAGAGCAGCGGCAACCGCGGTGCCGACGTACTGGCAATTCAGTACCTGCTCCAGCAGAGCGGCCAGACGAACCCCGCCGACGGCGTCTTCGGTGCCTCGACCGTGACCGCTGCCAAGGCGTTCCAGGCCGCCAAGGGCCTCGCCTCCGACGGCATCGTCGGCCCGGCCACCTGGGGCGCTCTCGTCCCGACCATCCGCTCCGGCGACAGTGGTGCCGCCGTGAAGGCGCTCCAGGTCGAGCTGAATGCCAAGCGTCGTCTCAGCCTGCCCGTCGACGGCGTCTTCAGTACTGCGGTGCGCGACGCCGTCGTCTCGTTCCAGTCGCACGCGGGCATCGGCGCGGACGGGATCGTCGGGCCGATCAGCTGGCGCAACCTCGCCTGGCACTACGACTACCCGGACTTCACCGCCAACCTCTGCGACCAGGACCCCGACGGCAACGGCACCGCCGCGAACTGGGCCGCCGCGGCCGCCGTGGCGCAACTGGAGGCGGCGACCCGCTCCTTCGCGAGCACGAACCAGGGCAAGGTCGGGTACGGCGACGCCGGGTTCGAGCACGGCGGCGACATCCCTGGCCATGCCAGCCATGACAACGGCATGGACATCGACATCTGGCCGATCCGCACCGACAACGCCCAATGCACCGCGGGTCGAATCACCTGGGAGTCGTCGACCTACGACCGGGCCGCGACCCGCCAACTGGTCCAGGCCGTCCGGGCAGCGGCTCCCGGCCACGTCAAGTTCATCTGGTTCAACGACCCGACCCTGATCAACGAGGGCCTGACTGCCAATTGGCCCGCGCACGACAACCACCTGCACGTCCGGTACTGCGAGAAGGTCCACCCCATTTCGACGTACGTGTGCTGACAAACTGAGCAGGTGACCACACTCGACCTGACCCCAGACGAACTGCTTACCACCACCCGGACCGTCCGCAAGCGGCTGGACCTGGACCGGCCGGTGCCAATGGAGCTCATCAAGGAGTGCATCGAGATCGCGCTCCAGGCTCCGTCCGGCAGCAACCGGCAGACCTGGCACTGGCTGGTGATCACGGACCCGGAGAAGCGGGCCGCGATCGGTGAGTACTACCGCCGGTCGGTCGCCGCGTACCTGGAGTCCTCGGGCGCGGCAGGACGGCTGTACGCCGATGATCCCGAGCGGGCGCCGGTGCAGCAGCGGGTCGGGTCGAGTGTGGCGTACCTGGGTGAGCGGATGGGGCAGGTGCCGGTCCTGCTGATCCCTTGCCTGCAAGCGAAGTCGCTGGGCGCGGGCAACCAGGCCGGCCTGTGGGGCTCGATCCTGCCCGCCGCCTGGAACTACTGCCTCGCCGCTCGTGCGCGCGGCCTGGGTACGGCGTGGACGACGCTGCACATGACCTACGAGCAGGAGATCTCCGAGTTGCTCGGGCTGCCGGAGGACATCCGCCAGTCAGTCCTGCTCCCCACCGCCTACTACACCGGCGACACCTTCAAGCCGGCTCCGCGTCAGCCGCTCGACGACATCCTGCACGTCGACACCTGGTAACCCACCCGAACCGACGCTCGGGCGATACGCGCGACCTTGCCTAACAGGCTAAAGCGCTGCGCCGGCTGGTCGTCGAGGCGCTGGCTGTGGCGGAGCCGCCCGGCGCCGGTCTGGTACGGCTGCTCGACTGGGAGACCGGCGACCTCGCTACCGCGCTGGTGTTGTCGGCCGCCAGGTTGCTGGAGCGCGAAGACCTGACCCGGTTGCGCGAGTGCCAGGACGACGACTGCGGCTGGCTGTTCCTGGACCAGAGCAAGAACAAGTCGCGACGCTGGTGCAGTTCCGGGGACTGCGGTAACCGGGCCAGGGCGAAGCGGCACTACGAACGGACCCATTCATGAGCCTTGTCGCGAAGACATAACGCCTTTCGTCGACGAGTCCTGCTCGCGGGGTTGATCGTCACCCAGCTCGGTGGTCCGGGCTGGCATGAAGTGGACTGGACGAAGCTGGCCGGAGTGGGCGCGGCCGGCGGGTTGTGCCTGGCCAAGGTCCCGATGCTGGTGGCTGTCGCGGACGGGATCGTCGTGACAGCGCTGCTGCGGCTCAGCTTTCGGTAGCGGCCATTTCCTCGATGGTGAGGCCGCTGAGGATCGAGCGCGGCTCGGTGACGGTGAGGTCGAGCAGCGGATCGGCGTCGTCGTCGCGGACCTTGACGAGCAGCCAGTCGCGCTCGGTGCGGGTAAGCGCGAAGACGCCGGCCAGCTTGACGCCCTGGAGTCGGAACTTGAAATGACCGCGATCGATCGCGGTGGCAGGGTCGACCAGCCGTTGCTTGTCCGCGGTGAGGTTCTGGTAGACGCCTGCGTCCCAGACGATCACCGCGCCACTGCCGTACTGGCTGCCCTCGATCACGCCCTCGTACTCGGCGTACTCGATCGAGTGGTCGGTGGTGAAGACGGCGAGCCGCTTCACGGTCGGATCGAGCGAAGGACCACGCGGTACGGCCCAGGACTTCAGCACACCGTCGACCTCGAGCCTGAGGTCGTAGTGCAGCCGTCTCGCGTCATGCAACTGCACGACGAAGATAGGGGCCGCAGGCATCCAAGAACCTTCCGCTGGTGGTCCGTCGCACAGACAAGCTTACGGCGGACCACCCGCGGGGAGGGCACTGCCGCGCTGACCGGGAGGGCGGTCAGGCCGCGGCAGCGGTGGGAGGCTCGATCTGATCGCGCAGCCGGTCGAGAATGCCGCGCAGCAGGCGGGAGACCTGCATCTGGCTGACGCCGATCTCGGCACCGATGTCCGCCTGGGTGTGACCCTCGACGAACCGCAGTTCGAGGATCTTGCGTTCTCTCGGTGCCAGGTCGTTCAGTACCGGCTCGAGGACGGCGACCGCCTCGGTCCGCTCGAACGCGGAATCTTCCTCGTCCGCGATCGTGTCGGCCAGGCTGGCTGTCGAATCGCCGTCCATCGGACGGTCCAGCGACAGCACGGAGAAACAGCCGTCGGCGGCGATGGCCGCTTCGACGTCGCCGACCTGGACGCCGATCGCCTCGGCGAGTTCTGCCAGGGTCGGATCGCGCTGCAGGTCCTGGACGAGTTGCGGACGCGCGGCGGCGATGGATCCCTGCAGTTCCTGCAGCCGGCGCGGGATGCGAACGGTCCAGGAACAATCCCTGAAGTACCGTTTAACTTCACCGCGGATAGTCGGTACGGCGTACGCCAGGAACGGCGTCTCCGTGTCGGGACGGTAGCTACGGGCCGCTTTCAGCAAGCCGAGATAGGCGACCTGGTCCAGGTCGTCGGCCTCGACTCCGCGGCCGCGGAACCGGCTCGCGATGCTGTGGGCGATCCCTAGGTTGAGCTCGATCGCCTGCTCGAGCAGGGACTGACGCTCTTCTTCGTTCGTGGAGCCGGCCCGCTGGTCCAGAAGGGACCGGGTGGCTCTGTCGCGGCGCTGCTTCGGATCGTTCGGTGCAGACTGCTCGTCGACGGTGCTGCTGGCAAGTACGGTAACCATGATTCTTGACCTCGCGACTATGAGTCACGGCGCGGCACATGTCTGGACCGCGGTCAATATCTGTAAGTCAGTTCTACCCTATCGGAGCCGAAGTTATGCATCCGACTTTCGACCGTCACCAACCCGCAGGGGTCGTGACAGGACGGAAACACTGTGTAGCAAGGGAAAACGTGGCCGGGCAAAGGTGAAGAACTACTCAAGGTTACGAAGCGCTGCCAGAGCGGCAACCGGTGTCCGGGCCGAATCACGCCAGCGCAGTGACCATCCATAGGGTGGGACACCGGCAGCCAGCGGACGGACGACGACTCCGGCGGGATGTGGCGTGGAGAGCAGCCCGACCGCGACACACTCGCCTGCCTTGACCAGTTCGAGCGCGGAACTGGTTCCATCCGTGCTCGCGGGATGCCGGCGCGGGGTGAATCCCGCAGTACGGCAGCAGGACAGGATGAACTCGTTCCACTCCGGCGCGAAGTCGTCCCGGGGCAGATAGTGCGTCTCGGCGGTCAGTTCCCGTACGGCGACTGCGTCGGCGGTCGCGAGCGGGTGATCCGCGGGCAGCGCGACGCCGAGCGCCTCGCGCCGGATGAGCCGCTGGACCACTCCCTCCGGGCAGTGCGCGGTGGAACCGCACAGCGCGAGATCGAGCTCACCGCTGAGCAAGCGACGTTCCTGGTCGCGAGTGCCGCGGCTGCTCACCTCGAGCCGGAGCGACGGCAGGCGGTCGCGAAGCCTGGCCAGCACGGCACGCGGTGTCGCCAGATCGGTCTGCAGCACGTCGATACGTAGGACCTGGTCCCGTCCCGCGGCGGCGGTCGCGTCGGCGACCCCGGACCTGATCGCGGCGAGCGCTCCTCGCGCGTGCGGAAGGAAGGCATCGCCTGCTGCCGTCATCGACACGCCACGTGGGGAGCGCTCGAACAGCTGGGCGCCGAGTTGGGCCTCGAGGCGCCGGATCTGGTTGCTCAGCGCGGGCTGGGAGACGTAGAGCCGACGGGCCGCTGCGGTGAAATGCAGCTCCTCCGCCATGACGAGAAAATACCGGACCAGTCGTAGATCGACGTCCATGACGCTTGCGGAACCTTCCTACCTGCCGTGACAACCGGAGAATGTGACGTTAGTGCGCTTGTGCGCCGGCCGTCGAGACCTCAGCACACCCAACGTGATTCAGCTGTCGACACTGCGTGAGGGCGCCGCCCGGGTGCCCCTCTGGGTTGGTCAGGTCACGCGGAGCGTGATTGGGGAGATTGGCTCGCCCCAAGACCGCTGGGATGCGCCCGGCCCCGGGTTGCCCGCGGTTGGATGTCTTTGTGCACCGGCTGAGTGTTCGGGGGCCGATCGCATACTCCGGCTGTGCACAAAGCGAGGAGTGCACGCGTTGGTTGACGGCCTTTGTGCATCCGGTGAGCGCCTTCCGGGACGCGGAGTGCTCAGCCGGTGCACAAAAGACGCCCGGACCGCGGGGTAACGGGGGAAGGCTCCGGACATGCCGGTGGCCCCGATGCTGTCTGCTCAACATCGGGGCCTGGTCACCAGCACTTGCTCTACCCCAGTGCCCGAAAGGCTTTCTTTTATTCAACTTTTCGGGTGACCTAGGGCACGATCAGTTTCCCGGCCATTCGCCGGTCCAGCGTTCGAACGCCTTGGCGCCGCCGCGGTCGACGGCTGCCTTGACCACGGCGTACACGGCACCTTGAAGTGCCGCGGCGAGGAGGAGCTGGCGCCACGGATACTCCGACTGGAGCGCGTCCGGGGCGTCGTCCTCGTCGCTGATCCGGCGCCAGACCTGTTTGAAGATGGCGCCGGCGACCAGTCCGCCGGCGATACCGGAGATCAGGCCGAACGGGCGATAGGCGATCTTGGCGGCTTTGCTCACTTGCCGCGCCCCGCAATCCAGGCAGCGGCGCCGACACCGAGCGCGACCGCGCCGCCGATGGCAGCGACGGCGCGCGGGTGCTGCCGGGTGAGCGCAGGCACCTGCTTGGCCCGCTGACCCGCAGTACCGGCAACGCCGGCTGCGCGGTGTCCGGCAGTGCCTGCGACCTCGGCTGCGCGGTGTCCGGCGTTGGCGGCGGACTCCTTGATCCTGCGCGGGAAGTTCAGTTGGTAGCTGAGTTCCTGGACGGTGTCCGCCAGGTGCTGCCGGGTCATTTGCAGATCAGCCCGCAGCGCTTCCGTCTCGCTTAGCTGGGTGTCCTTCGTGGTGGTCATGAAACTTTCCTGCCTTCCGGCTCGTGGCCCTTGAGCGCTTCCAGGTCCTCGTGAACTCCCTCGACCGCCTGCTGCGGCACCGGCGGAGTCGCCTGGCTGACGTGTCGCTTGCCGAGCAGCGCGGCCACGCCGGCGATCGCGAACAGAACCAGCGCGATCAGCAAGGCCGACAACCAGGCCGGTACCGCGGCCGCGAGGCCGAGGATGGCGGCCGCCACCAGCGCGCCGACGCCGTAGACGGCGACGGTGCCGGCACCCCCGAACAGGCCGATGCCGATCCCGGCTTCCTTGCCCTTGTCCTTCAACTCCGCCTTGGCGAGCTGGAGCTCGTCGCGAACCAGTCGGCTCACATCGCTACTCATCTGGGCCACCAAGGCACCGAATTGCTCGTCCTGGCCGGTTCGGTGGCCGTCCTGCCGGACGGCCGAAGGGTGCGTCGTCATGGTGTCTCCCGTGGTTGACTTACTGGCCCGGTACCCAGTACCGGTCACGCCAAGCGACGGAGAGGCAACGATGGATTGGAAGCTCGAACTGGTGTCGGTGCCGGTGGCGGATGTGGATCGGGCCAAGGAGTTCTACACCGAGAAGGCCGGATTCCACGCCGACCACGACCATCAGGTCACCGACGAACTGCGCTTCGTCCAGCTCACTCCGCCAGGGTCGGCCTGCTCGATCGCCATCGGGACCGGGATGCCACAGGCGGAGCCGGGGTCGGTCCGGGGGCTGCAGATCGTGGTAGCGGACGTGGCCGAGGCGCGGGCCGGGCTGGTCGAGCGCGGGGTGGAGGTGTCGGAGATCCAGGAGTTCCCCTGGGGCAGCTTCGTCTTCTTCAGCGACCCCGACGGCAATGGCTGGGCCCTGCAGCAGATCCCGGTCTAGGGCTGACGGGTCAGCAACTTCTGGGGGGCTTGAACTCTACTTACGGATGAACAGTTCGAAAGTCCTTACCTGGTTGAGGATTCCATCGGTGATACCGAGCATCGGACAGTTCGAGTTACCGCTGGGTCCGGGCCGGTGACCGGTTGTAAGGTGGCCTTTGGTTGAGCAGCCAGCCGGCGTTCGATGCGTCGACGACTGCGGTCCCTGCCGAGGACGAATATGACCGAACTGCACCACCCCCGCAAAGCAGCCCGACGCCATCAATCCGTTGCCGCCCCTGTCAAGAAGTCGAGTGCCATGCCTGTTGCCACTCCCACTGCCAGGCCCGTCGACGTCCAGGTCCGCATCGGCGGCCGCTGGATCGCCGGTCAGGCCCTGACCCACCGCGCCGACGAAGTACTGGTCAGCCACCACGGCCACTTGGTCTGGGTCGACCAGCAGTCCGTCCGTACCGCCTGACGCTTCCTCGACCAGCCCGGTAGCTCCGCCTGCCAGACTCTCGCCATGGAGTTGCGGCAGTTGGAGTACTTCGTGGCGGTGGCGCACGAGCGGTCGTTCACGCTCGCGGCGCAGCGGCTGCATGTTGATCCTTCCTGGGATCAGCCCGCTAGGGAACGAAGAAGCCTCGGCGGGCCCTGACAGCACCGCCGAGGCTTTTGTTGATTACTCAACAGGTTGAGATGGTACGTGGAAACCGCGTTCCCCGGCAGTGGGTGTCTCAAATCAAGACACCTGCCCGTATTGTTGGCTGCTGCAACCAAATGGTCCGGGTGAGGCTGCGTCTGATCAGTACGGAGTGCCGAGCAGACCACGACGCCAACGTCGAGCACGGCAACGGCTACCCGGCACACGAGCAGGACCGCCAGGCCTTCGGGTAGTCGCCGGACCGCCAACACTCACCAAGGGCGCTCCCAAGCGTGGAACCGGTGCTCGCTGAGCGGTGGAGGCCGGCTCGGTGAGCCGATGGTGAGTGTTGGCGGTCCACCCGCTTCGGGGGATTGTCGGCCGGGGGTGGGATGCTCTGCGGGCAACGGCTGTGGTGGGAAGGCGGGTCGGCGGTGGGGCCTTGGGATGTGGAGCGGGTGCTGGCGCTTGCGTCCGACGCTGCCTCGGCCAAGGCGGGGCAGGGCCAGGCGAATTCAGCCAAGTGGTCGGAGCAGGGCAGTTCGGAGCGGGCTGTCTGGGGGCTCTGCCAGGGCAGCGGGAAGAAGCCGTACCAGACGATCGTCGACCTGAGCGGCCCCGCGTATCGCTGTAGCTGCCCGAGCCGGAAGTTCCCCTGCAAGCACGCGCTCGGGCTCCTGCTCCTCTGGTCCACGGACCGGCTCGCCGCAGCCAGCGAGCCGGCCTGGGCGACCGAGTGGATCGAGGAGCGCGCAGGCAAAGCCGACCGGGCGGCCGAGCGGGCGGAGAAGAAGCCGGGCGAGGTCGTCGATCCGCTGGCGGCGCAGCAGCGGGTGGTGCGCCGGACCGAGCGGGTCGCGGGCGGGATGGCTGAGCTCCGCGGTTGGCTGGACGACCAGGTGCGGCAGGGGCTGAGCGGGTTCGAGCAACGTGGGTATGCCGAGCTGAGCCGCCTCGCCGCGCGAATGGTGGACGCGCAGGCGCCAGGCGTCGCAGGCGCCGTACGCCGGGCGGCCGGTGTGGTCGGTCGCGGCCACGGCTGGCCGGGCGAGCTGCTGGAGGAACTGTCGCTGATCCACCTCACCGTGTCGGCTCATTCGCGCCTGGCCGAGTTGCCGCCCTCCGTGGCGGACACCGTGCAGTCGCGGATCGGCTGGACCGTCGAGACCGCGCGGGTGCTGGCCGAAGGGGAGAAGGTCGAGGACGATTGGCTGGTGCTCGGCCGGGTGATCGAGCCGGACGACCACCTGACCGTACGGCGCCTGTGGTTGCGCGGCGCGTCGACCGGGCGGCTCGCGTTGATCCTGAACTTCGCCGCGGGCGGTCGACAACTCGATCCGCTCCCGGCCCGTCCCGGCGAGCTCGTCCCCGGCGCCCTGTCCTTCTACCCTGGCGTCCTGCCGATGCGCGCGCTGCTCACCCAATCGGCGCCACGCCTGCCCGGCCCTCGCCCTGGCGGCTTCACCGCGAAGCAGGCTCTGGCTTCGTACGTCGAATCGCTGGCGGCCGATCCGTGGAACGAGCGCTGGCCGTTGGTGCTGGCCGACGTGCGTCCGGCGCGGAACGGTGACGGCTGGGCCCTTGTTGACGAGACGGGCGGGCTGGAATTGCTGCCCGGTGTGGATCCCTGGAAGCTGCTCGCAGTCTCAGCCGGCGACCCGATCACCGTCGCCGGGGAATGGAACAGAGTCGGCTTCAAACCCATGACCTGCTGGCACACCGACCGCCCGGTCGTGCTCTCGTGAGGGGCTGGGATGGGTTGGTCAGTTCGGCGCTGCTTGGGACTGAGCGGCGGCCGGCGCATTTCGACGAGTTGCCGGAGGTGATCCGGGAGCAGGTAGGCGAGGGGGGACTGCTGGATGCGGCGGCATTGGCGACGGTCTATCAGCGAGCTGGGCGGAGGCCACTCGAAGGTCTGGAGCCGCTCCCGGTAGCGGCAGGAGAAGACAGGCCACTGCCTCGCCGCGTTGCGATCCGGCGGCTGGCGGCGATGCTGGGCGGGTTCCAGACGGCCGCGCTCGGCGAGTGGTTGCGAGCGGCCGATGCCCGCGGCTGGGGTGTGCCGCCGGAACACCTGCCGGCGTTGGCCGACTACGCTCGCGGGCGCTCGGAGTACAGGCCGCTGGTGGTGAAGGCAGCGGGCAGGCGCGCGAGTTGGCTCGCCGACCTCAACCCCGAATGGCGGTTCCTGCACGAAGCGGTTGCTGATAGCAACAACACGGAGATCTGGACACACGGCAACGCGATCCAGCGCCGGAGCTGGTTCCGCGAGTCGCGTCGCCGAGACCCGGCCGCCGCGCTCGAAGCGCTCCGCGAGGTCTGGCCGGCTGAGGTCGCGGCGACCCGGGTCGAGTTCCTGACGTTGTTGACCAGTGAGCTGTCGTTGGCAGACGAGGAGTTTCTCGAGACCGCGCTCGACGACCGGTCGAAGGAGGTCCGCCGAGCCGCGGCGACCTTGCTCGCGCGGCTGCCTGGTTCGCAGTACGGCGAACGGATGGCGGCGCGAGTGTGGTCGCACCTGACCGTCAGCCAGGGCGTTCTCGCCGTGACCTTGCCGTCGCAGGTGGACGCGTCGATGCAGCGGGACGGGATCGATCCGCAACCGCAGGAGGGAATCGGCAAGCGGGCTTGGTGGTTGCGGCAGCTCCTCGCCGCAGCGCCGCTCGCGACCGCCGACCCGTCGTACCTCCAGCTAGCCGTCGAAGGCTGCGCGCCCGAGGTACTGCAAGTGGCTTGGTCCGAAGCGGCAGTGCGCGAGCGGAACCTCGATTGGGCCCGAGCCTTGTTGCAGGCAGATGCGGCTACGGGCAACAGGATCGCCGAGTTGCTGAGAGTGCTGCCCGAGGACGAATGGGTGCCAGCGCTCGAAGGACTGCGCGCCCGGATCGACCTCGCGGAGCTGGTCGGCGGCCTGCCCGTACCGTGGCCCGCGCCGCTCGGCGCGATGGTGCTCGACCTGCTGGAGAAGGCCGGCTCCGCCCGCAACTGGGCGCGATTGGCGAGCATCGCGGCCCGCGCCGTACCGCCCGAAGTACTGAACCATCCGATCACTCGCGAACCGACAGGTGAGGAAGACACCTGGCGGCTGCGTCTCGTCGAGACCTTGATCTTCCGCCGTGAGATGTACGAGGAGCTGTCATGACTGAGGTACTCCGGCCGCATGCCGAGGACGAGTACGCCGACGAACTGGCCGCGCTGATCGCGTCGGACGACCGGGCCCGGCCGCCGGCGTGGCGGATGTCGCCGGCAGCCGTGGTGACGTACCTGCTCGGCGGGACCGCGGGGGATGTGGAGATCACCCCGAAGTACGTCGGACCGCGGCGGCTGGTCGAGGTCGCGGTCGCCACACTGGCGACGGATCGCGCGCTGCTGCTCCTCGGCGTACCGGGAACGGCGAAGACGTGGGTCAGTGAACATCTCGCGGCGGCGATCAGTGGCGACTCGACCTTGCTGGTGCAGGGGACCGCGGGCACCGCCGAGGAGGCGATCCGGTACGGCTGGAACTACGCGCAACTGATTGCCCAAGGCCCCAGTGAGGCCGCGTTGGTGCCGAGTCCGGTGTTCCGGGCGATGGCGGACGCGAAGATCGCCCGGATCGAGGAGCTGACCCGGATGCCGTCCGACGTCCAGGACGCGCTGATCACGATCCTGTCCGAGAAGACGCTGCCGATCGCCGAGCTGGGCACGGAAGTCATGGCCCGCAAGGGTTTCAACGTCATCGCGACCGCCAACGACCGGGACAAGGGGATCAACGAGCTGTCCAGCGCGTTGCGCCGCCGGTTCAATACGGTGGTGCTGCCGTTGCCGGATTCGGCCGAGGACGAGGTGGAGATCGTCTCGCGCCGGGTCTCGCAGTTGGGCGCATCGCTCGAGCTTCCGCAGCCTGACGACGCGCTGGCCGAGATCCGCCGGGTGGTGACGGTGTTCCGCGAACTGCGCGCCGGCCGGACGGAGGACGGGCGGACCGCGGTGAAGTCGCCGTCCGGCACGCTTTCCACCGCCGAGGCGATCAGTGTGGTGACCGGTGGACTCGCGCTGGCCGCGCACTTCGGCGACGGAGTGCTGCGCTCGTACGACGTGGCGGGCGGCATCCTCGGTGCGGTGGTGAAGGACCCGTCGGCGGACCGGGTGGTGTGGTCGGAGTACCTGGAGACGGTGGTTCGCGAGCGGGAAGGCTGGTCCGACTTCTACCGTGCCTGCCGGGAAATCAGCGGATGACAGTCACCGAAGCCGAAGCCGAAGCCGAAGCCGAAGCCGAGGCGGCGACCGAGCCCGAGCCCGAGGCAGTGACCGAGCCCGAGCCCGAGGCAGCGACTGAGGCTGTGGCGCGCGGGCCGGTGCAGCTGTTCGGGATCAGGCATCATGGGCCGGGATCGGCGCGGGCGCTGGCGACCGCGCTGGCCGAGATGCAGCCGGACATCGTACTGATCGAGGGACCGCCCGAGGCCGACAAGATCGTGGAGCTGGCCGCCGAGGAAGGGATGGAGCCGCCGGTAGCGTTGCTGGCTTACGCGGTCGACGACTCGACCAGGGCGGCGTTCTGGCCGTTCGCGGTGTTCAGCCCGGAGTGGCAGGCGATCCGGCACGCGCTGGCCGCCGGAGTACCGGTTCGGTTCTGTGATCTGCCGGCGGCACATCAGTTCGCCTCGTCGGGAGCGGACGGCCGGCGCGGGTTGTCGATGGATCCGCTGGCCACGTTGGCGAACGCCGGCGGCTACGACGATCCCGAGCGCTGGTGGGACGACGTCATCGAACACCGGCGGAGCGGGGCCGAGCCGTTCACGGTGATCGCCGAGGCGATGGGCGAACTGCGCATTGGTGAGGAGGCGACCGGTCGGGAGGCGCAGCGCGAGGCCTACATGCGGACAGTGCTGCGGAAGGCGTTGAAGGAAGGCTTCCAACGGATCGCCGTGGTCTGCGGAGCCTGGCACGTGCCTGCCCTGACACTGCCGTTGCCCCCGGCAACACATGATCAGCGGATTCTCAAGGGTCTGCCGAAGCGCAAGGTCGCCTGTACGTGGGTGCCGTGGACGCATGGCAGGTTGGCCAGCGCCAGTGGGTACGGCGCGGGGGTGACCTCGCCGGGCTGGTACCACCACCTGTTCACCGCGCCCGACCAGATCACCACCCGCTGGTTGTCGAAGGTAGCCCGGGTACTACGGGCCGAGGACCTGCCGGTGTCCAGTGCACACGTGATCGAGGCGGTCCGACTGGCGGAAACCCTTGCAGCGCTGCGCGAACGGCCCCTCGCGGGGTTGAGCGAGGTGACCGAAGCGACTCGTGCGGTCATGTGCGGGGGCAACGACGTACTGCTCGACCTGGTGACGCGAGAGGCCGTGGTCGGTGAGTTGCTGGGCGCAGTACCAGCTTCTACTCCACAGGCGCCGGTAGCTGCGGACCTGGCCGCCCAAGCGCGTCGGCTGCGGATGAAGCGCGACGCCGTCGAGCGGGTGGTCGAGCTCGATCTGCGGAAGCCGAACGACTTGGAGAAGTCCCGGTTGCTGCACCGGCTGCGAATCCTTGGCATCGACTGGGGCGTGCCGACCGCGGACGAGCGACGCAACCAGGGAACGTTCCGTGAGACCTGGACGCTGAGCTGGGATCCGGGCCTGGAGGTGGACCTCGTCGCCGCTGGCGCACACGGTACGACGGTGCTCGGCGCGGCGACCACGACGATGCTCAAGGTCGCCGAGGAAGCGTCGACTCTGGCCGCGGTGACCGCGGCGCTGGAGCGGTCGTTGCTCGCGGATCTCGCCGACGCCTTGCCCGCTTTGCTGGCCGGGGTGGATACGCGGGCGGCCAAGGACGCCGACGTCGGGCACTTGATGGCGGCGCTGCCTGCGTTGGCCCGGTCCGCGCGGTACGGCGATGTGCGCGGTAGCGACACCGGTGGACTCGGCTCGGTCGCGAGCCGGATGGTTTCGCGAGTCTGCGCCGGATTGGCCCGGACAGTGCATGGGCTCGACCCGGAGGCCGCGGCGAAGGTGCTCGAACTGATCGACGGCGTACAGGATGCGACCGCGTTGCTGCCGGCGGAGGTCAGGCGCGAGTGGCTGGCCACGCTGGAGGGGTTGAGCGATCGGTCGTCGGTGCCGCCGTTGATCGCCGGGCGGTTGACCCGGTTGATGCTCGATACGTCACGGGTCGAGTCCCGCGAGGTCGGGCTCCGGCTCGGGCGGGTGCTGACCCCCGGTACGCCGACCGGCGATGCGGCCGGTTATATCGAAGGGTTCTTGGCCGGCGGTGGGTTGCTGCTGATCCATGACGAACACCTGCTGGCGTTGGTGGATTCGTGGCTGGCCGGGATCCGGGACGAGGACTTCGTCGAGGTGCTGCCGCTGCTCCGCCGGACGTTCGGCACCTTCGCGCCACCCGAACGCCGCTCGATCGGATCGCGAGCCGCCGTACTGGGACCGGCCGGTCGCGTCCGGGTGGTTGCTGAGGACAACGACTTGGACGAGGAGCTGGCGGCCTCCGTGCTGCCCGCCGTGGCCCGATTGCTGGGGGTGTGATGGTGGAGGACGAGCGGATGCGGCGCTGGCGCCTCGTGCTCGGCAGCGAAGCGGAACCAGAGACCGCTACGACGTTGTCCGGCGCCGACAGGTCGATCGACGCGGCCCTCGCCGCCCTGTACGACGCCGAGCCGGGTGAGTCGGGGTCTCGGCGATCGGCCGGTCTCGGTTCGTCCGCGCCGAGGGTCGCGCGCTGGTTGGGAGATATTCGCGGCTACTTCCCGAGCACGGTGGTCCAGGTGATGCAGCGCGACGCGGTCGAGCGGCTCGGGATCACCCGGATGCTGATGGAGCCCGAGCTCCTCGGTGCGGTCGAACCGGACGTCCACCTGGTCAGCACGTTGCTCGCGCTGAACGAGGTGATGCCCGAGGAGACCAAACAGACCGCACGCGAAGTGGTCGGCCGGGTCGTCGCGGAGCTGGAGCAACGCCTTGCCGAGCGGACCAGGGCGGCTGTGACGGGCGCACTCGATCGCGCCGGGCGGACCGGGCGGCCGCGACACGCGGACATCGACTGGGACCGGACGATCCGGGCCAACCTGAAGCACTTCTCGCCCTCGCTCGGGACGATCGTGCCGGACCGGCTGGTCGGCTACGCCCGGCGCAACCACAGCGTCCAGCGCGACATCGTGCTGGCGATCGACCAATCCGGGTCGATGGCTGAGTCGGTCGTCTACGCGAGTCTCTTCGGCGCGGTACTGGGGTCGATGCGTGCCCTGCGGACCAGCCTGGTCGTGTTCGACACGGCGGTTGTGGACCTGACCGACCAGCTGGACGACCCGGTCGACGTCCTGTTCGGGACGCAACTCGGCGGCGGGACGGACATCAACCGGGCCTTGGCGTACTGCGAAGGCCTGGTCGCGCGGCCGGCCGAGACGGTGCTGGTGCTGATCAGCGATCTGTACGAAGGCGGCGTACGGGAAGAGATGTTGCGCCGGGCCCGGTCGCTGGTGGAGTCCGGCGTACAGGTGATCGCGCTGCTGGCACTGGCCGACTCAGGCACGCCCTCGTACGACGGGGACAACGCGGCCGCCCTCACCGACCTGGGCATTCCGACCTTCGCCTGTACGCCGGATCTGTTCCCGGATCTGATGGCCGCCGCCATCCGCCACGAAGACATCTCCTCCTGGGCCGCGGTCAACCTGTCGGGGTGAAATGGGTGGAGTCAGCCGGCGAGTTCGAGGATGTCTATTTCGGTGCCGGGGTCGGCTTCGGCGAAGCGGAGGGCCCAGCGGACGGCCTCTTCCTTGGAGTCGACCCGGATCACCGAGACACCGGCGACCAGTTCCTTGGTCTCCGAGAACGGTCCGTCGATGACGCGCGGCGGACCGTTCTCGAACGCGATCCGGGCGCCGCGCGAACTCGGCA